>CACXEH010000114.1 GCA_902766625.1 uncultured Bacteroidales bacterium | reverse complement strand
GCTGCTCTCGTGTGTCACATTGGCGCGGGTGTCCGCCATGATACCCAACCATTGGAAACCTGCAAACGGGAAACACAGGTTGTCGCCTGCATCCATTGAAGCAGAGTCGCAGGAAATGCCGTTGATGTATAATTTAGTTTTTTTATTGTTTCGGTCGTATGTTCCGATATAGTGGTTGTAGTATTCTGAAGGAATCGCTTTTGAGGTTACTGTGCTTTTTCCGCTACCCATTTTTGAAGTGTTAGAATGGTAGCCAAAAGTATTGCATACAAATGATGGATATGACTTGGTGAACTGCATCCCGGCACCTCCTTCTTCTTGGTTGGAGATGACACATTGGTCTGCTGAGGCAGAGTTTTGACAATAAATTTCAAAGGAAAACGCTTCTCCGAGTTGTGCGGTGATGGAAGGATCGTAAGCATAGTCACGACAATAGAAATCAAAATATGTGGCGGAGTCGCGTATGGCCTCATAGCGCCGCTGTTGCGTGTTGTATGATGTCTTTGGTTTCCTGTTGATGTCGAGGTGGGCACGATAAGGGGAAACATCGTTGGCCGAACCGTCTTTGCCGAACACCGCATCAAGAATCAGGTCGTTGTTCAAGGAAGGCTTGACAGGTTCGGTGTAAAATCTTACATTGTCATCGTACAACTCTTCAACCTCCCGATTGCTTAATGCTTTGTTGTATATGTTGGCGAAAACAAAGGTTGTTCTTGATGACAGTTGACAATCTCCGGGAACATCGCCTGTGGCATTGTCTCCACCGAGGCAAAGCCACATATTTTTCTGTCTTCTCGGGTTGCCGAAGTTGCCGAACTGGAAATCGCCTGCCGGAATACTTACATCCTTGGCCATCTGTTTGCCGTTAATGTAGATATTGGCAAAGTTCGTCGTCTTATTGACTGTAGCCACAATATGGTAAAAGCGCCCGGTCACAATGTTGTCTTCAGAAGCTGAAACGACACAGACTTTATTGCCGGATGTGGTGTATTCCAGTTGGATACCAACGCCTGATGTATGGATAATGCTCCAGCCGCCGCTCTCCTGGCTGCTGATGATGGCTTTGGACGGTTTTAATACGGCCTGTGATCTCTGGTTGTCCAGACGGAAAAGAATCTCCCAGGTCACCTCTTTGGCGAATGACTTTCCCAGTGCGTCATCGGCGTCATACATAATATAGTAATATCCCGTAGCCTTGTTGTTCGTAGAACCCAAATAGTTATTCTTTAACGGGTTATATATACTATATGTTTGCGTGATGTCATAAGTCTTCCCAACATGGTTGGTGGCATCAGTGCCGGTAAGTACCATTCCGCTTTTCCCGAAGGAGATGCCCAGAAGTGGTTCTTTTCTGCTCTGTGTGCCAGCAAATACCGCAATTGCCGGTAGTAATATGAAGAACAAAAGCAAACGTTTCACGCAGTGTTATTCTAAATCATAACAAAGTTAAACAAAAGTATGGTTTTACTTTTATTTTGCACAATTAAATTATTGCTGTTGAATATCGCGGTGCGTTTTCCATTCCAAAGGATGGAATGGAGGTTCTGTGATATGGAATATAAGTTCCATTGTGAGGAACGAATGTTCCAGCCTTTGGAACGGAATACTTGTCGGGATGATATGTCACCGTACTCCTCCGATGTCCAATCAGGATATGGAAGATGCCCGTGCATCGTCGGATGCGTTAAATTCATCCAACAGGTTTGATAAGTTTTTTATGGTCCACTAATGCCAATGCCCTGCCTTCACGCAATAGTGGAAGGCAGGGCATTGGTTAAGAGCGTCGGACTGATTATTTCAGCATATTACCTAAGATGTCGCGTCCAATTTTAGATGCTGCCGAGCGAGTGGCAGAACTGATGGCTTTGCCTGTGGCATCTTTCAGGATGTCGCCGGCGCTACTGTTCTTCTTCTGGCTGGAGGAACCTGTCACGCTCTTGGCAACCTGATTGCCGAGACTTCTGCCGAAGCTGGAGATAATTGCACCAATGATGACTGAGAAGATGGCAGACAGCCAACTCTTCTTTTTCTTGCCTTTTGCTGCTTCTTTTTCTTGTTCCTTGGCCTCATTCTCGGCTTGCAACTGTCGGTCTAATTCCTCTTGTTGGGCCAGAAGTACCTCAAATGCACTCTCGCGGTCAATGGCTTTGTCATATTTGCCGTACAGACGTGAGCGGTTGATGATGTCCGTGCGCTGTGTTTCAGATATGGCACCGATTTGACTCAGTGGGAACAATATTTTAGCGCGTTCAACGATGGAGGGAGATCCTTTCTCGTCGAGGAAAGAAACTAAGGCCTCGCCGGTGGACAGTTCCATGATGGCGTCTTCGGTTTTAAACTCCGGATTGGCACGGAAAGTCTCTGCAGCTACTCTGACAGCCTTTTGGTCTTTTGGCGTAAAAGCACGAAGGGCATGTTGTACGCGATTGCCCAGCTGACTGAGGATATTCTCGGGAATATCGGTCGGGTTTTGGGTAACAAAGTAAATGCCTACACCTTTACTGCGGATAAGACGGACAACTTGCTCTATCTTGTCCACAAGTGCCTTCGAGGTGCCATTGAATAGCATGTGAGCCTCATCAAAGAAGAAGATGAGCTTGGGCAGATCCATGTCGCCGACTTCCGGCAGTTGAGAATATAGTTCCGAGAGCAACCAGAGCAGGAAGGTGGAGTAGAGTTTAGGATTGTGCATCAGTTTGTCGGCCTCCAGGACATTCATGATACCCTTGCCGTTTTCAACCTGAAGAAGGTCGAAGATGTCAAAATCGGGTTCACCGAAGAATTTGTCCGCACCTTGACTCTCCAGATTCAGTAAGGCCCTTTGTATGGCGCCGATGCTGGCGGAAGATATGTTGCCGTATGTAGTGGTATATTCAGCGGCATGTTTGGACACATAGTTGAGCATGGAGCGCAAGTCTTTTGTGTCAATAAGGAGTAAGCCTTTCTCATCTGCGATGCGGAATACGATGTTGAGTACACCATCCTGTATGTCGTTGAGCTCCAACAGGCGACTCAGCAACAACGGTCCCATCTTGGAGATAGTAGTTCTCATAGGGTGGCCCTGTTCGCCATAGACATCAAAGAATCTTGTGGGCGCAGGTGCGAAAGCCGGGTTTTCTATTCCAAACTCTGCGCATCGCTTTTCGATGAAACTGTTCATCGCACCTGCCTGGCTGATGCCAGAGAGGTCTCCTTTCATGTCTGCCATGAAACAAGGTACTCCTGCTTGAGAGAATGTTTCTGCAATGACTTGCAGGGTTACAGTTTTACCGGTACCTGTGGCACCTGCAATGAGACCGTGGCGATTTGCCATCTTACCTATAATGCTCATGGCGCCCTTGGCACTATGAGCTACGTAAAGTCCTTTCTGATTGTCAAACATAGTGATAATGGTGTTTTGATATTCAAAAATACAAATAATAAAGATAATTAGGTCATAACTTTGAAATAAAATTGCGAATAAAATGCTTATCTTTGCTCTAAAATTGTAATTTCATGAGCGACAATAACGATTTTGTAAGTAGTGTCAAGTTGATACCCTATGCGCAGGATGTGGTTTATGATAAGCTGCAAGATTTGCGCCATTTGGAGAATCTGTGTTCAAGACTCAAAGACCCGGCGTTTGTTGAACAAGCGAAGGGGCAGTTTGACAGCAGTAAGGTGGAAGAGGCAATCAAACGGCTCGAAAGTGTGCGGTTCACACAGGATTCTTTGTCTGTTGACTCACCCGTGGGTGCTATGACGCTCGCTATTGTTGACCGTGATGAGCCAAAATGTATAAAATTTGAGTCACAAGGTTCTCCTATTGGAATAAACATGTGGATTCAGTTGCTTCCAGACGGTGACGGTGCGTCAAAGATGCGCCTGACTGTACGTGCGGAACTCAACATGTTTATTCGCAAAATGATAGAGAGCAAGCTTGCAGAAGGCGTGGAGCAACTGGCGGAGATGTTGTCAAAGATTCCTTACGGGGCATAGTGCGATGAGATGTTATAGGAAGGTAATCGTGCTGTTGCTTTGTATGTTGTCTGTAATTTCATGTGCTGATGATGTGCAGACAACGTATTCTAGATACAGGGCATATTTTTATTACGACAAGGTTTTGACTACCCAACCCTTGCTGGCAGCGCTGACAGGAACGGAGTCATATTGCTCAATAGCTTTCCAAAACGGCAAAATCAGATTTTCCTCACTTACTAACTCATATGAACAGGCCGTAACAAGTGTGAGGCGTTATGAAAAACTGAATACAATCAATGGCTTTATTGTCGGTATGGCAAATATGCCTGAGCAGGGAGAGACCACGTTACCGCTGTTGTGTTTCGACAGGGTCTGCCCCAATTGTTTTGAGGAAGGTTACTCCCCTTCACTCGGTTTGAGAGAGAACGGGTATGCTTACTGTAGCAGGTGTAAGAGAACGTATGACATGAATAATCTTGGCATTATCACGGACGGTGAAAAGGGACTGAAAATGCATCGATACCGCATTTTCTACGATGGTGATAATGTAATGGAGATTGTGAATAATTAGGACTTCAGAGTACTTTTTTCTTTAGAATATTTGTCAGAATAAAATAAAATCTTTACTTTTGCACCGCATTTGGTGAAATGCACCTCTTTTATGCGGAAATAGCTCAGTTGGTAGAGCACAACCTTGCCAAGGTTGGGGTCGCGAGTTCGAGTCTCGTTTTCCGCTCAGGTTTGCTCGAATGGTGGAATCGGTAGACACGAGGGACTTAAAATCCCTTGGCCAGGAATGGCTGTGCGGGTTCAAGTCCCGCTTCGAGT
>CACXEH010000113.1 GCA_902766625.1 uncultured Bacteroidales bacterium | reverse complement strand
TTTTGGGGAAATGTTACCCGAAGGCAGTATTTACTTGGCTCCGGGCAGATAATTTATGCTGTTTTGAGTTTTACCGGACAGCAATAAATATTTACATTACCGTCAGCATCAATGGTGGCTACGTTTTCATTGTCTGAGGTCCACGTATACTTGAGTTCTGAACCGCCATTGCTTTGCAGGTAGGCTCCAGTGAACTTGTATCTGTTGGGGCTATTGGCCAATTCCTTCAGATAAGGAACAGATTCGTTTACCACTTCAACACGTTCGTCGCAGTTGAAATTTAAGTTCAGTTTACTTGGTGTGTGTGGTGCTATCATTACGAAGGATGCGTCAGTGTATTGCATTTCAGTTTCATTTTTAGGGAGACGCTTTGAGCCGATAAGCATACCGCCGTTTCCTTCAGTTTGGTAAAGGATGTTGCTTCTGCACCAGTTGTAGTCGGCACGATTGGCAGAATAGGCAAGGAAGATACCTCCTTTTGGTGTCTTTATTTTTGTGTTGTTCAACACGAGACTCTCCATACCCTCCATTGCGGGAGAATATGTATTCTCCTCGCCGAGTGTAAGGGTAGCATCCGTTACGGTCAAGATGTCTTTGCCATTGGATTCGTATTGGCTTGTTTCTTCATTCCAGACGCTTTCTATCTGGCCAATCATAGGCATCATACCTTTGACTTGCACTTGGCAATTTTCGATATTTATGTTGGCGTTTTCTATGGAGATGC
This sequence comes from uncultured Bacteroidales bacterium, assembly GCA_902766625.1. Taxonomy (GTDB): domain Bacteria; phylum Bacteroidota; class Bacteroidia; order Bacteroidales; family Bacteroidaceae; genus UBA6382. Next base: position 14,467 of record CACXEH010000113.1, on the reverse strand, counting down.
CTTGTTCGAATCCGTGAATCTTAACTTTTCCTGTGCCGTCAGCGCTCTTGAATGTTACGTCAGTGCTTTCGGTGCGCACTCCAAATGTACTGCCAAATAGTGAATTCTCACCTACGAGATTTACTGTCAGTGGCTGAGGTGTATATATCTTTATGCCACAATAAGTACTGCTCGTTTCTTCTGTCAAATTAATGTTATTGAGCGTGAGTGTCCAGGTACTGAGGTCAAGCTTGGCGCGTCCGTCACCGAGAATATCGGCAGCGTTCTTTTTGAATACCACTACATCGCCAACTTCGAGTCCAAGACTCTTGGGAACGCCGATTTCTGTTGTGTTGAGCGAAAGCTTGCAGTCTGTGTAAGTGGCGCCGTCGGGTTCTGTTACGATGGGGTTCAGATAGGTGTAATCATCGTTAAGCACTACATTGTCAAAACCATTGATAGCCGCTGCTGTACCTCCGTTGATGGTGAGCCATGCGCTACTATAACCTCCAATGGAGAGTGTGCCGCCAGTGCCGGTGATGGGGGCTCCGAGCGATGTGTTGTCTTTCAGGTTGATTGTCAAATCTTGAATATCAGTGTTGATACCACCATTATATGACATACCATCAAGCGTGAGCGTGTGGGTAGCGTAGTCGAATGTTGCTGACGGGCGTGGATAGCGTGATGAACCGCGCGAAACGCCATCGCCAAAAATGTCATCCTTTGTAGCATAAGTTACTTCTGTGGTGTCAATGATGAGACGTTCTTCTGTCCATGGTTCCAGACATCCCCAGCGGTACCACTGGAGGAGCAGGCCGCTTTTATCTTTGCCGTTCTTTGCTTGTTCGTATGTCTTCCAGTAGAAGTGGATTTTTGTATCACTGTGTGACGAATTTGTTATTCCGAGCTCATATAAGCCATAGTTGTAGCTGAAGTTCCAGATAAAATTCTCTGTGTTCTTGGACCATACCCAAACATCCTTTATGTTTGAGCAATAGCCGAAAGCGTTGTGTCCTATAGTATCAATCGAAGCAGGGATATCTAATCGTTCTGCCAGATTGTAGCAGTATTGGAATGCTTCGTCACCGATTTTGATTACTCCGTCGGGAAAGGTAAAGGATGTAAGCATCCGGTTTCCTTCGCACATCCTTTGAGGGATAGCTTTAATGAGCGGTGGCAGGGTCTGGGCTCCTTGCAGTCCGCAGGTGTCGATAGAGCTGTAGAAGGCATATTCGCCAATGTTTCTCAGTGCTGTATAGTCGCCCAACTTGAATCCCGGCAATACGCTATTTGCAAAAGCATTATAGCCGATGCTTTCAATGGTGAGCGGCAGACTGAGTGTCTTTAGAGTTGTCAAGTCTCGCAGTGCATGTTCTCCAATGTTTTTCAGGTTTGAGCCTTCTGCAAAAGTAAGGCTCTGCAATGTGGTTGTGCCTGAGTAGACTGTTTGGGAAGCATTATCGCCCAAATCAACGACCGTAGCCGGAAATTCAATGCCGGTAATGTGGCTATTGAATGCAAAACCGGTAGATTGTCCTACTTGTGTCACTGTAAGTACAGAGCCGTCAGGAGCTGTTACCTTTTCTGGGATAGTGATGTTTCCTGCCTCGCCCTTCGGATTTAGGAACGCGTCATCGTAATAGTGCCCGCCTGTGGTAATGTATTCCGGAAGAAAGGGATAGTTCTTATGGGGAAGGCATAAGGCTGCTGTGCCAGCCGCAAGATCTGTGATTATATAGGCTACGTCAATGCTGCCTACAACTTGTTTGTTATTGTCAACAATGGGCGTTGTTACCAGAAAACGTGTAGCTGTGTCAACTGTGCCGTCCCATACAATTTTCTCGGGGAAAGACTGATAGTATCCGAGAAGACTGTAAGGCGCTTCATCTTCTTTGGAATAATAGTCCGTAGGTGTGTATTGCAAGGCGAAGAGCAAATCATGTGACACATGAATCTTTACTTTTCCAGACGGGAAGTAAAACCAGTAGCCGGTTATATTTCTGGTGTGGCCGGTTTGTGATACGAAGTTGTCTATGCCTATTGCACGGGCATTTTTCTGGATGATATAGATGTCTTCAAGGTTTGGCAGTGTGTTTTCTGAAATACCTGTCACGCCTACACCGTAACCGCTTGTGGAGAGTTGACACTGCTCCAAAGTGGCAGACAGGGTGATCCGCTTTACGCTTGGTGTGAATTTGCCGTCATTGACAAAGGTAAACTGGTCTATTTTTATAACAGGATAATCCACGCCGGCGTAGGTGACCTTATCCGGTATGACTATCTCTTCGGCTGTTCCTTTATACTCTACAACGATAGCGTAGCCAGGGTCAGTGTCTGTTTTTGTGTAGATTTCGTACTTGAGTTGCTGAGGGTCATACATTGTTTCAACCGCGCGCAACGGCAGTCCTTGAACCAGAAATGCTGCAAGCACCAATAAAGTGTGCAAAATAGTCTTTGTCTTTTTCATATACGGTGTTTTTGTTTAATACTCCAATGTCTAAAAAGAGTCATCTCCATTATTTGCAAAGTTATATCGTGAAAGGAGAAAAGCACTTGCTAAAATCTTACATTTTTCATCCCTGAGTTGTTATTTTCTTACAAAATAACCTGTTTAGGGGGCTGCCCCATATTCTGTTCCCTGTATTTGGAGGGTGAAACGCCGTAGGTGCGCCGGAAGGTATGGCTGAATGTGCTCGTCTCGTCAAACCCGCACTGACGGGCCACGTCCTGTATGGACATTTCTGTTGATTGTGTGAGCAGTTTGTCTGCTAACTCCATTTGTATGGCTGTGATAAAAGCCTTGGGTGTCTGGCCCACTTCTGTCTGCATGCGCCGACGGAATGTCTGTACGCTTATGTTGAGTTTTGAGGCAATGTCCTCTACGCTGTAATGTCCGGTTGGCAGGCTTTCGTTGACAATGGTAATTACGTTGAGAAGAAAAGCGGACATTTCCGGAGAGTGTTCTGACGTATCGCGTTCAAGTACAGAGTGGGTCGGCCCGGATGTGTTGTCAGCTTGGCAGCGTAATTTTTCTATTTCCATAAGCAGGGCCTTGGTCTGTCTCTGATTTTTTCGGCGGATGCGGCGGACTAAAAACCATCCGCCGAAGAGTCCGCACAGCAAAACCGCAATGCCGCCGAGGAGTGTACGGCGGTGGGCAATGCGTTCTTCTTCAATGCTGTTTTGTAGGAGATTGTTGTTAAACTCAGCGTTGTAGTGTGAGAGAGCTTCAGCAGAAGAATGTTTGTAGAGAGAGTCCTTCAATAGGTCAAAAAGGTCAAGCTCTATTTTTGCCGAGTCGGGATGAAGTTCCCAATAACATTCGTAAAGTCCACGGTGTGAGTGTATCTCATTATACAGGTCTCCCATTTTGGCGAAAAGTCCGGCTGCCTCCTTGTAATAGGGAATAGCCTCGTTTTGGCGCTTTTGACAGAGAAGTGCCATGCCTAACCTATTGAGGGCAATGGCCATGGAGTGTGTGTCACCTGTTTCGTGCATCGCGGGAATGACTTTGCGCAGTGTATGTTCGGCTTCACTGTAACGGTGCAGTCCGAGTAATGCTGACGCCTGTTGCGACAGACGTATGTTGCTTTGAGGCTTGCGCCCAAGTGTGGAGCCTATGCTGAATGCCTGTTCTGCATAGGACAGGGCTTTATGGTCATCGCCAAGAGTATGGTAAATCTCTGAAGCCATTCCCAGTATGACGGCCTTGCGTGCGAGATTGTCTGTGCGATTGATATGCTTGATAGCTCCGAGAATGTACCGTTCGGCTTCTTTGGCCTGATAGCCGGCCATGTAGATGCCTGCCATTGTATTCATGCTCGAGGCTATGCAGTTGTCATCACCGCTTTTTATGTCCAGTTTGAGGCACTGCAGGGCATAGTCGGCAGCAGAGGCAAAGTCACCCTTGCGCACATAGATGAGTCCCATTAGATTCAGACAGTCTGCCTTGCTGTTGTTGCCGTCTGCGAACAGCGGCAGAGCTTTCAATCCAAACTCTTCTGCCTTATTGTATTGTTGTTGGCTGTAATAGTATTCAGCTGCCCAGTACCATACTTGTTGGCATAGCGTATCTGTTGAGGCTGATTTCTGGAACTCTATCTTATCGTCGGTAAATTTATCCTGATAGAGAAAGGCGAAAAACTTATTAGCTGACGCGTAATCGTTTTTTTCTTCAAAGGCTGTCAAATAATCTGCAACGAAGTCAGTTTGTGCCTTGACGGGGACAGAAAGAAAAAGTGCCGCAGCCATACAGGCTGTGGAAAAGCGAAGGATGGTAATGAAAAGACGTATCATCGTTGAGAGAGAGTGTGTTGCTATTCTTGTTGAATGTGAATATATGTTCCCTGTCGGCGGGTTGAATCTGTCATGACAACATTCGCCGGGAAGTTGCGCATATTCAAGATGTTGGCAGCTTTGAGCATAGTGCCTTGCATGACTGTGTCATCTTGCGGTGCACAGCTTCTTTTGCAAAATTCGTAAAAAAATTGAAAAAACAAACGTATCGGTAATTAATGTCGCCTCGCTATGTGTCATGTTCCGAGTAACGGAATGTATGTTCCATGGGATGGAATGTAGATTCTATAGGGCCGGACGTATATTCCATAGGCTGGAATATAAAACTTGGCGAGGAGAAAATGTTTCTTCTACCCATAAAGAAGGAAATCAATATGGGGCAACTGCTAAAAGAGTAGTGCTTAACAGAAGGCGGAAGCATGTTTATTCCCTTAATCTTTTGTAACTTTGCACCAAAGTTATAAAATAATAATATATGAGAAAAATTGCGACTATGATGTGTGCGATGTTGTTTGCTGCTTCGTCAGCCCAAGCACAGGAAATGAAGTCTGGTATCCAGATTGCAGATATGAACCCGCAGATATCCGCGGGAGAGAATTTTTATGAATATGCCGGTGGCGGTTGGATGAAATCACATCCGCTGACCGCAGAATATGCGCGTTATGGTGTTTTTCATGAACTTGACGAAAAGAACCGCGAGCAGATAAAAGAGTTGTTCGCGCAATTATCTTCGTTAAAACACGCGCCCGGTTCAGTAGGACAAAAGGTAACGGATTTATATAATTTAGCCATGGATAGCGTGCGCTTGAACAGCGAGGGCGTTAATCCGCTCAAGCAAGACTTGCTTGAAGTTAACCAAATCAAGAAGGCAGACCTCACTAAGACTTTGGCTAAGATACATCAGTTACTCGGGAATGCCTTTTTTGATATAGGTGTTGATGCTGACCTGAAAAACTCAAATATTAATGTAGTGTACTTGAGTGCCGGAACGACAGGCTTGCCCGACAGAGACTATTATCTGAAGACTGACCCTGAGTCCAAGAAGATACAGGAAAAATATCGTCAGACACTGCAAAAGTTGTTTGTGCTTGCAGGTTACAGTGCCAGGGAGGCCAAGCGTGCCGTAAAGACGATTTATGATATCGAATACGCTTTTGCCGAGGCAAGTATGAGCCGCGCCGAAGCCCGTGACTACACAAAGCAATACAACATCTACACTGTTGACATGCTGCAGAAAGAATATCCGGCTATCGACTGGAAGCAATACTTTGATTTGAGAGGACTTAAAGGACTCAAGCAGGTTATCCTGACGCAGCCCAAGGTTATGGCTGTAGCGCAAAAATACATGGCGGAGATGACCGAGCAACAGACGAGAGACTACATTGCAGGCGAAGTCATCACAGGTTCCACCAATTATCTGAGTGACGAGATTGCAGAGACGGCATTTGACTTTTACGGGCGCACCTTGAGGGGGCAGAAAGAGCGCCAGCCGCGTTGGAAACGTGCCCAAGGTTATCCCAACAGTTTGCTCGGTGAGGCTGTAGGACAATTATATGTTGAGAAATATTTCCCAGAAGAGGCCAAGGTGAAGATATTGAAACTGGTGAACAACTTACGCAAGTCATTGGCAGAGCATATCGCTGCACTGAAATGGATGAGCGACAGCACAAAGATAAACAGTTTGATAAAACTGAACGCCTTTACGGTAAAGGTCGGCTATCCCGACAAGTGGCGTGACTACTCTAATCTGACAATAGACCCTCACAAGTCATTGTATGAAAATATCAAGGCAGCCCGTTTGTGCGAGACAGAGCGCAACCTGGCGAAAAACGGTAAACCGGTTGACAGAGATGAATGGGGTATGACACCTCAAACCATTAATGCCTATTACAATCCACTGTCTAATGAAATCGTGTTCCCGGCAGGTATACTCCAGCCGCCGTTCTTCGACCCCAATGCTGACGACGCAGTGAACTATGGGGCAATAGGCGTTGTCATCGGTCACGAGATGACACATGGGTTTGACGATCAGGGCAGCATGTTTGATGCTAACGGCAATATGGTAAACTGGTGGACAGCCGCCGATAGGGCTAATTTTACTAAGGCTACGGAGAAACTGGCTGCACAGTTTGACCAGTTGATAGTTGTCAAGAACGAACACGGCAATGGCAAATTGACTTTAGGTGAGAATATTGCTGACCAGGGAGGATTGCGCATTGCTTATGATGCCTTCAAAAAGACAGAGCAGGGTCAGTGCAATGAAAAAATTGACGACTTTACTCCAGACCAGCGCTTCTATCTGAGCTACGGCCGTATTTGGGCAGAGAACATTACGGATGAGTCCGCTTACCAGCAGACAAAGAGCGATCCTCACAGCCTGGGTAGATGGAGAGTGAATCAGACTTTACGCAACATCGATACGTTCTTCAAAGCATTTAATATTAAAGAAGGTGAGAAGATGTACCTTGCTCCTGAGGAAAGAGTCGTTATTTGGTAATTTTTACATTTATTTACTTTGCACATTTCTGTTATTGACCTATCTTTGCGGATGAAAGGAAATAAAGATTATAATTTGATTTATGAGACAATATAAAATTGTAAACAATGTTGTCGGATGGATAGTGTTTTGTATAGCCGCTTTCGTCTATTGCTCCACTATTGAACCGACTGCCAGTTTCTGGGATTGCCCTGAGTTTATAACTACAGCATATAAAATGGAAATAGGCCACCCGCCCGGCGCACCATTCTTTATGCTGTTTGGTAACTTCTTCACTCAGTTTGTCAGCGACCCCTCGCAAGTGGCAAAGATGGTTAATATTATGTCAGCGCTGCTCAGTGCGACATGTATATTGTTTTTATTCTGGACGATAACCCATCTTGTCCGCAAATTGATTTGTGACGAGGGAGAGGTAAAAACAACGTCGCAGCTGATAGCTATCATCGGTTCAGGAGTGGTAGGCGCCTTGGTATACACCTTCAGCGATACTTTCTGGTTCAGCGCAGTGGAAGGCGAAGTGTACGCTTTCTCATCCATGTTTACCGCATTGGTGTTCTGGCTTATCCTGAAGTGGGAAGACAATGCTGACCAACCGCACAGCGACCGTTGGTTGGTGCTGATTGCCTATTTGATGGGACTTTCCATCGGTGTTCACCTCTTGAACTTATTGTGTATTCCGGCAATAGTCCTGATATATTATTACAAGAAGAATAAGGACGCTACGCTCAAAGGTTCGCTGATGATGTTGGCATTGTCATTTGTACTGATATTTGTTATCCTGTACGGCATCGTGCCTGGACTGGTGAAAGTGGGAGGCTGGTTTGAGTTATTCTTTGTCAACACACTGCATATGCCATACAATACAGGCGAAATACTGTATATGTTCCTGCTGATACCTGTAGTGCTCTGGAGTATATACGAGAGCTATACCGGGAAAAACAAGGTTCGGATGTGCCTGTCATTTATTGCCTCCGTGGCAATGCTTGGCATACCGTTTTATGGTCACGGCGCAACGAGTGTCGTGTGCGGTATTATCATTCTGGGTGCAATGTGGTACGTGCTTTTCAAAGTCAAGAAAGTGACGTCTCATCTGTTGTTGCCACGAATTCTGAATACCACGATGCTGTGTTTCCTGATGCTGATGATAGGTTATTCGTCATATGCATTGGTTGTTATCCGTTCGTATGCTAACCCACCGATGGATCAGGGCTCGCCTGAAGATGTATTCTCGTTGGCAGAGTATCTGAACCGTGATCAGTATGGCTCTTATCCGCTGCTTTACGGACCGGCATACACATCACAGGTGAAGCTGGAACGCGAAGGAGAATATCTTGTCCCCGTCCGTACGACAGGTGCGCCGATATATGTCCGTCAGGAGAAAACGGAAACCGGAGAGTCTGACCGATACAAGAAGATTGGCAATAAAGGCGAGTACGTTTATGCGCAGAATATGCTGTTCCCCCGTATGTGGGATGACAAGCACGCCCAAGACTATGAGTCATGGATGGGTGGTGTGAAAGGTCATATGGTGGATTATGAGAGAGGAAGTCAGACTGTTCAAGTCAAAGTGCCGTCGCAATGGGAGAATATTAGATTTTTCTTCTCGTATCAGATGAACTTCATGTATTGGCGTTATTTCATGTGGAATTTTGCTGGTCGTCAAAATGATGTTCAGGGTCATGGTGAAGCTGAGCACGGAAACTGGATTTCCGGCATACCTTTCCTTGACAATCTCCGCTTGGGTGACCAGAGCAAGTTGCCTGATGATCTCAAATCCAATAAAGGACATAACGTGTTCTATATGTTACCGTTGTTGTTAGGATTGTTAGGTCTTTTCTGGCAAGCTTATCGCGGGAAAAAAGGAATTCGCCAGTTCTGGGTCGTATTTTTCTTGTTCTTTATGACGGGTATTGCCATTGTGCTTTATCTAAATCAGACACCGACGCAGCCGCGTGAGCGTGACTATGCCTATGCTGCTTCGTTTTATGCTTTTGCCATATGGATTGGAATGGGTGTGGTAGCTATTATTGAATGGTTGAAGAAACTGAAAATAAACGAGACTATAACTGCGTCAGTGGTATCGTTGATATGTGTCTTAGTGCCGATACAAATGGCAAGTCAGACTTGGGATGACCACGACCGAAGCGGTCGTTACACATGCCGTGACTTCGGCCAAAACTACCTGAATTCTCTTCAGACTGAGGGATATCCTATTGTTTACACAAATGGCGATAACGATACTTATCCGTTATGGTACGCGCAGGATACAGAAGGCAAACGCACTGATGTTCGTGTATGTAACCTGAGCTACTTGCAGACAGACTGGTATATCGACCAACTGAAGCGTCCTGCTTATGAAGCCCCTGCAGCACCGATAACATGGGAGAGATCTGAGTATATGTCAGGTACAAATGATTATATACAGGTCCAGCCTGAGATGAAGTCGCAGATTGACGCACTGTATAGGGAAAATCCGGAAGAGGCTAAGCGTATATTAGGTGACAACCCATATGAGTTGAAGAATATTCTTAAATATTGGGTGCGTAGCAAGGATCCTCAGATGCACGTCATTCCGACGGACAGTATCATTATTACGGTTAATAAAGAAAACGTCCGCAATTCGGGTATCCGTATGATTTCAGATTCAATCCCTGACTATGTCTGCATGAAGATAGACAAGAGCGCTTTGCACAAGAATCATCTGATGATGCTTGAAATGCTGGCCCAGTCAGACTGGAAGCGTCCTATCTATTATGCTGCCACTGTCGGGAAAGACCTTTACCTGAACTTGAGCGATAACTTTATCCAGGAAGGCTTGGCATATCGTGTATCGCCGTTCAACACAAACGGTCAATTTGTAGATGCAGACAAAATGTATGACAACATTATGAACAAGTTCAGGTATGGCAATATCAGTGACCCGAGTCTGTATTTGGACCAGACTGTGAGAGGCATGTGCCTGACCCATCGCAGGATGTTCTCAGTCCTCGCTGATGAGCTCATTCGTCGTGGTGACAAAGAGCGTGCCTTGAAAGTCTTGGAGAAAGGCGAGAAGGAGATACCTGACTATGCGGTATCATATACCCAGAATATTGGTGGAACGACAGAAATCGCCCGTGCATGGTCGCAGCTGGGCAAGAAAGACAAAGCGGTGAAACTGCTCACAAAGGTGGTGGAATCTTCTAAGCAGTATCTGGATTGGTACATGTTATATTCATCCAATAGTTTGTCTTCGAATGCGTATGAGTGCTCTGTCCGCTTGACGGAAATGCTCACTGCAATAAACATAATGCGTAAAGAAGGGTTGCCTAATGCCGAGAAATACATGGCAGAGGCAGAGCAGTATTACGCAGCGCTGAACGCTAAAGGTGTAAATATTAATCTTGGAAACTAATGTTTATTGAACAACCGCCATTGTGGTTTCGTTGGATTTATCCCGATGCCCTTTGGCGGTTGGATAAAAAACATAGGGCTGTTTTCCTGACATTTGACGACGGCCCTGTTCCCGATGTAACTCCTCGGGTATTGGAAATCTTGGATCATTACCACGTAAAAGCCACATTCTTTATGGTGGGCGATAATGTCAGGAAGCATCCGAAAGAGTTTGAGATGGTTAAGAATGCCGGGCATCGGTTGGGTAATCATTCCTTTAACCATATTGGCGGAATGCGCCACGGCATCAGGAGTTATATCAATAATTTTGACAAGGCCAATGAATATATACACTCCAATCTGGTACGGCCGCCTTATGGCTGGATGAAATGGGAGCAGTATTTTTTCCTGCGCCAGCGCTACAGGTTGGTTATGTGGGATGTCGTTACCCGAGATTACAGTAAAAAACTGACGGCAGAAGACGTGCTTTTTAACGTGAAGCGTTTTACCCGTAACGGATCAATCATTACCTTTCATGACTCCTTGAGGAGTGCGGAGAAATTGTGGTATGCCTTGCCAAAATCCATCGAGTGGCTTCAGTCCGAAGGCTATCAATTCAAAATGTTGCCATAGGTGTTTCGCCTATGGCAACATTGTTTATATATCTTTCATGCAAAAGCAATATCAATAGTGCGCAGGTAAAATATTTTTTTGCAGATAAAAGCTCTGTTCCATGGGCTGGAATGTAAATCCCATGTTATGGTATGTTCATTCCATTGGCCGGAACTTACATTCCACAGGCTGGAATGTAAAACTATATGTGAAAAAATTTTCTTCCTTTCGGTGTGCCGTACATCAGGAAGCGGTTGGCAGATGATAGTAAGACCGATATTTTAGAACGAGTCGTCATTCATTTCCTTCATGGCGTTGTTGATCTCTTCCTGGAATGCATTGCCGGAGGAGTTGGCGTTGCTTCTACGCTGACGTTGGAGAGAAGAGGAGCCTTGTCCGCTGTAATTGCCTTTATTGTTTCTGAAGAAGTTACCTCTCATAGAGATAGGCGCAGTTGTACTGATACGTTTCCACACTTCCTGATAGCTTTCTTTGCCGTCAGCAGAGGTGTAAGCAATGACTAGCCAATTGTTGCCTTGAACTTCGGTGCGGATGGTTTTATTATATTTTTTTGCAGCCACGGTGTCAGTGCATGCCGTTATCTCCCGCTTGAATGTGGAGTCATTGAGTTGAATGTACATACCGTTTTCAGTGACCACACTTCCCTCGGCAGAAGTCTTGATGGTGATATTCTGGTACATACCGGTACTTCCGACGAGTTTAAGACATGGCACAAGTTGCATATGGACCTGTCCGCCTGTTTCTTTGATGTTGCACGCTTGCCAGACGCCTTCCAGTGGCGAATGTTTGAAACCCATCATGCCTGACATGTTTTGTCCTCCGCGTGTGGGTGCTTGCCGTTGTTGGCGCTGCTGTGTGTTTTGTGCAAAAGCAGGCATACAAACTACTGCAAATGTAATGATGCTGAGTGCGCAGATAATGTGATTCTTTTTCATTTCTTTTAAAATTAGTTCTAATTAAACTCGGCAAATATACAAAAAAAATAAGAAAATCAATATATTGCAGAATTTTATCAATAAAAATTGATAGGAGGAAGGGAGTCGCTGAAGAATTTCAGGATGTGCGGCAAAAAAGTTGTGCTTATTTTTTTGAGTTAAGTAATGAGGATGGGTTATAATGCTGGTTGTTGGGAACAGAGGCACGGCCTGTGCCTGTATTCATTAGGGATTTCAGTTCTGGGAGATGATACCAATACACGCCACGTGGTGTACTGTTGTGCTTGTGACAGAGATAGGCAGCCATGCCTACGACTTCTCCCATCATGGCGATTGTCCGCATTACTCTCGTTGTCCCAAGTGCGACATGTGTCTCACTGACATTGCGTCCTGCCATGAAGAGATTTTCCACATTGCGCGAATAGAGGCATCTGTAGGGTATTCCGTATGCATCTTTCAGGCGTCTGTGTATTGTAGCGGATTTGTACTCCCTGCCGGGGAAATTTATATGATTGACAGAGTCGGGGAAATGAAGGTCTATGCTCCATGTTGTCGCACATGTGGCATCCTCGTGATACACATTTTTCAATATGTCTTCTTCTTTCAATATATAATCGCCCATAAGGCGCCGTGACTCGCGCTTGCCGGCCAAATATGCGACCCATCCCAGTTTGCGGTGAGCGTATCTGGCTTTGTTCTTGGAATGATTTTTCAACCAGCTCCAAGTGCCATATACGGCCAGCAAGCCATAATCTCTGATTTGTTCTGCCTGCGTAATCTGATTCTTGTTCATTCCAGTCTCCCATGTCCATTCGCCTTTCAGAACCTGGTCACAGTTGTCATCATTAAGCCCCATACCATAGTCAAATTCTGGAAAATTTTCCTTTCCTTTGACGGAATACCACTGCACGGAGGCCCCCATTGTCAAAGAGTCGGGCTCTGCCGGCGCATAGATTTCATTAAATTCGGATGAGCCTTCACGTCCCATGCGGAAATCTGCTCCGGCAAGATATCCTATATTCGCATCCCCTGTGCAATCTGCGAAAAGGGGTGCTTCCAGTATGATTTGATGACCTGACTCAATGTGTCTGATGATGACCTCTGATATTTTACTGCCTTGTTTTTCAACTCTGACAGCATGATAGTTAGGCAACAGTGTGACATTGGGCTCAGCTTTAAGGAAAGAGTCTTTTTTAGCGTCTTCATAATAGTCTTTCGGCTTTGCATTACCGCCGCGTGACGGTCCGAACTCACACAACATGCGTCCAAGGTTAGGATAATTGCCGACCTCAACGAGCCCGCCAAGGTGAACGCGTATTTCGGAACTATTGTTGCCGCCCCATACAGGCCGGTTGTTGACCAAAGCCACTTTTAATCCAAGACGTGCGGCAGAAACGGCGGTGCACATGCCGCCTACACCTCCGCCGATAACAACGAAATCATAGTGTTGGCTTGTGGTTTGGATAGGGTTGAGTTGGCGGCGCCAACTATCGGGGGCAGCAGATGGGGGGACATCGTTGTCATTCGTCAGATATATCGCATCGCAACGTCCGTCAAAACCTGTCATATCCTGAAGGGCAATCTTGCAAACACCTTTTTTTTTTTTTTTTTGCCCTACATGAGTCCATGTCCATGTTTTCTCAGTATCTCCAGAGATACTAAGGCGCTTGCCGTTGATGACTACGCAGAAACTTCCGGGACCTTTGCCCTTGTACCATGGTGATGTCCAGTTATAAGTACGTACATATACATTGTATGTCCCCGTCTGTTGGACATTAAAGACTGTTTCGGCATCTTGGACGGGACGCCCCATGCCATGAGCAATAATGTAGGGAGAACCCATGATGTCCATGAACTGCTGGTCTATCTGCCATCCACCCTTGTTAGAGAAAGCTTCAGCCTCTAACAACATTCTGTCTGCGTTCATGTATAAGCATGATATAGTGCAGATTAATATAACGCAAAAACGTTTCATAACGTTTCCTTTTACTTATTGCCACTTCAAATTTATATAAATTTTTCTTACAAGGAGTTATTTTGCGAAACTGATTTTGGCTAACACAAAAAATAAAACTAATTTTGTATGCTTATTTATAAGGATTATTCAGATGAAAAAAATTTGTCTCTTCTTTGCGCTTGTTTTTTCCCTTGTGCATGCGGATGCGGTTCTGAATGAAAAGAATCTGGAGCATACATTAGGGGTCCTCCGTGTGGAATTAGCCACTACATATAATGACCTTAAGCAAAGTACAGAACAGATAAAGAAGCACTCTGAACTGCAACATCAGAGGATGATAAACACCATGCAAAAGAGTAACCAGGTTGCACTGATGCTCTATTCCCAGAAATCAAATTACACCTTCAACATGACCTATGTATGTCATGAGGCTTCGGAGATGTACCATGAATTTACTGCCCACATGCTGCCTTACGGGCGCATTATGCAGCGTCTGGACGCTGAGATTATACGCTACAGCAGGCTTATTCATACGTTGCAGAGTCTTCCGCCATCACTGGTTAAAGACAAGCATAAACCAGCGCAGGAGCATAAAGATCAACCTCAACAGGCAGAGAATCATATTGACACACTTCGTATGAAGATTGATTCCGTTGGTATGAAAAAACATCTCTTCTTCCTTTCCGACAAAGGCAAGGAAGACCGTGCGGAATGTATCGGGTTTGCCAGAATCATTCTGAAACGATACAAAGACATGCGTGAAGATATCAGTCGTGACAGTGAACACTATGAGCATCT
>CACXEH010000112.1 GCA_902766625.1 uncultured Bacteroidales bacterium | reverse complement strand
TGATTTTTTTCATTGTTGTATATAAATAATGTGTGGTTATTCGTAGCTGACTATAACTTTTTTCTTTGCCAGCGACTTTATGGTTGGCTCTCCGAGAATAGTAGGGTAATGGTCTGCGTTTGCGCAATCTGTGGCACGGGCATTACTGCTTTGAGATGTAAAAGAACCTCCGCTGATGTATATGATGGCGTCACTTTTAACACCTTTGGGTTTGGACACTGTTTCATCGCCAGTACAGGTAACATTCAATGTACCGCCCGTAAAGTAGATGTCAGAGTCACAGTTGATACCTTTGCCACCGTCACCTGTACTGGTGATGGTCAGTGTTCCCGCACTCATGGTCATAGTGCCAGAACACTTGATGCCAGCACAAGTTGACGTGTCTGTCACTCCGTCGGTAGTCTCTATCAGATAATCGCCGGATGTCGTGATGTTGATGTCTCCGCCTGTGATATTTACAATAGAGTCACATTTGATGCCTTTGGCCCCGTCAGCTGATACGATAATGCTTAGCGTACCGCCATTGATGTGGATGCCGTCATTTACCTTGATACCGTTACTGCTGATACTTGTGGCTGTTATGGCAATGGCCGAATCGATGGCTATATAATCGTCACATGCGATAGCATTCTTGCAGTTGCCGGTTATATTCAGGGAGCCGGCTCCGCTAAAGAGTATCTGGCCTTCACTGAACAAGGCACCTTTCTGGTCTTCTGTGGTTTCAGTATAGGATGTGCCGTCAGAAAGTGTGTTTGTTGTGCCTGCGGGACATGTAAGGTATAAAGACTTATGGCATTGGTTGTTCAATGCCGGACCGTCGTTGTTGGACAATGTGAGGTTGTTGAGAACAATGCCGAACTTATGAAACGCATAGGTCTTAAATTGCCCGTCAGTTGATGTGCCGCTGAGCACAAACACATAGAAAGCTGTTGTGTCGATGATGTTGGCAGTCACATCTGCACCGTCCGTTGTAATAAGATTATAGTCATCGCCCTTGACGGTTACTACGGAACCATTGTACTCCACGTAGATTGTATCGTTTGAGAAATTGTTATCCGACAGAGCGATTATTTCTGCCAACGAATGATCGTCATCCGTACAACTGAAGAAGGCGAAGCTGATTACAAAAATCAGTATAGAGATGGCTGTTTTCTTCATGATTATTAAAATTTGTATTTATAACCTAATCCTATCATGTGGCGGTTTTGCTCGTTATCATTGTCGTCACCGTATAGGTGTTGATAACGGTATGCGGCTTCGAATACATGCTGTTTCTTCAGCGTATACGATATGCCGATATGATAGCGTATTTTCTCAATGCTCCATGCGTTGAACATCTCTGCGTTTGCGAAAGGCTCAAACTTTGATTTAGGGATGTCGTATTTTACTTGCAGGCGGCTCCGTAGGATGTGTTTTGCTTTAGCGTCACGTACATAGTCATTATCCCACATCTGGTTGTCCATGTCGTACCGGTCGGTAGTTTTTGAAGGCCGATAAGTATACTGCCATCGCTCTCTTAGTTGGAATTGCCAACGTTTGTTGGGTTTTACGCTTCCTGTCAAATCTACACGAAAACGGTGACGTGCTCCCCAATAGTTCGGACGCCAGTTGTTGACACTACCGTCGGAATGATATGTGATTTTTTCCTCGTTATTGTCGTAGAGGAAAGAATAACCTGCTCCGATTTTCAATCCTTTTAGAATCTTGTATGATGCGTCGGCGCTGAGTTCCCATCGGTCTAATGTTCTTGAATTGTTGCGATTGCGAAGTTCCGCTCCTGCTTCAATTTCCCATTTGCTGCCAAGTTTCTTTTCTGCGCCAATGTTGTAAAGCATGCCGAAGTCATCACCATAGGTTCTTGCCGCTAACGGCAATAACATCAGTAAAAGAAATTTCGCTTTGTTCATATATCTGATGTGTTATTTAAAATTCTTTCAGTTCGTCCTTGTACAGTTTTAAGACACTGTTAACCGTGTTGTTTTGTCCTTGATAGTGAACTTTTAGCATGGCCATGTCTTTGATGAAGTCAATTGCACCGATATCTATATGTGTTACGTTTAAGCCTGTTCTCTTCTTAATATCCTCTATAAGTTCCTGACGCCGTTCGGGTGTGATGAGTTCAATGCGGTCGTATTGAATCAGTTTGGTACTTTGTGCTTTCAGGAAGTGTTCACATATGTATAGGCAGACGATAGTAATGGCATCGACGGTGATCAGTTCTGCATAGCTCATGGCCATTGTGTCAGAACCGATGCTGGGCTCCTCGACAGACTCGGTCGCCATGGCGTGTATCACGGCAAGGCAGATAATGACGAAAAGATATGTCATTTCTCTTACGGGCATGCTGTCAGTGCGATATCGCATGATACTGAAGATGCCAAACAGTCCGAGACCGACTCCCATCGTTGCCTTGCCACGGTCCATTCCCATCATGAAATAGACGAGGAAGAAGATGGCGACAGTCATCATCATAAAAGTGAATGAGAAATCACGCCGGTGACTTTTTCTGTAGTACAGGCAGAAGATGATGCTCCAGTTGACGATAACGCAGATGACAAACCTGACAAGTGTGTCCAGAAATTCAGTAGGAAGTAATGTGTTCATATTTCGTTCAGTATGTGATATAATTGTTGTGTAATATCCGTTCGTATTCATGCAACCTTGTCTTGAACCGATTGCGGCGCATGCTGTCGTTGGTCAGTGCCGTCCCGATGCAATATTTCGAGAATCTGTTCGGCTTTATGCGTAAGTCACGCAACATATGCAGGATGGGAGAGTGTTGCAGTCCGTTGCGCTTTAATTCAATGATGACAATGTTTTCCATCAGATGGAAGTGGCCGGTGCGCAGATTGTGAAACCTTAGATTAGTGTCTATCGTGAGGCGCTCCGTCATAGCGTTGTTGACTAGCGTGATGCGGTCAAAGCGGTTCTCGATTTGCCATGTCAAAGTCTCCGGCGGGTATTTCAGATGCTCGTGGAGAAAGTTGGAATATGTTTGTGCCTGCAAGTCAAAGTCCGTGCATCTTGAAAAGTCAAATTCCGTGATGCCCATGCGTATCTTCTTGGTGCGGTCACGGTTGTTCTTGGTCTTGACCTCGAGGAAATTCATGCGCGACTCCACATAGGAGCGTATGCGCAGCTTTTGCCGGTTAGTGTGCCCGGTCTCATGTTCCACATACATGGCCGATTCCGGCGTGTCAAAATATACCGTGTAATAGTCTGCCAGCCGTTTGCCGTCTGTTTCCTGAACACGGTAGTCGTCTTTCGCCATCTGAAGCAACCGTCCAAGCACGGCCGTATTGGTGACAAACTTAGTGTCCGTGCGGTTCATCAGTTTTATTCCGCCCATTTGGTCAAGCGTGATGGGCTGATAGCTTGAGAGACATTCGGTATACATGCTCGTAGTGTTTATGGAGCCTTTCGACTGCAAAGCTAATAAAAAATCAGTTAATACCGTAAAAACTGTCAGCAATGGTACAATCCCCATCGGGTCCAAGGCCTGTTTTGATTACAAATGTACGGGAATTGCGATATAGAAATCTTGGCAAATCTTCTGCAATATTTATCGATTTTCCCGTTTTCGGCTTTTGTGTTGTCTCTCTTGCTGTCCTCGATGGCTGGTTGCATCAGTCCGGCCCTGCGCATTTTTAGCCGGCAGTTGCAGCGGTCCTGCCTTATTGAATATAAGTTCCGTCCGATGGAACATACGTTCTATTGGTCGGAACTTATATTCCATCCGTTGGAACGGAAGATATATCGGGAAAAGACAAGAATTATCGCCGCGCAGTGGTGGCGGCAGTATCCCGTGGATGGATTTTTATGTGTTCTTGCGTCCGGACGGGCGGTTATACGTGCCCGGTAAGTTTTTGGGGGAGTTCGTCGATGCTGCTGATGGTGTCGTCTGTGGCGGTCTCGTTGGGAGACGCCGGGGATGTCCCTTCTGCATTGTTCAGCCATATAGTCTGACATCCGATACTTTTTGCGGGACGGATGTCTTTGTCCAGCGAGTCGCCGACGACGCATACCTCATCGGCACGGAGTCCCAGTGCACCGACTCCGAGTCTCCAGATGTCTGCGGAAGGCT
>CACXEH010000111.1 GCA_902766625.1 uncultured Bacteroidales bacterium | reverse complement strand
TGACAAGCCTGTCCTGGCATTTCACAATACGAATACAGCCTGATTGCAAGGATAACATTGTCTTTTTGTACTGACAGATGCTCCGTTACAAAGGCTGGAACATAGATTCCATCCGATGGAATAGAGAATATAACGACGGAAACAGCAACAACCGAACAGGATTCATGACATAATGAATCCTGCATACCGGCTGAGTTGTTTACCACCGTGACGGGTATAAAACTACATCAGTTGTATGATATAGCCTACATCCTCACCTTCGTAAAAACGGGGTTCAAAGACAGGCTTATACTGGAAATCTCCGAAACGGAACAACTGTAAGGCGCAGAACTGATGGTCGGCGCTCAGGCAGAGTTCCAGGCGGAAGTTGCCGTTGGCACCGGCTACAGGTTTGCCTTGCTGCAGGATGTCGGCAGCCATCTTGTCGAGCGGCATGTCTAAAAGATTTTTCACGCGTTCGCCCACAGAAGGATTGTATTCCAGGATGACAGCCTTGACATGACTCTGTGTAGGCGTATAGATGGCTTTGGTAGAAAACAATGATTTCTTAATCTCGATATGCTGATACGCGGAGAGGGCAGCAGCCATCTCCAGGTTTTTGATACTTGTCATAGTTATATATAATATTATCCGAACGGCTTTATGGCCGAACGGTTATGTTTTAAATTAATGATGTGGAAAGAAAAGTGTGTCCCTGTGATAATCGGGACAGTGTCAGCGAATGATGCGCCTCAGAGCGATGACATAATAGTCGCACGAGGCTGACAAGCAGAATGGCGCTGTCTCCATACGGCATCTGCTGTCGAAAAAGGAATAAAGGAGTTTGACATTATGTTGCCGGATGGCGAAGTTGCCAAACGGCGTAATGGTTCTTTCGGTCTTTGACCCCCGGGCAGGAAGGATACGCTGGGGGCGGGAAGTGCAAATACGGTAAATCTGCGAGACATCTGTCAATGTGGCTTCCTGATGATGTCGATGCTGCGGAACAACGACGGATGACTCCCGATGCAGGCAGGGCTGTTCTAAGGACACTGCGCTATTGTTCGGCCAGTTCAACAAAACCGCCAGACACATGACGCAAAGAGCTGCGAATAATCTTATCATCATCAGGACCCGTCTCATTTTGCCTTCAAAGATACAAATAAACGAGCGAATAGCCAAAATTACATCATGCCACTTTTGTTTTATCCTCTATTTTTGCCGCGTCTTTTAGCCTTAACCTCATAGATGACACTGACAATAGAAATCAGCACACCTGCCATACCTACAAACAGGCATATTAAGTCAAAGTTCTCTTTTGTCCACGAAATTATTGTTTCCATACAGATCCTCCGATTTATATTGTTTACAAAGATACGAATAGTCTTCCGATTACCTTTCACGGGCCGTGTTAAACCGTCTCTTATCCTTACTTGACCAAAATCATCCTGTCAGGTTTGAAGACCGTCATGTTTCCACTCATCTTCAGTCGTGTGCATCGCTTTTTTCTTGGAAAAATTAATGGTCTAACGCTTACCTTTGGCATATACAGATGCATGATTGACAACATAGAAAGGACACGGCCGCATCTTAACGTCGCAATGACATTTGTAACATCGACCGACAGAAGTTTTTCCCAATTTACGTGAAAACAAAACGGCATCTCGGATTTTATGATTATTTTTGCATATCAATGATACCATATATAATAAATATTAAGAGAACATGTCACATTTCAAAAAAATAAAACCGAGTCTGTTTCTTAAAGTTATCATAGCCATAACCTGCGGTGCACTGCTGGGGCTGATAGCGCCTGATGCCCTTGTGCGCGTCTTCAAAACTTTTGACGTGCTGTTTGCACAGTGTCTGAAATTTATTATTCCTTTACTTGTGCTGGGGCTTGTGACACCGGCTATCGCCGGTGTGGGACGCAAGGCCGGCAAGATGCTGCTCTGCGTATTGGCCATAGCTTACGTCTCCACAATACTGTCGGGCTTCTTTGCCCATATCTGTTCATCCAACATCATGCCGATGTACCTGAAGGTGGGAGAACTTTATACGGAAGCCGCAGCGGGGAAGGAGTTCCTGCCGTATTTTGAATTGAAGATACCGCCCTTATGCGACATCATGACCGCCTTGCTATTGTCGTTCATGATAGGTGTGGGCATTATCTTTACTGATGCCAAAGCGCTGAAGACAGGCTTTGACGAATTTGGCAACATCATCAAGTGGACCATAGAGAAAATCATCATCCCCCTACTGCCTGTATACATATTCACAATGATATGTGAGATGAGCGCAAAAGGGACCATCACGGCGTTAATCGGTGCAGGATTCAAGATAATACTCACAGGCATAGTGCTCAGCGTCTGTTATCTGGTCATACAATACTGCATAGCCGGAATCATAGCAAGGAAAAATCCGTTCAAATGTCTCTGGAACATGTCTTCCGCATATCTGACGGCATTTTCCATCTGTTCCTCATCGGCCACCATCCCAGTGACTTCAGCCTGCGCAAAAAAGAACGGCATACGGGAAGACATTGTGGACTTTACGATTCCCCTGTGTTCCACCGTCCACATGTGCGGTTCAACGATTAAACTGGCCGTATCATCCATAGCGATAGCATACATCTTCAATATCCCGCTCCCCTTTGCCGTGTATGCCCACTTCGTATTCATGCAGGGCATTGCGGCAGTAGCAGCCCCGGGCGTTATGGGAGGTGTGCTGATGGCATCTGTCGGACTATTGGAGTCCATTATGGGATTCGGTCCTGAGCAGACAGCACTGGTGATGACCCTGTATCTTGCCTTAGACGGATACGGACCGGCATGCAACGTAACAGGCGATGGCGCCATAGCACTTGTAATAGACAGTATATTTAAGAAGAAAGACAATGAATAGAACACGTATTTTGATTTTCGCCCTGGCGTTTCTGAATGCCGTATGTGTCACAGCAAAACCGATGAAGGCCCGCATGATACAACCACTCTATGCGATGGACGAGGCCGGACTGGACAAGAGTTTTGAGTGGACGCTGAAAGAACTGGATGACTGCGATGCGTCGCTGGACATAGTGGTGCTTCCGGAGTTCAGCGATGTACCCGGAAAGACCGTCACTAAAGGATTCTTTGAGAAAGCAAGAGAGAACGGCCCCGTCTTGCTCAAGAAATGTGCCGAAACAGCTCGCAGATGCAGTACGCTCGTATTCTGTGGCGCAGTAGACGACTCTTGGGATGTGCCGCGCAACGCTATCCATGTATACGGCAGAGACGGCTCGCTTATCGGGAAATACTACAAGCAGCACGTCACCGCTGGAGAATGGCAAAAGACAGGCGTAGACAACAAATATACACGTGAATGGCAAGAGCCTTTCTATCTTGACATAGAAGGCGTAAGATATATGTTTCTTATCTGTTATGACTTCTATTTTTATGAGGCCTACGCCAACATAGCCCGTTGGAAGCCCGACATCATCATCGGCGCATCCCACCAGCGGAGCGACCCTCATCACGTACTTGATTTGATTGATACATTTTGCGCCTATCACACCGGTGCCTACCTTGTACGTGCCTCAGTATCTATGGGCAAAAAATCTGAAGTGGGTGGATGTTCCTCTCTCGCCGCTCCCGACGGTAAGATTATGGGCAACCTCTATTCAAAGGTAGGCCATCTGGACGTGACGTTTGACCCCTCCAAGAAATACTTGAAGCCTGCCGGATACGGCAATCCGCCCGCGATGCACTCTGACTACATCGAGATAGGCCGGAGACCCTGGCTGTACCGCCCGGGCGG
>CACXEH010000110.1 GCA_902766625.1 uncultured Bacteroidales bacterium | reverse complement strand
CGCCGATGGTACTGCGTCAGCGGGAGAGTAGGTCGCCGCCGTTTTTTTCCTGGAGTCCTCCGCACAATGCCGCGGGGGACTTTTTTTTGCGGCCTGCCGCAGGGGCGCGCGTCGTCACGGGGCCGTCTGCGGGTCGCACTCTTCCCGGCCGGTGCCGAGGGAGGAAACAGAGACGAGGAAATCCGAATAAACGGCGGATATATGCTCTTTATTTAGTAAATTTGTATTTAAATAAATACTTCAAATAATTTTATGGAGCGCAATAGCTGGAGTTCTGTATTTTCTGCAGACGTAATGGAATTTGTTACGTTGTCTGTAAAATTTTGTAATCTTATAGAACAGAATGAAGAAGAGAGTGTTACGGCTTTTTGCTATTCTTTACAGAAAATATTAGGGGCATTGTATCAGAAGGGTTTGATATTATCGGCATTGGAACTTGATAATGATGATACAGTGGAGGAGTATGTGACGGAAGAGCAATATGATTATGTCCGTTCTCAAATCTCAAGGCTGTTGGGAAATAAAGACGATTATCTTGATACTTTTGTAGAGGATATGAAGTATAGTGACAGGCCTATTCTCAAGACTGTTTCTGAAGATATGGCTGATGTGTATCAGGCTTTGGGTAATTTCGTTTCCTCTTTTCAGACAGAGTTGGAGGAGGTTATGTTTGCTGCGTTGTCCGAGGCGATGAGAGGTTTCAAAGACTACTGGGGCGGCAGATTGTTGAGTGCCATGAGGGCATTGCATGAGATAGTATGCAATGTCGATGCAGAAGATGATTTATAAGGGAATCCGTATGCTTGTTCTTAGCCCACAGGTAGATAAATTGAAGATAACTGGTTATCCCCGCATTCTTTTCACGGGTAAGATAGAAACCATAAGTACTATTCCTGAGATGGAAAAGGCGGTGCGTTATTTGGGTGAGGAGAAAGTGTTGGGAATAGATACAGAGACTAAGCCAAATTTCAGTAAAACAGCGTATAAGCACAAAGTTGCCCTGCTCCAAATATCCACAAATGACATCTGTTTTTTGTTCAGGTTAAATTATATCGGTTTACCACAGCCGTTGACAGATTTATTATGCAGCGACAGGCAGTTAAAAGTAGGTTTGTCATTGCAGAATGATATTCTTATGCTCAACGAGAGGTCTCACTTCAAGATGGGCAAGTGGGTAGACTTGCAGCGTATGGCGCGTGATGTTGGCATTGTCGATCAGAGTCTTCAGAAGATTTATGCTAATGTTTTTCATCGCTACATTTCCAAGTCGCAACGCCTGACCAACTGGGAGAGAGATGTGCTCACTGATGCGCAGAAGCGCTATGCCGCCACAGATGCGTGGGCATGCCTAAATCTATACAACAAGCTCTATAAACTTAAGACAACACACGATTATATTCTTAAGACCCCGTTAAGTCCTCATAAACTGATAGATAGTTTTGTCAAGGATTTTTTGAATACGCAAAGATAATAAGCACGATTATGTACAAGACAATATTTTTAAAAAGAGGTAAGGAAGCCAGTGTAAGGCGTTATCATCCGTGGATATTCTCTGGTGCGATTGCCAGGATGGATTCAGATGTCGCAGAAGGCGAGGTTGTGCGTGTCATGGATGCTGAAGGTAATTTTCTTGCTGTCGGTCATTACCAGATTGGCTCCATAGCGGTGCGCATTTTGTCTTTTGATGATATCGAAATAGATAAAGCTTTTTTCTCCAGTCGCATACACAATGCCATCCAACTCCGTCTCAGGCTCAATCTTTTGCGTGAAGACAACACTATATTCCGTTTGGTTCATGGCGAGGGTGACGGTTTACCTGCATTGGTCATTGATGTCTATGACAAAATTGCTGTCATACAGGCCCATAGTGTCGGTATGCATATGTGGCGTAAGGTGATAGCCGAGTCTTTGCATGAGCAGATGGGAAATCAGTTGGAATGTATCTATTATAAGAGCGACCAGACTTTACCATTCAAGGCTGAACTTGAATTTGAGTCAGGCTATTTGTATGGTGAGAGCAAGAGTAATGTCGCTATGGAGAATGGCTTGAAGTTTACAATTGACTGGCTGAAAGGGCAAAAGACTGGTTTTTTTGTTGACCAGCGTGATAACAGGCGCTTGCTGGAGCAATTCTCTCAAGGTAAGAAAGTTCTCAACATGTTTTGCTATACAGGCGGTTTTTCTGTTTATGCCATGCGTGGCGGTGCAACCTTGGTCCATTCTGTTGACAGTTCCAGTCGTGCCATTGAAATAACTGATGCCAATATTGCGTTGAATTTCAAAGACACGTCCGCCCATCAGTCTTTCTCATGCGATGCGTTCAGGTTTATGGCTGACATGACCGAGGATTACGATATCATCGTGCTTGACCCGCCCGCTTTTGCCAAGCACAGAGATGCGTTGCATAATGCATTGAAGGGATATGCGCGTTTAAATGCCGCAGCGATAAGTAAAATTAAAAAGGGCGGCATTATATTCACCTTCAGTTGTTCACAGGCAGTCAGTCCGGAGCAGTTCCGCACAGCTGTTTTCACTGCAGCTGCGCGTGCCAATCGTTTTGTACGTATCTTGTGCCAGTTGCACCAGCCTGCCGATCATCCGGTAAATATATATCATCCGGAAGGTGAATATCTGAAAGGTTTGGTGCTTTACGTGGAATAATAATCTATTTTTTTGCCGGAAATCAAGAAAAATCAGTTTTTTTGTAAAATAATATTGCAAAAATGTTTGTTTTTGAAAAAAAATGTATATTTTTGCATCGTTTTCATGGTATTAGATTTAAGGTTAGTTAATGCTCATTGGTTGTCGTGAGACAATCAATGAGCTAAATTTTTATATGTCAGTACACGAACAAAAAGTGTTTACACGTTATACCCTATGTTCCAGCCCGTGGAATCTAAGTTCCACCCAATGGAATCTATATTCCGCCTGATGGAACTGAGAATATATCGGATTGAAACTACAATATTATTTACGATGCGGTAGTCAGATTACGCTATTGCATTTTATCCGTCTGCGATTGTTGTGTTGGAGAGATACAAAAATGAGACGACCATTGGTCGTCTCATTTTTGATGTTATGCAGGAAAATTGATTTTATTTAATCCTGAAATTAGCCTCTATGAAGTAGTGGTCACTGGGATACATGTTGCCGACGTGGTCTGTGACGACATCACAAGATAAAGTCTGGACATTGCCCCTGTGGAAGATGAAGTCGATGCGGCGGTTGCTCTTTGACTTGTGGTTGGGACCGAGAAAGGCATGACACGTATAGCCATATTCGCCCATGCCGTGTATGTCTTCATACATTTCTTTCCAACCATCCTGAGCATGGATATACTTGATGGGTGCGCTCTTGATACCGGCGTTAAAGTCACCGCATAGTATCTGCGGGAAGTCTTTGCTGTACTGTTCGCACTCGCGTACGATAATTTTGATTTGCTCACGACGGGCGGCATCGCTTATGTGGTCAAGGTGAATGTCGAGAATACGAAATTCCTTACCGGTTTTTTTATCTCTCAAACGCACCCAGTTGCAGTGGCGCGCGCGGTTGGTTTCCCACGACATGCTGCCACTGATAAGCGGGTCTTCGCTGAGCCAATAGCAGCCGGAACCGACAAACTCAAACTTATCTGTGCGGAAGAAAATAACGTTCTTGCCGATAAAGTGATAGCCTTCAGTGTAAGGGTCCATTTCAGGACCGACAAACCCGTAGGATGTATATTTTTTGCATTTCTCTTTGAAATAGGCGTAAGAGTCATAGATAACTTCTTGCAGACAGAAAAAGTCTGGCTTCCTTTTCAGAATCGTGTTTACACACAGGTCACGGCGGTTTTCCCATACGCGCTCCGCATAGGGAGCATCGGCTTCAAGACCTGTAATACGGATATTACAAGTCATAATCTTATATTCGTCAGCCGCTTTCTTGGCACTGACCGCCGTCAGCGCCAAGAGGAGAGTGATAGTAATAAAAAAGTATCGCATGATGCTATTCTCCTAAATATGCGCCGGTATCGCGCAGTTCCTTCTGCAAGATTTTGATATCCACGTTGGCAGGTTCTACCCCAGCAATCAGAGCGATGCGGGCGGCACGGCCTGCAGCTTCGCCTAATGCCATACAAGTGGACATGACGCGGGTAGCCGCCATAGCCTCATGGGACATGGATGAGCAGCGACCGGCAACCAGAAGATTGTCAAACTCGTTTGGAAGCAGACACTCGTAAGGGATGTCGTAATCATCCTTTGTGAAAATCATTGTGCAGTCGCCTCCTTGTGCGTGATGAATATCAACAGGATAGCTGGCAACAGCCACGACATGATCAAAACGGCGGTTGGAAAGAATGTCGTCAGTAGTGAGGATGTAGCGCCCGTGCATGACGCGACTTTCACGTATGCCCATGAAAGGAGAGACCTTGTCAACCCATGCGTTTTCAAAGCCGGGCACAAACTCCTTGAGGTATTTGTTGATTTCTTTCATTTGCTCTCTTGCCTCGATTTCGCCGCGAGTGTAGCTTTCAGGCAGGGTAGAGTCAACGCCGCTGACACGTGTCATATTAACCCAGATCTCGTCTTTGTTCAGGCCTGTAATCAGGATGGTGCGTGCCACAGGTATCTTTATGCCGGCTGCCTGGGCCATTTTGATGCGCTTGCGCAGGCCGACGGTGATAAACATACCTTCTTTGAATTGCTCTTTGGGCATGGTGTCCATGTCAAAGTCTTCCGGGTGATTTACAATGGCGTCACGGAGTTTGTCTATCTCGACACCGCGCATATTGTACATGAGGGTAGGAGGCTGCATTCCACCGTTGCTGTCGCCTTTGCTCATAGGTACTCCTGCGCGTTCTGCCACATCGCCGTCGCCCGTACAGTCAATGATGGTTTTAGCCAGGATGGCTTCACGCCCGGCTTTGCTCTCAATGATGACACCTTTGACTTTGCGGCCTTCTGTGATGGTGTCGGCAACAAAGGTATACATCAGCACTTCAACGCCTTTTTCCTTCATAATGTCCAAAGCAACGTCTTTCACGGCCTCGGAATTGATGATAGTGAGACTCATATGAAGCTTACAGGGTTTATGCTCACTGGCGTTGCCGTCTTTCTTGAGACGGTCAATGAGATTTTGTGCCAGACCTTTGACATTCTGCTTGCCGTTGCAATTAAGGAAAGAAAGTATGGGAAGTCCAATGGTAAGATTTCCACCGAGATAGCCTCTGCTTTCCAAAAGCATTACTTTAAGTCCGTTTCCGGCAGCGGCTTCGGCGGCAATGATACCGGAAGGACCGCCTCCGACAACGAGGACATCAACTTCCGCACGGACGTTGAGTTGTCTTGCGGGTTCTGTGATAGTTTTCATATAAAAAATATTTATGGTTGTTTTGTTTTACGTTAGAACTCTTTGCGCACCATCTTGTTGAGGATAATGGCGGCAATGATGTGGAGGGTACCCATGACGACAAACAGGATTGTCCATCCTTGTTCGGGGATAGAGCCGACAAACTGGTTGAATACTGTTGAGCCTAAAGCTCCGGCACCGCAGCAGATGCCCATGACTGTGGCTACATTCTTGATCGGGAATGTCTCAGCGAGGATGACCGGAAGTGTATATAACCAACTGAGACACATGACTGCAACCAGACTGAATATGGCGATGACTAACCCTATCTTCATGCTGAATGTGACGGTGTCGCTGCCGGCAATAAAGGGAACAAACATACATAAAGGCGCTATGACCACCGTACTGATGAGGGTGAACTTGCGCGCAGAGAGTGAAGTGCGTCTGCCTGCCTTGACCATCCTGTCAGACCATACGGAGGTAAGCACGCCACCGATAGCACCGATGAGGAATGGTATGCCGCCAATCCATTGTATCAGGTCAAGTGTCTGCTGGGTGCTGAGGTTTTCTTTTGCACCCATGCTTCTGAGAAATCCCGGCAGCCAGAAACAGCAGAAATACCATACAGGGTCGCTGACCAGACGGATGAGCAGGCCTCCCCATAAGGTTCTGGTCTTAAAAAGTTGCTTGAAACTGAATGTGCTGCTGTCTGTTACAGACTTCTGACTGTCAGGTTCTGCATAAAGCGTTTTTTGAAGAATATCGTCAGAAGGTGTTTTGTAGATAAAAATCCACAAGAAAGCGATGACCAGTCCTACAACACCTGAGAGGATAAATACATACTGCCAATATGACAGCAGATGCATAAGCCAGGCAATGACGATAGGTGCGATGACTGCTCCCAGTGATCCGCCGATGGTGCATAGGCTGTTTGCTGTGGCGCGTTGGCGCTTTTCAAACCATAGGGTGACGACGACCAACTGGCCGGCGAAGATGGTAGGTTCGGCCAATCCCAGGATGCCGCGGCAGAGAGAGAACGTCCATACATTGGGTGCCAAACCGCCTCCGATACATGCCAGAGACCATACTGTGATACCGCCTAACATGACTCTCTTAGGCCCGAAATGGTCAACAAGTATGCCGGACAGAGGATACATGATGGCGTAGCAAATCAAAAAGATATTGACTATCCAGGCATATTCCAGATTACTGATGTTATAGTGCTCTAAAATCTCAGGCTTGAGGATGGAGAGCAATTGCCTGTCTAGGTAATTGCATATAATGGCAACAAACATTGTTGCAACAATAACCCATTTGCGTTTGTTAGGGTCAGACAATAATCTAAACATAAATTACAGGTAAGGCAAATGTAATTAATAATTCTTCTCTTGTTCGGTTTCCGTGAAAGCACCCAAAGCCTTATAGCGTTCATAGCGTTTCTGCAGCAATGCGTGACGCTTGGCATCAGGCTGGTAGCATCGTGAGGCTGGGCTGCACAAAACTTTTTGCGCTTCAGCTACTGTTGGGTATATGCCGGCTACAACAGCGGCATGAATAACTGACCCCATGGTGCCGGCTTGTTTGCAGCCGGAAACCTCAATAGGCATATTGACGGCGTCTGCTAAAAGCTGAACGACAAAAGGTGCCTTTTGCGCTATGCCGCCGATACCGATGAGTTTTTTTGTGACAACACCGAACTTTGTATTATGGTCGATGCAGCATTTTGCCGCAAAGGCGGTAGCTTCGGCGATGGCATAATATATCTCAGCGGCATTGGTTGATAGATTCAGTCCGGAGATGGTCGCTGTCAGTGTATTATTGGTATATGGTGCTCGTCGTCCGTTAAACCAGTCTGTGGCTAATGGAGAGTTGATGGTAATATTCAGTTTCTCTGCCTCTCTGGCAACTTCAAGGAGTATGTCGTCTTCGGCTTCTGCCACAAGTTTCTCTCTTGTTGTGGCATCAATGAGTTCACTCTTGCCAACAATATTCTTCAAAGGCCAAGCCATGAGGTTTTTGAACCATGCGAAGTCGTCGCCGAAAGAAGACAGGCCGGACTCAAAGCCGACCATGTTACTGAGAATCGAGCCATAAACTTGTCCAAATATGCCTTCAACGATAGTGTCACCCATTTCTTCCTTAGGCATGACAGACATGAAGCATGCGGACGTACCGAGGTTCATGACCATAGTACCGTAGCATATGCCGCCGCCAACGCCGCCGGAATGGGAGTCCACATTGCCGGCACCTATCAAGATGCCTTCTTTGAGTCCTAACTTTTCTGCCCATTCAGCGGTAAGTCTTCCGACAGGGGTCTCACAACTGTAATTGTTGTTCGGAAGATGTTCCAGAATTGGAAGAAGAACGGGGTCAAGCTGCTTGAAGAACTCCACAGGGGGATAACCGCCCCATTCCTCAGCCCACATCAATTTGGATGCCGTGCAGCAATGTCCGAATTTGACGGCAGAGGCGTCCTTGCAACCTGTCAGCAGTGCAGGGATATAATCACATATCTCTATGGCTGAATAGGCGGCCTTTTGTAGTTCGGGGCTGTGGCGCAAGATGTGCAATACTTTGCACCAATAGTTTTCTGCGGAATAGAAATTACCTGTATGGAGAGAGTAGTTGACGGGTTGTTTGGCAAGCAGAGCGTTGATTTCGTCAGCTTCGGGCTGGCCGGTGTGGTCTTTCCACACGACAAACATTGCGTCGGGATTGTCTGCGTATTCTGGTTTCAAAGACAAAGGCGTACACTCCTTGTCGACAAGGCACGGTGTGCTGGCGGTTGTATCCAAAGAGATTGATACAATGTCTTCCACCAATTCCGGGTGGCGGCTGGTGACCGCTTTGACGCAAGTTTGCAGTGATTCGATATAATCTTTCGGATGGTGACGGAATTGTGCAATACTTTTGTCAGTGTATTTGCCTTCCATCCAACGGGGATAGTATGCGACTTCTGTGTCTGTTTCTTGTCCTGTAGCCGCATTAACGAGCAATGCTCTGGCAGAGTCTGTTCCAAATTCTAAGCCAATAACATATATGTCATTCATGTGAACAAATAGATTTAGTAAATTATGTAACAAAAATAGCAAATTTATTAGGTTTAAGCGATTCGTTTAGTGAAAAAAGTGTTTTCAGTTTAGATATAACTCAAAAAAGAAATGTATTTTTGCTTTAAATAAGAAGTATAGGGATTTTCTCTGACAAATGGAAGATAATAAAGCCTGTTACACATATGAAGAGGTAGTGCGCCGCTCATTGGAATATTTCAGCGGAGACGAGCTGGCTGCACGGGTATGGATTAATAAATATGCGTTGAAAGATGCGGAGGGCAATATATATGAAGATTCTCCCAAAGCGATGCATCAGCGTCTGGCGCATGAGTTGGCGAGGATTGAAAGCAAGTATGCCAACCCGTTGACCGAAGATAAGATATTTTCACTGTTGGATCATTTCCGTTATATCATCCCTGCGGGAAGCCCGATGATGGGAATCGGAAATAATTTTCAATTGGCCTCTCTCTCCAACTGCTTCGTGATAGGATTGCCGGGTGATGCTGACTCGTATGGCGCTATCATGAAAATTGACGAGGAGTTGGTGCAGTTGATGAAACGTCGCGGCGGAGTGGGGCACGACTTGTCAAAATTGCGTCCTAAAGGTACTCCGATAGAAAATTCCGCGATGACGAGTACTGGTGTGGTGCCATTAATGGAACGTTTCAGCGTTTCTGCCAATGAGGTTGTGCAGAAAGGCCGTCGTGGTGCGCTGATGCTTTCGCTTAGTGTAAAACATCCCGATGCTGAGGATTTTGTAGATGCCAAACTGATTGACGGCCGTCTGTCGGGAGCAAACATCTCTGTTCGCATAGACGATGAGTTTATGAGGGCCGTGCAGAACGGCGACAAGTATCGGCAGCAGTTTCCGATAGATTCTCCGAATCCTCAAGTCGTAAAAGAAATCAATGCGCGCGACGTGTGGAACAAAATTGTTCATAATGCGTGGCAGTCAGCAGAGCCTGGAGTGTTATTTTGGAGTACGATATTAAAAGAAAGTATCCCCGATTGCTATGCTGACAAAGGTTTGGCTACTATTTCCACTAATCCGTGTGGTGAGATACCCATGTGTCCTTATGACAGTTGCAGATTATTGGCAATCAATCTCTTCTCTTATGTGGTTAATCCTTTTACCAATCAGTCTCGTTTCAACTTTGAACTTTTCCGGCAACATGTTATTATAGCCCAGCGTCTGTTGGACGACATCATTGATTTGGAACTGGAAAAGATACAGAAGATTCTGGATAAGATAGACAGTGACCCCCAAGAAGAATATATCAAATCAACTGAGCGCCAATTATGGAAAAAGATTTATGAAAAATGTGCTTCAGGGAGGCGTACAGGTTTAGGGGTTACAGGCGAGGGCGATATGCTTGCAGCGATGGGCTTGCGCTATGGGTCGGTTGACGCTACGGGGTTTGCCGCAAATGTGCATCGTACGTTGGCTTTGGCTGCTTACCGTTCATCTGTCACGTTGGCGAAAGAGAGAGGCGCTTTTGACTTTTATGATGCTTCAAAAGAAGTCAACAATCCGTTTATCATGCGCATAAGGGAGTCAGACAGTGCGTTATACAACGATATGGTGCAGTACGGTCGCCGCAATATAGCTTTGCTTACAATAGCTCCGACGGGTACTATAAGTATATTGGCGCAGACGTCAAGCGGCATTGAGCCGGCGTTCAAAGTCGTTTACCGCAGACGCCGTAAAGTTAATCCTGCAGACCCTGAATGTCACGTTGACTTTGTTGACGAAAACGGTGACTCTTATGAGGAATATGTGGTTTATCATCATAGTTTCATGCTGTGGATGAAACTCAACGGCTATGATGTAAAACGTCAATACACGGAGGAAGAGTTGAGCGAGATCGTCAGCCATTCTCCTTATGCTGATTCAGTAGCGAATAGCATTGACGGTGTAAGCAAAGTTAAGATGCAGGGTGCAATTCAGAAATGGGTAGACCACTCCATCAGTGTTACGGTCAATATGCCTGAGAACGTGACGGAAGATGTTGTTAACGAAGTTTACATGGAGGCATGGAAAAGTGGTTGTAAGGGCTGTACCATATATCGTGAGGGAAGTCGGACGGATATGCTTTTAGGCGTGAATAAAAAAGACATTCATGGTCCTCATAATATGGTTACGGAAGTCCGTCCGCAGGTGTTGGATTGCGATGTGGTGCGTTTTCAGAACAATAAGGATAAGTGGGTTGCCTTTGTGGGATTGCTGGATGGCTATCCCTACGAAATATTTACGGGTATCCAAGATGACGAGGAAGGTATAATGTTGCCTAAGTCTGTGATGAAGGGACGCATCATCCGTAATGTGAACCGTGACGGAACAAAACGCTATGACTTCCAGTTTGAAAACAAACGTGGATACAAAACTACAGTTGAGGGACTTTCCGAGAAATTCAATAAAGAATATTGGAATTATGCGAAATTGATTTCCGCAGTGCTGCGTTATCGTATGCCGCTGGACCGTGTCGTCAAGTTGGTAGGCTCTTTGCAATTGGAAAACGAGAACATCAATACATGGAAGACAGGCGTTGAGCGAGCGTTGAAGAAGTATGTCAAGGATGGCGCAAAAGCCGGGGGCGTATGTCCTGTATGCGGACACGAGGCATTGATATACCAAGAAGGCCGCGCAATTTGTCAAAACTGCGGCTCGTCCATATAAGTTGAATATATAGAGCGAGTGTGTTTGTTCAGTCCAGTTTGTGAATGACCAGACCGCTCCGGAGTTTAGGCTCAAACCATGTTGCCTTTGGTGGCATGATTTTGCCTTTATCGGCAATGTCCATGATTTGTTTCATGGTGACGGGGTAGAGGGCCAGAGCTATCTTCATTTCACCACTGTCGACGCGGCGTTTGAGTTCAGTCAATCCTCTTAGACCGCCAACGAAATCAATGCGTTTGTCACGTCGCAAATCCTTGATACCCAGTATTTGGTCCAAAATAAGGCGGCTGGAGATACTGACGTCAAGAACATCAATAGGGTCATTGCTGTTGTATGTGTTATCCTTTGCTGTCAGTGAATACCATTTGCCACTCATGTAAAGAGAAAATTCGTGTAGTTTTTGCGGGCGGTATTCCGCTTCTCCTTTGTCTGCAACGATGAAGTTTTGGCTAAGAGCTTGCAGGAATGCTTCATCTGTCAAACCGTTTAAGTCTGTAATAACCCGATTGTAATCCAAAATGGTCAATTGACTGGCAGGAAAACATACAGCCATGAAATAGTTGTATTCTTCATCGCCCCTGTGTAGAGGATTTTGCTTGGCTTTTTCTGCGCCGACCAAAGCTGCGGCAGCAGAGCGGTGATGACCGTCTGCAATATATAAGGATGGCATCTTGGCAAATTCTTCCGTTACGGTTTTGATGTCATTGTCGTCACTGACGCACCAAAATTGATGTCTGAAGCCGTCAATAGGAGCTATGAAATCATATTCGGGTGTGGTGTGCGCATATTTGTCAATAAGATTGAGCAAGGTGCTGTTGTCAGGATAGGCAAAAAAGACAGGCTCGATGTTGGCATTGTTGACACGGATGTGTTTCATTCGGTCTTCTTCCTTATCTGCGCGAGTCAGTTCGTGCTTTTTTATGACGCCTGTTTGATAGTCGCCGGAATATGCACCGACAACAATGCCATATTGCGTCTTTGGCTGATTGTTGTTTGCCGGCAGGCTTGCTGTCTGTGCGTAAATGTAATATTGTTCTTTGTCGTCTTGCACAAGCCATCCTTTTTCCTGAAATTTCTTGAATTGCCGGGATGCTTCTTCGTAGACGCGCGGGTCGTATTCGCTTGTTCCCGGGCTGAAGTTGATTTCAGGCTTGATAATGTGATAAAGTGACATTTCGTTATCACCTGCCTCGATGCGTGCTTCCTCTGAACTGAGGACGTCATAGGGACGACTCTCTACTTTTTCTACGAACTCTTTGGGAGGACGGATGCCTCTGAATGGTTTGACGATGGCCATGTATCGTGTCGGATAGAGTGACTTATTTGTTCAGTTGAAATTTTGTAATACCGTCTTTGAGGTAACCGACAATTTGGTTTGCTGCGGCTACACCGGCATTGATGTTTGCTTCTGCTGTTTGTGCGCCCATTTTCTTGGGTGTACTGAAATAACGTCCCTCAAATTTAGCGAATTCGTCATTGGCATCGGGCATGATGTCCGTGACGTATTTCAAATCTTCACGCTCTGCAAGCAGCTTCAGCAGGCTGTTTTCATCAATGACTTCCTTGCGGGCTGTATTGATAAGGATACTGCCTTTTTTCATCTTACCGACTACGTCTGCGTTGATGCTCTTTATCGTTTCTGTTGTTGCGGGGATGTGAAGGCTGACAATATCGCATGTCTCAAACAGTTCGTCGCGGCTTGAAACAGGTGTCACTCCGGTATTCTTGATGGCTTCTGCCGGGCAGAAAGCGTCAAAAGCATAAACCTCCATGCCGAAGCCTTTGGCAATGCGGGCTACGTTGCGCCCTACGTTGCCGTAAGCCAGCAGTCCAAGTTTTTTGCCCATCAGTTCACTGCCGCTTTTGCCGTTGTAGAAGTTACGTACGGCATAAACCAGTAAGCCCATAACTAATTCTGCGACGGCATTGGCGTTCTGCCCCGGTGTGTTCATCGCAACGACGTGGTGGGCTGATGCGGCGTCAAGGTCCAGATTGTCAAATCCGGCACCGGCGCGAACAACAATTTTCAGTTTCTTGGCTGCATCAAAGACTTCTGCGTCAACCTTGTCACTGCGTACGATTAAGGCATCGGCGTCGGATACAGCAGAAAGTAATTCGGCCTTGTCTGTATATTTTTCTAATAATGCTAACTCATAGCCTGCGGCGTCTGTAACTTTTTTGATACCTTCAATGGCGACTGGCGCAAACGGCTTGGATGTTGCGACTAAAACTTTCATGATTATTTATTTTTGGGATAACTCTTTCCGAGCTGTCAATGTTGGTTATTTACTTGCCTCAAATTCCTTCATCGTAGCCACAAGTGCCTGAACTCCCTCGATGCTCATGGCGTTGTAGCAACTTGCACGGAATCCGCCTACATCGCGATGACCTTTTACGCCGACCATTCCCTTGCTTGTGGCGAATGCCATAAATTCATCCTGGAGATCTTGATATTCGTCTTTTAATACAAATGTAATGTTCATGCGTGACCGGCTGTCAGGCTCAGCTGTTCCTTTGAAAAGTTTGTTCCGGTCGATTTCCGCATACAGGATTTCCGCTCTTTCCTTTGCACGTTTCTCCATAACACTGACACCGCCTTGGGCTTTGATCCATTTCAGATTTTGCAATGCGCAGTATATGGGCACGACAGGTGGTGTGTTAAACATGGAGCCTTTTTTGACGTGTGTACGGTAATCCAGCATTGTCGGGATAGGACGGCTGACTTTGCCCAACAGGTCTTCTTTGACGATGACAAATGTGACTCCTGCCATTGAAAGGTTCTTTTGTGCGCCGCCGTAAATCATACCATATTTGCTGACATCAATCGGGCGGGAGAAAATGTCACTGCTCATATCCGCAATAAGAGGAATGGGTGAGTCAATATCCTTGAGCAGTTCTGTACCGTATATGGTGTTGTTTGTTGTGATGTGCAGATAGTCTGCATCAGTCGGAATGTCAAACTGGCGCGGTATATAGGTGAAGTTCTTGTCTTTGGAAGAAGCTACTTCTACCACTTCGCCAAAGAGCTTGGCTTCTTTCTCGGCTTTGGTTGCCCATACACCAGTGTTCAGATAAGCTGCTTTCTTTTCAAGAAAATTATATGGTACCATGCAGAATTCCAGACTTGCACCGCCACCAAGGAAGAGAACAGAGTATCCTGAAGGAATGTCCAGCAGTTCCTTGAACAAAGCGACGGCTTCGTCTACAACTGGTTGGAAGTCTTTTGCACGATGGCTGATTTCCATGAGTGACAATCCTGAATTATTGAAGTCAAGACATGCTTGGGCAGTTTTCTCAATCACTTCACGCGGCAGGATAGATGGACCTGCATTAAAATTGTACTTTTTCATTTGTATGTGTTTGTTTTAGTAAAATCTATTTTTTCACTCTTCCTTGTCGAAAAGCGCACAATTTTCATGTTTTTGCGCACTAAAAACAACAATTGTTTTGTGAAATCTGGTACAAAATTACAAAAATGTATTCAAATAAATATATGTCACGAAGGAATAATATGAATTAAATCTACTGTTCCATTTTGTTAAATCAAATAAAAAGCGTAATTTTGCATCCGAAATTATGATAGGGCGGTTTTGCCGGTCTGTCTTGATACAAGTTTGGTCCGGTAGCTCAGCTGGATAGAGCAACAGCCTTCTAAGCTGTGGGTCTTGGGTTCGAATCCCAACCGGATCACTTTTTATGTAATCAGCAGGAAATTGGACAATGGTTTCTTGCTGTTTTTTTGTATATGTATCATATGGCTGCAGACGCTTCAATCTGTCGGCAAGATGATATCGGTATGTAATCTGGTCAGTGCAGAATCTATGCAGTTTATAATGTTGAGTAATCGCTTTATACCTATCCTTGTACCAGGCATAATTCCATCCGGTTTGATACATTGAATTCTCGGGAAGTTAAATTGTGCATCCGAAATCAATACTCCCGTCTTGAGCCGATAGCAACGTCATCGTGTCCCAAATGCAAATGGCAACGCATATCATTGAGATAACGTATGTCGCCCCTCTGGGTGCATGTGCCCGGCTGGCTTTCATGTGGTGGCTGTCTGGCTTTAGTCTTGCTGCTGTTTTCATGTTGATTGCTCATAGTTGTGTGTGTTTTTAAGTTTTTTTTGTCGGTTAGTTGATTTTTTTGTGTTTACTCTCTCTCACTTGCAAGTATCTCTGAAATCGGTCCTTTTTGCCCTGTGGCTTCGGAAAAACTGCTGCGGCGCGCTCGCGCAATATTTTCATGGCTTCGGTGCAAAATCGCCTCTCTCATCGACGGTGCGAAGTT
>CACXEH010000109.1 GCA_902766625.1 uncultured Bacteroidales bacterium | reverse complement strand
GCTTAATCTTTAAAATCTTAGTAAAATGGCACATAAAAAAGGTGTAGGTAGTTCTAAGAACGGTCGTGAATCACATAGCAAACGACTCGGTGTTAAGATTTGGGGCGGCCAGAAATGCATAGCAGGCAATATTCTGGTACGTCAGAGAGGTACAGTTCACTATCCCGGCAAAAACGTTGGCATGGGTAGCGATCACACATTGTACGCTTTAGCTGATGGTGTTGTAAGTTTCAAACATGACGGTCGCAAACGCAGCGTTGTTGCGGTTGAACCCGTTGCAGAGGCTTAAACAAGCAATAATTCTACAAAAAGCTGTTTCTCACCGAAACAGCTTTTTTTGTATACGAAAAACACATTTTAATGTCTAATAATTAGTAACTTTGTCACAAGAATACATTAAACACAAAAATATGTTCCAAATAGTCTCTACAAAACAATTTTCAGAAAAAGTATTTCAACTTGTTGTCAAAGCGC
The DNA here is from genome assembly GCA_902766625.1 of uncultured Bacteroidales bacterium. Taxonomy (GTDB): domain Bacteria; phylum Bacteroidota; class Bacteroidia; order Bacteroidales; family Bacteroidaceae; genus UBA6382. The sequence goes on along the minus strand of CACXEH010000109.1, from coordinate 6,025 downwards.
CACTCATAGCCAAATCGCGTAAGGCCGGTCACTTTGTTATCGTGCGCGTTGACAGCAAAGGCGAGCGCATACCGTTAACGATTTCAGATTCAGATATAAAAGAAGGCACTATCACACTGGTTGTCCAGACCATTGGTCTTACTTCAACAAAACTATGCAACCTCAAGGCCGGAGACTACATACTCGACATTGTCGGCCCTCTTGGCCAAGCTACACATATCGAAAAATTCGGAACCGTATTGTGTGCCGGCGGCGGTGTGGGAGTCGCACCGATGCTGCCTATCATCAAAGCATTGAAAGCAGCAGGCAACAAAGTCATCTCCGTCTTGGCCGGACGTACCAAAGAACTCATCATCCTTGAAGACGAAGTACGCAAGCATTCAGATGAAGTTGTCATCATGACCGATGACGGATCGTACGGAAACAAAGGCGTCGTAACCGTCGGTATGGAGAGCGTTATCCAGCGTGAGAAAGTAGACAAATGTTTCGCCATAGGTCCAGCCATCATGATGAAATTCTGCTGTATCCTGACGAAAAAATACAACATATCAACAGATGTCTCACTGAATACAATTATGGTAGACGGTACCGGCATGTGCGGAGCATGTCGCGTCACTGTAGGTGGCAAAACAAAATTCGTGTGTGTTGATGGACCTGAATTTGACGGCCACGAAGTAGATTTTGATGAAATGTTCAAACGAATGGGCGCATTCAAAGACATTGAGATTGAGGAAATGAAAAAACTTGAAGCCTCAGTCAGCCCATCCGTCGTAAAAGAAGACAAAGATACAGAAAAACCAAATTGCACCATACAGAGCAAAACACCGATAGAGGAACTCTTGGACAGGAATGCCCCTTGGCGTGAAGAACTGCGCAAGAGCATGAAGCCCAAAGAACGCACAGCCATCGAGCGCTGTCCGATGAATGAGTTAGACCCAGTCTATCGCGCTACCACACGTAATGAAGAAGTCAACACTGGCTACACGCAGGAGCAGGCCATGCGCGAGGCTAAACGTTGTCTGGACTGCGCAAAACCGACATGTATGCAAGGCTGTCCTGTCAATATCAACATTCCATCATTCATAAAGAATGTTGAACGCGGTGAATTCTTGGAAGCGGCTCGTGTCCTGAAACACACTTCTGCTCTACCCGCTGTCTGCGGTCGGGTATGCCCGCAAGAGAAGCAGTGCGAAAGCCAGTGCATCCATCTGAAAATGAACGAACCTGCTGTAGCAATAGGTAATCTGGAACGATTTGTCGCAGATTATGAACGTGAGAGCGGCAGCATATCAACCCCTGAGATAACGGCAAAAAATGGCAAGAAAGTCGCTGTAGTAGGTTCAGGTCCTGCAGGATTGAGCTTTGCCGGGGACATGATAAAGAAAGGCTATGAAGTCACCGTCTTTGAAGCATTGCACGAAATCGGCGGAGTACTGAAATACGGTATTCCTGAATTTCGTTTACCAAACAAAATTGTAGATGTCGAAATCAGCAATTTGGAAAAAATGGGCGTGCGCTTCATCAAAGACTGCGTCATAGGCAAAACCATTACAATAGCTGAGCTAAAAGACAGCGGCTATGACGGTGTTTTCGTTGCTTCAGGCGCCGGTCTACCTAATTTCATGGGCATACCAGGCGAGAACAGTACAAATATTATGTCATCAAACGAATATCTGACCCGCATCAACCTGATGGACGCTTCCAATCCTGAATATGACACACCTATCCGCAAGGCAAAACGCGTCATGGTCGTCGGTGGCGGCAACACGGCAATGGACTCTTGTCGCACGGCAAAACGCCTCGGTGCCGAAAAAGTATGGATTGTGTACCGCCGCAGTGACAAGGAGATGCCGGCAAGAGCTGAAGAGGTTAAGCATGCTAAAGAAGAAGGTATCGAATTTCTCACACTGCACAACCCCATTGAATATATTGCTGACGAAAAAGGAGCTGTCAAACAGGTCATATTGCAGAAAATGGAACTTGGTGAACCTGACGCATCCGGCAGACGATCGCCCGTGGCAATCCCCGGAGCAACAGAAACGCTTGACATAGATATGGCTGTTGTAGCTGTCGGTGTATCCCCCAACCCAATTGTACCCAAATCTGTTGAAGGGCTTGAACTGGGCAGGAAAAACACCATCGCAGTCAACGAAAACATGCAATCGTCAATCCCGACATTGTTTGCGGGAGGAGATATTGTCAGAGGTGGCGCGACAGTTATTTTAGCCATGGGTGACGGCAGAAAGGCTGCCGATTCTATGGACAAGTACCTGCAAGGCATTTAAGGCTACAGCTGAACGTTTCAAGAACAACAAAACATGAATTCAAGAAAATACATATTAATTTTAATCTGCCTGATATTTTGCGCCACTGTCGATGCACAGAGACGGCGTACACGCGGACGGGTAATTCAGAAGCCCAAGGTGACCATTGCAGAAGTGGACTCCCTGATTAAAATATACAAATTTGAAGACGCATCTACAGCATTGCAGGCATTGACGAACCAGCCAGTAGCAGGCGAATCGCAGGAAAAATACGACTCCCTTGCAGAAAAAATCCGTATCGGTGCCAATATGCTTTCTGCGACAGCAAAGGTGGTATTTATAGACAGTTTTGTTGTGGACAAAGACAAAATTCTCTCTGTCATCAAACTTGACAAAGGCTGTGGAGACTTAGACTATTGGAAAAACATCTTTGAAGCAAATCAACACGTAAAAAAAGATGTCACGATAACAACGACTTACACCAACGACTTCAAAGACAAGTTGTTTTATTGCTATCCAGACTCAACAGAACATACGAAGCTATTTTCCCGGTATCTCATCAATGAAGAGTGGTCTGCTCCGGAATCACTGGGCATTGGAGACAGTGCCAGCAATGAGGCCTATCCGTTCATGCTTTCTGATGGTGTAACACTATATTATAGTTCTACAAGTTCAGAAAGCCTCGGAGGTTATGACATCTACGTCACACGCTACAACACTGATACGCAAAAATATCTGAAATCAGAGAATATGGGCATGCCATACAATTCCCTGTACAATGACTACTTCCTTGCCATAGACGAGGCGAACCAATTAGGATGGCTTGTATCTGACCGTTACCAACCGGAGGGTAAAGTGTGCGTATACCTGTTTGTTCACGACGAGACGAGAAATGTCTACTCTACAGATGACGACACAGATAACCTGCGCCATTTAGCAGTAATCCACGATATAGCTTCCACACAAGTGGAAAACAAAAACATCGCAGTTGCAGCAAAACAACGATATAAAAACTTGCTTGCCTCACTCCAAAATAGCAAAGAAGAGAAAAACGAGTTTACGTTTCCTGTTTACAATGGTATCGTTTATCATAACATGAACGACTTTAAGAGCAGTGAAGCCAAACAGATGGCAACAAACTGGAGGGAACTGACATTAAAGCGCACAGCTATCATTACAGAATTATCTAAAAACAGAAAAAAATATCCGACCAACACATCCTTGCGTGGTACTATCATCAAACAAGAAAATGCTTTGGAACAGTTGGACGATACCATCAAAGATTTAGAGTGGAATATCAGATACGAAGAACAAAGCAAATTAGGAATCAATAACAAATAACGCCATGAGAAATTACTTTGAACCATCAGAACTCATAATCAACCCTGACGGCAGCGTCTTTCACCTGCATGTTAAACCAGAGCAATTGGCTCACAAGATAATACTTGTCGGTGACCCGGGGCGTGTTGCCACCGTAGCCCAACACTTTGAAACAAAAGAGTGTGACGTACAGAGTCGCGAATTCCATACTATCACCGGTACATATAAAAACAAGCGTATTACAGTCGTATCAACAGGTATTGGTTGTGACAATATTGACATTGTCGTAAACGAATTAGACGCATTGGCAAACATCGACTTTAACACACGAACAGTAAAAGAGCAATTAACGAGTCTGGAAATAGTACGCATCGGTACATGCGGAGGTCTTCAACCCGAAACACCGATAGGCACATACATTGCCAGTGTTAAAAGTATCGGATTTGACGGACTGCTGAATTTCTACCAAGGCCGCAACGATGTTTGTGACTTGGAATTAGAAAAAGACTTTACGACATATATGAATTGGAATCCACAACTGTGTGCGCCATATGTCATTGACGCTAATTCCGAATTAATCAGCCGCATCGCAAATGATAACATGGTAAAGGGCATTACCATCGCATGTGGCGGTTTTTACGGCCCACAAGGCAGAGAATTAAGAATACCACTTGCCGACCCTGACCAAAACAAGAAAATAGAAAACTACCGCTACGGTAACTTAAAAATAACAAACTTTGAAATGGAAAGCAGTGCCGTCGCAGGACTATCACGCTTGTTGGGCCATAAGGCAATGACATGTTGCATGGTTATCGCAAACCGCTTGGCGGGAACGGCGAACGCTTCATACAAAAACAGTATTGACGACCTGATTAAACTGGTTATTGACCGTATTTAATGGAAAGCACAACAATTTGCGCCATAGCCACAGGACAAGGAGGTGCAATCGGCATTATACGTATATCCGGCCCAAATGCAATAACTTATACCGATAAAATATTTCGCCCTTCGCGAAAGGGAAAAAGCCTTGCAGATGCCAATCCTTTTACACTGACATACGGTCAAATCGTAGATACAGAAGAAAAGACTATTGATGATGTCCTCATATCTGTTTTTCATGCACCACACTCCTATACAGGTGAAAATGCAATAGAAATTTCTTGCCACAACTCACCTTATATTCTACAGCAAATCATGCACCAACTGATAGATGTCGGATGTCAGTTGGCCGCACCTGGCGAATATACACAACGCGCTTTTCTTAATGGAAAAATGGATTTAAGTCAAGCCGAAGCTGTTGCTGACGTCATCGCATCAACTACAGCATCAGCTCACAGATTGGCAATAAACCAATTAAGAAATGGTTTTTCAAAAGACTTCAAACTATTAAGAGATAAGTTATTAAAAATTTCATCTCTCATGGAATTGGAACTGGATTTCAGTGACCATGAAGAATTAGAGTTTGCAGACAGAAGCGAACTTATTAATTTGCTACACGACATTGAAAACAAAATAAGCAAACTGGCAGACTCCTTCCATTATGGCAACGCAATTAAAAAAGGTATACCCGTTGCTATCATCGGCGAAACAAATGTAGGCAAATCCACACTGCTCAACACCCTCTTAGGTGAAGAAAAAGCGATTGTCAGCGACATACAAGGCACAACGAGGGATATAATTGAGGACACGTTCAATATCAATGGCTATCTTTTCCGTTTTATTGACACAGCAGGTATACGCGACACAGACAATACCATAGAAAAAATCGGAATAGAACGTACATATAAAAAAATGACGGAAGCATCTATAATTCTCTGGATTGTTGATGCGGCCGAAATACTGAAAAGCAAATCTTTGCCCATCCTGAAAAAACTGGAAGAATATAACAACATCTTGTTAGTTTGCAACAAATATGATCTCGTCGAAAAATCAGAAAAAAATATCTTGAATAGCATCCTTGCTGAAAGCAAATACGCCCATATCTGTATCTCTGCGAAAGATGGCAGCAATATAGAACAACTCAAACAGATGTTATTGTCTCTCGCCAACATCCATCCTGTTGATGATAACGAATACACAGTTACAAATATAAGACAATACAACTCGCTCAAATCAGCTTTGCAATGTGCCGAGCGAACAGAAGATGGGCTTAAAAACAACCTTCCTACAGATTTAGTCTCTGAAGACCTACGTGAATGCCTGCAACACCTCGGAGAAATCATCGGAACTGTCACCTCCGCAGATATCCTCCACAACATCTTCTCGCATTTCTGCGTGGGCAAGTGACCCATTATAAACAACTCTGAACAACTTGGAGTGATTTAAACTAAGTCACTCTAAATGAGGGACTTTTTTTATTTTAACACTTCAAGTTGCATATTTGTTAGTTACAGTTTTTCCAGTTATTTTTGCACCGTATTTCTACCGCGAGTGTAAAACAG
>CACXEH010000108.1 GCA_902766625.1 uncultured Bacteroidales bacterium | reverse complement strand
TTTTCGTATCCTGTACGTCACCGACTATTAAGTACGGATTAGTAGGAATAAGTAGGTTTTAGTCGGGCTTTGCCTACGTTTTTGTCTTGCTACACACATGTAACAAAAAAGCCGTAAAAAAGGCAGAATAAGCACATAGAAAACATGAGCCTATAAAAAATAAATGGCGTGTAACTCACCAGAGCTACACGCCATTTGATAGTGTTTTGTTATGTCTTTGCTTATGCGTCTTATTTGACCTCCTCGAAGTCGGCATCTTGAATGTCGTCTTTTGAGTTGGTGTTGTCCTGCTGGCTTTGCTGGCTGTCAGTTTGTGCGCCTTGTTGTGCGCCTGCCTGACTGTACATCTGTGCACTGGCAGCCTGCATCACTTGATTAAGTTCATTGGTTGCTGCATCAATGGCTGCAATATCTTGAGCTTTGTGAGCGGTTTTCAGTTTTTCAAGTGCGGCTTCAATGGCAGGTTTTTGGTCTGCGGGTACTTTGTCACCATTTTCTTTCAAGAAGTTTTCTGTCTGGAAAATCATTGAGTCGGCTTGATTGAGCTTGTCGATTTTTTCGCGTTCTTTCTTATCTGCCTCTGCATTGGCCTGAGCTTCTGCTTTCATACGATCAATTTCATCCTTTGACAATCCGGATGATGCCTCGATACGGATAGCCTGTTCTTTACCAGTGGCTTTATCCTTTGCGGAAACTTTCAGGATGCCATTAGCGTCAATGTCAAAGCTTACTTCAATCTGTGGAACACCTCTGCGTGCAGGAGCAATTCCTGTCAGGTTGAAACGTCCGATGCTCTTATTCTGTGCCGCCATAGGACGTTCGCCCTGAAGTACATGGATAGTTACTTCGGTCTGGTTGTCGGCAGCGGTAGAGAATGTCTCGCTCTTCTTGCAAGGAATAGTTGTGTTTGAGTCAATAAGTTTGGTCATGACGCCTCCCAGTGTCTCGATACCGAGAGACAGAGGTGTTACGTCAAGCAGTACGATGTCGCCAACGCCGCTTTCCTTGTTCAGTATGGCGCCTTGTATGCTTGCGCCGACTGCTACGACCTCATCCGGGTTTACACCTTTTGACGGAGCTTTGCCAAAGTAGTTCTCAACCAATGTCTGTACGGCAGGTATACGGCTTGAACCACCAACGAGGATAACCTCGTCAATATCAGAAGGAGTCAGTTTTGCATCAGCTACGGCTTTCTGGCAAGGCTCAAGACAGTCTTGAATCAAACTGTGAGCCAGTTGCTCGAATTTCGCACGTGTCAAAGTCTTTACCAGGTGTTTTGGAACACCGCCTACCGGCATGATATAAGGCAGGTTGATTTCTGTTGACGTTGAGCTGGACAACTCAATCTTGGCTTTCTCTGCAGCTTCTTTCAGACGTTGCATTGCCATTGGGTCTTGACTGAGGTCAGCGCCTTCGTCATTTTTGAATTCTTCTACCAACCAGTTGATGATGACGTGGTCAAAATCGTCACCACCAAGGTGCGTGTTGCCGTTTGTGGAAAGAACTTCAAACACACCGCCGCCAAACTCAAGAATAGAGATATCAAATGTGCCGCCACCGAGGTCGAAAACGGCAATCTTCATATCTTTATTGCTCTTATCCAGACCATAGGCCAATGCGGCTGCTGTCGGCTCGTTGACGATACGGCGAACATTCAAACCTGCGATTACGCCTGCTTCTTTTGTAGCTTGACGCTGTGAGTCGCTGAAGTATGCCGGAACTGTGATAACAGCATCCTTAACTTCTTCACCGAGGTAGTCTTCTGCCGTTTTCTTCATCTTTTGTAAGATGATGGCAGAAATCTCCTGCGGAGTATACTGACGACCGTCTATTTCTACTCGGGCTGTATTGTTCTCACCCTTTACAACGCTGTAAGGTACGCGGGTGATTTCTTTCTGCACCATGTCATAGGGCTCACCCATGAAACGCTTGATACTGTAAATGGTACGTTTCGGGTTAGTGATGGCCTGACGTTTTGCAGGGTCGCCTACCTTGCGCTCGCCTCCTTCAACAAAAGCAACGACCGAAGGGGTAGTGCGCTTTCCTTCACTGTTGGCAATAACGACAGGTTCGTTGCCTTCAAATACAGATACACATGAGTTTGTTGTACCTAAATCAATTCCAATAATCTTTCCCATAATTCTATATTTTTTATTATATTTATCAATGAATGTAATTTCAAATCACTCTTCATTACTACAAGGAGTATGCCAAAGTTATTTCCCCAGGCTGATATTTTTTTGTTTTCATTAATTTAATATGTATTCCTGTTGTTTTTTTGTTTTTCCTACAGATGTAAGAATAGGATAGGGATACACATATCCTGTTGCCGTTATGCCGTTATATTATCAATTCCATGGGTTGGAATGTAAGTTCCATGGGCCGGAATAGAGATTATATCGCGACACAATTTTTGTTCTTTGGTGCAGATTGTGTAAAATTCATCCCGAAAGAGCAACGATTGTTTTATTGCAATGTGATTTTGTTATTTTGCAAGTGGTTATGTCTTGAATGGATGATATTTTTGTAAAGTAGAAATTATTATTTTAAATTAAATTATGAAACCATTAATTCAATTAGTGACGACTGCAACTTTGATGTGCAGTTTCCTTATGCTTAATTCATGTTCGAGTGATTCTGACTCCCAAGAAAACGGCACAATCAGCCTTGAGACCGCTGACATGACTCTTATGGTCGGAATGTCGGAAACACGTGCCGCTACGACAAATTCCGATGCGACTGTGAAGTATACGTCATCTGACGAGTCTGTCGCTGTTGTTGATGAATCCGGCACGGTGACGGCCCG
>CACXEH010000107.1 GCA_902766625.1 uncultured Bacteroidales bacterium | reverse complement strand
TCATAGGTGAGCACCAGGCCGGTGGTAAATTTTATGCCGGGCGTGAAGAGCAGACGGGGAGCGTCGCCACTCAGGTCATACTGGATTTGCTCGCCTATCCACAGGGGTTGTTCATTGTCAAAGCCACCCATGTCGGTGACGGTGTTCGTGGCACGGGCTATTTCGCGCCCGCCGTCGTAGAATGTCACCTGCTCTCCTTCGATGCTGTAGCCAAGACGCTGGCAGAGTTGCTGCTGCAGGTCGTAGGGGTCAATGCTCATGGCAATATAGGCTTTGTCCTCCTCGTCGAAGCGAATCTGATACAGGCGCTCTACCGCCACGCCTGTACCTTCCATGGCACTACACGAGAGCCAGAGGACGTTGTCCTTCTCGATGAACCTGGCCATGGGATTGCGGGAATTGCGAAGGTTGAGGAAGTTGGTGGACACGGCCCCCTTCTCCACCACGATGCCGTAGCCCTCAGTAGGCGTATTGTCAACCTCGCCAATGGCTTCTACACAGATGGCATGCGCCGTGTCGCACATGATTTCATAACAATGGAAGCGTTCTGCCCGCTCCATAGCCTCCATTACCCAAGCTGGGGCACTATCGGGCTCCAACGCATTGTCCAGCGTGCCGGACACATAGGGGTATTCGGCAGTAGTTCCTTTATTGCAAGAGCAAACAAACACACTCGCGCCGCAAAGTATAAGGATGGCGGCCATCATCCACGGTTTCATTCTTTTCATACAAAAGCGACCCACGCTTTTAGGCATCGCGACAAGGCTTGGCGGGGTCTTGTAGCAAAATTACTGATTTTCCTTGAAACAGCGCTGCAGTTTGCTATTTTATCAGCCGTATTTTTATGCCGCTTTCGCCGATATGTTCTATGTTCCATAGGCTGGAATGTAGGTTCCAAGGAATGGAACGTAAGTTCCATGGGCTGGAATGAAATATTTATCGACGACAGGCCCGCTCAGTCTGCGGGCATCAGGCGGAAAGGAATAAAACATATACCGGTGCACCTGTCGGCACACCGGTATATGATATCGTTCTAATAAGGAATCCGAAAAAGCCTTACTTAAAGTCAGGCGTTCCCATCTGTTTTTTCCACCTGAAGAAAGTAAACACAAGGGCAAACAGCACAGCGAAGCCTATGCAGTGGGATATGGTCTGCGGTATGGTAAAGCCTTCAGGAGCGACACAGATGTATGTGGCACATACATAGGTCATGAACAGTCCCGGCACCAGACTTACCCAATAGTTTTTGCCTGCCTTGGCAAGACAGACGGTGATAGCCCAGAAGGTAAAGACGGACAAAGTCTGGTTGCACCATGCGAAGTAACGCCACAGCACGTCAAACTTGACAAACAGCAATACGATGGCGATAGCGAAGATAGGCAGGGATATTACCAGGCGCTGGGCAATCTTGTTTTGCTTCATGTGCAGGAAGTCGGAGGCGATAAGGCGCGCACAGCGGAACGCCGTGTCGCCCGAAGTAATCGGCGCAGCGACGACACCCAGAATAGCCAGTACGGCTCCTACTGTTCCCAACCAACTGTGGCAAACCATGTTGACTATCAGTGCAGGGTTGGCGTTGGCCGTCCCACCCTGAGTCATCAGCGCCCACAGTTTTTCGTATGGCGTACCTGAATACTGTGTAATGCTGTCGGCAAACTTGATAGCGGCGGCTGCCCACACAAGGGCGATGATGCCCTCGGTTATCATAGCGCCGTAGAACACACGGCGACCCAGACGCTCATTCTTGAGACAGCGTGCCATCATGGGGCTCTGAGTGGCATGGAAACCGCTCACTGCACCACAGGCAATGGTGATGCACAGGCCCGGAAAGATAGGAATGGAACTTGAGGGATGATGGTTGGAGAATGCCTCAGTAATCTCGGGGATGTTGCCGTCATAGACAAAGATACCGCCCACCATGCCCAGCGCCATGAGCAGCAATGCTACGCCAAAGACAGGGTAAATGCGCCCGATGATTTTGTCGATAGGCAACAGGGTTGCAAGGATATAGTATGCAATGATGACGAACATCCAGAAGAGTTTGGAGCCGATGAAGCTGTCGCCGGCGGATGTCATGGATTCGAGCAGACCGGCAGGTGTGGTGCAGAACACCGCGCCGACCAGTATCATCAGCACCAGAGCGAAGATGCGCATGACGAAACGCACCGAACTGCCCAGTTCGTCACCGATAATCTCAGGCAGGTTAGCACCGTTGCGGCGCAGGGATATCATCGCCGAGAGATAGTCGTGGACTGCTCCGCCGAAGATACAGCCCAGCACAATCCAGAAGAAAGCCGCCGGGCCGAACAATATACCCTGTATGGCACCGAAGATTGGGCCCGTACCGGCAATATTGAGAAACTGTATGAGATAGACTTTCCACGTCGGCATAGGGATAAAGTCCACACCATCCTGAGAGGCATAACAAGGCGTCGTTCTGTCGGCATCAGGACCGACTATGCGCTCAACTATTTTTCCATAAATAAAATAGCCCAAGACCAGAGCTATGAGACTGATAACAAATGATATCATTGTACTTATACTTTATATGACATATAATGTACAAAATTAATAATTTTTCATCACACACAGCCCTTCAATCTCTTTTATTACAAAGATTTCAAAGTAACACTATCCCAGATATAACATGCTGTAATCTATTTCGCACCTTTTCTGCGGTTGCACTCTTTACAGAGCATCTGACAGTTTTCTATGACTGTACGGCCGCCGTCGCGCCAAGGCGTGATATGGTCGCCTTCCATGAACTCGTAATCAAATTCCTTTCCGCAATGAGGACAGATATGCTGCTGCTTCTCCCAGACTGCCAGTTTAATGTCTTCAGGAAAAGCACGAAGATCAAGACTACGCTCATCGCCTGTCAGCACATAAGGTATGATGCCGTGAGGATTTTGCACCTCACTGTCTCGCATCAGGGTTGAAATCTGTTTTGCCAACGCTACGGTGTCCAGAGCCGTATCATGAAAACGGTCATAGAAGAGGGCCAAGTCGAGTCCCTTCATGATCTTCTTGAACTTCTTCATGTCAAAATTTGTAATTGTCCAGTTCAAGACCTGTTGGAAATACGACCACAGATTGTTTGCGTTGGGGTCATGCTGATGGTCTGCCATATAGCTGACAATGGTTGTGCGGTGACCTTGCCGGGTCTCATGTGCCGCCATCCACTCTAAGGCTTTTCTCAAAAAATCCTGCCGGATAGGCGTTCCGTTGACAAGGTCCTTGCCCAAGCGGTAGGCACCGCAGGTGGATTTGGAGAAATGCTTCTTTGCATCTGTCACAAAAGGACCTGCATACACGGCGTTATTGATTTCCTGCTCATTCAGTGGCTTGCCTGCTATATTGATAGTCTTAAACCACTCCAATTTCTCCGAAGCTTCACCCTCACAGACGTAGATAGTAAGCGGATAGTTGAGTATCTTTTCCTGAACATCCTCGGGCTGGTTGAAGAAGTTTTTAAAGTCATAGGCAAACTTACCGTCCACATATTCGCATAGCGAGAGTGTGCGCTGCTGGCCGTCCATCACCTCGTAGGGACATTCCGCATCGTCACTGCGCTTGACCCAATACATCACATTCAGCGGATAGCCGTTCAACACGGTGGTTATCACCGCCTGCTGCTCTTTTTCACTGTAGATAAACTCACGCTGGTAAGGCGGACGGATATCCAACCTGCCGTCAAAGCCGCGTACACCTTGTTCATCATTGTTCACATAGCCACGGACAATATCACGCACCGTAACCTCTATTTGTTTTATGGTCATCATATCTTTTGAGGATGTTTGTTGCGAATGAGGATTCTAAAATACGGACATTTTCCATTTACCTTTAAATCTTTTTCATCATCTCCTTTACGAAACTTGATAATCTCAAACTGTTCTGGATTATATTTGTCAAGAAATGTAATAGGAACGCCCATTACGCCTTCATAATCACAAGGAATATCGGAAGTCTTATCCACATTGATGGCTTTATAATTGTCATACGCAGGGTATTCTTCGGGAGAATAACGGCAAACTAAATCCATTCCCTCATTACGCTTTGGTATTTCAAGATTTGTAAACCAATTCACACCTGAGACACGAATCATGTCTTTCTTATGATCTCCTGCCGTTGCTATATCTTCATAAGGAGAGAAGAAATGGGCAGCACCACCCTTGAATCCATAACCAAGCCACACTTTATTCTCTTTAATAAGCGGAAAAACTTCTTTGTATGTTATCGCATTCTGGTGACCCACTATCACAAATTTTTTATTATACTGCATCAATTGTCCAAGATATTCTCTGAACAGAGAGAACGGCGGATTGGTGACAACGATGTCGGCTTGCTGCAGCAAGGCTATACATTCGGGGTCTCGGAAGTCGCCGGTATGCAAGATGGAGAGGACGTTTTTATCGTTTTGCAACAGATAGCGCACGTCGGAGAGGTCAACAGCCCCGTCGCCGTTCATGTCGCGGACTTCCGTAATCTCCACTTTATAGGCTATCTTTTTAGGGTCACCCCAACCGTCGCCGAAATCCAAGAGCAACTCATTTCCCTGCACGGGCGAACCATTGTAGCATGTACAAATCAGTTTCTTCAGCCCTAACTGGTTAAAGCGAAGCGCAAAATACTTGAAGAAGTTGCTCTCATAAGGGTCGTCACAGTTGCACAACACCACCTTGTCTTTAAAATGAGGCCAATAGTGTTGCAACTCCCGTTCAATGTCTGTCAACTGAGTATAAAACTCATCCTTTTTTGCTGCCTTGGCAGCATTTAGATTCTTGTTAGCCATATACGCTATGCACTTTGTGCGTATTGCTTATCTTCGGAGATGCAGGCATGACAATAGAGCGCAAAAAAGACATGGACGATTCTTATCCATGCCTTACAGGCTCTACCACAAGCCCACAAAATCCAGATAAGTCACGCCCATGCTTAACGCACAGACGTTTGCAACTTATTCTTCGGATTTTGTTCTTTTTGAATGTGGTAGATTCGTAAGGCTTTCCGAATAACAGCAAACGCTTGTTAAAATTTTCCACAAAGATTTTACCACCACCCTGCGCTCAGGGAATCAGCCCGTGGGCTGTGCCGTTTACGGCAATCGGCAGTTCGTGGAACAAATTTACAAAACTTTGAGAAAACAGGATAACAGTTTATGGAGAAAAGACAGAAAATCACTAACTTTGCAACAACAAACATTCAAAGAACTATGAAAGAGATTAAAACTATCAAGACTGGCAAAAATTTTGCCGCAGTAGCTATCGGAAAGATGAGTGAGATTATAGAGCATGAACTTCCGATGGGTCCGGATTTCACGCTGAAAGGTAAGGTCTTTGTAGGTCAGGCTGTCGGCGCAACTGGCAGCGAACTGAGTTTTCAGACATTAGTACCCGGTCAAGACAGCGGGTTCCTGCATACGCACAAGACGCACGAAGAATTATACATTATTTTAAAGGGTGAAGGACAATATCAGGTGGATGGCGAAATATTCCCGGTATGCGAGGGTACCATCATCCGCGTTTCACCCGAAGGGAAGCGTGCATTGAAGAATACCGGCACAGAAAATCTGACCATGCTATGTATCCAGTATAAGGCAAATGCCTTTACCGATGCCGACAGTCCGATGACCGACGGCAATATCCTTCAGGAACAACTGAAATGGTAGCCTCCGGCACGTAACCCCGCCTGTCGCAGAACACAACCAGTCTAAAAGGTATAAAACTGTCACGCTCTGCATCAGGCATTATGGTTTGAGGATATACAGCGTATCACATCAAATAAAAAGGCCGCTCCACATATGGAGCGGCCTTTTAGATAAGTATGAGAACAATTTTGTTATGCTTCTTCAGCTGGCTCAACCTGACGATAGTTAGCGACATCCTCAGGATTAAGATTCTCTACGAAGCTGGCATGCTTCTCAATCTCAGCCGTCACGAAATTGACATATATCTTTGCACTCTTTCCGAAGAGGGCGGCATCCTTGCTCGCATCGGCGAGGATGAGGTGGCACATGATGACATCGGCAGCCATCTCATAGAGGTGACGGGCAACGAGGTCTTGATATTCCTGATCTTTCAGTTCAACGACCTTGTTGACACAAGCATTGTAACGTGCGCCCATCTTAGCCACACGATCCTTGAGCGCCTGGAACTCAGGAGCGACAGCTTCCTGCTCCAAATCAGCTATGTGCTGGCCATAGAAGCCGTTTGTCACATAACGGATAGCCGCAACAACCTGCAGCTGAGTCGTACCTTCGTATATGCTGGTGATACGTGCATCACGATAGAGACGCTGACATGCATACTCCAACATGAAGCCGGAACCACCGTGTATCTGGATAGAGTCATAAGCATTCTGGTTGCAATACTCTGAGTTCATGCCTTTGGAAAGCGGAGTGAACGCATCTGCCAATTTGCTGAATGTCTTCATCTCCTGACGCTCCTCAGGTGTCAGCGTGCGCTCACGGGCGATATCCTCCAATGCCTTGTAGATATCCACATAGCGCGCTGTTGCATACAGCAATGAACGACCTGCATCCAACTTTGCCTTCATCAGGGCCAGCATGTCATAAACAGCCGGGAAATTGATGATAGTCTTGCCGAATTGTTTACGATCCTTCGCATAAGCGAGACCCTCGTTGTAAGCAGCCTGAGAGATACCCACGCTCTGAGCAGCGATACCCAGACGGGCACCGTTCATCAAAGCCATGACATATTTTATCAGACCCAGTTTGCGGCTGCCGCAAAGTTCTGCCTTGGCATTCTTGTATACCAGTTCACAAGTGGGAGAGCCATGAATACCGAGTTTGTTCTCAATGCGGCGTACATTGACGCCACCTTGATTTTTGTCATAAATGAACATGGACAAACCGCGGCCGTCCTTGGTTCCTTCCTCTGAACGTGCCAACACCAAGTGGATGTCAGAGTCACCGTTTGTGATAAAGCGTTTGCAACCGTTCAGCAGCCAGCAACACTCCTCCTCTGAATAAGTGGCCTTGAGCATGACGCTCTGGAGGTCTGAACCGGCATCCGGCTCGGTGAGGTCCATTGACATAGTCTCACCCTTGCAGACACGCGGCACGTAGCGTTGACGCTGATCTTCATCGCCAAATTCATACAAAGTCTCAATGCAATCCTGGAGTGACCATATGTTTTCAAAACCTGCATCCGCTGTCGCAATCATTTCATTGATGGCTGTGTAAGGCACGCACGGGAAATTCAAACCACCGTAGCGGCGTGGCATAGTCACACCGTTCAGGCCTGCCTTGATTGTCGTGTCAAGATTCTCGTATGTCTTGGACGCATATTTCACGCGACCATTGGCACAGTGAGGACCTTCGGCGTCAACATCCTCCGCATTGGGAGCAATGATATTGGCAGAAATATCTCCTGTGAGTTCCAACACACGGTCATAAGAATCAATGGCATCCTCAAAGTTTTGAGGAGCATAATCATATTCATCCTTATCTGCGAATGAGCGCTCTTTAAGTTCAACAATGCGCTTCATCAACGGATGATTAAGCTGAAACTTAATCTCCGGATTATCTGTATAGAAGTTTGCCATTTTTACTTAGAATTTTTCTTATAATACTTAATCATCTTGGGTACGACCTCTTCAACCGTACCATTGATAACGTAGTCTGCAATCGTATTGATGGGTGCGTTAGGATCGTTATTGATAGAAATAATGATACCTGCGTCCTGCATACCGGCGATGTGCTGAATCTGTCCGGAGATGCCGCATGCGATATAAACCTTAGGACGTACAGTGACACCAGTCTGACCAATCTGACGGTCGTGATCTGCAAAACCTGCGTCAACAGCCGCACGACTGGCACCTACCTCAGCATGAAGTTCCTTGGCAAGCTCAAATAACATGTCAAATCCTTCCCTACTGCCCATGCCGTAACCGCCGGAGACGATAATGGAAGCACCTTTCAAGTTGTGCTTTGCCTTCTCGATATGACGGTCAAGAACTTTAACGACATATTCTGTTTCCGGCACATACTTGGCAACGTCATGCTTTACGACCTCACCTTTGTAGTTAGCGTCCAATATTTCCTTCTTCATCACACCCTCACGCACTGTAGCCATCTGAGGACGGTGTTCAGGATTGACAATTGTGGCAACAATGTTGCCGCCGAAAGCAGGACGTATCTGATAAAGCTGCTGTGTGTACTGTTTCTTAACCATTTCGCCCTCGGCGTTCTTTACATTCATTTCAAAGTCACCGATTTCAAGCTGAGTACAGTCGGCTGTCAGACCACTGTGCAAACTTGATGACACACGCGGACCCAAGTCACGACCGATAACAGTTGCACCCATCAGGCATATCTGTGGTTGCTCCTCCTTAAACAAATTGACAACGAGAGCTGTATGAGGATTGGATGTATAGGGGAAGAGGCCTTCAGCATCAAAGATATGAACTTTGTCTACGCCATAAGGCATCACCTGTTTCTCCACATCGCCCAGATTGTAGCCTGCGCAGATGCATTCCAGTTGTACGCCAAGAGTATTGGCCAATTTACGACCTTTGGTAAGAAGTTCGAGACTAACATCGGCAACAGTGTTGCCCTCTATCTCACAATAAACAAATACGTTATTCATAATTAGCCAATAGTATTACTTTCCAACAATTCAACAATAAGTCCTTCCACATCAGCATCGCTGTCAGTCATGGTACGACTTTCCTTAGCCTTGAAGACAATGTTCTTCACAGCCTTCACGTTGGTGGGAGAACCTGTTTTGCCTATTTGTGCAGGGTCGGCGTCGATTTCAGCGGCTCCCCACTGCGTAATATTCAGATAAGGCTTTTTGGCCAGCATCTCTGCCATTGCATCAACTTGCTCCGGTGTACGCTCTGCAGGTGCGGTAGCGTTCTTGTATTTCATCACGCGTTTAGCATTGCGCGGACGGCAAGGAGCAGCGGAGCCGTTTACAGTCACAACAAGCGGCAGCGGAGCCTCTACGGTTTCCACACCGCCGTCGATATGACGCTTTATGACAATCTTTTTTGCTACAGGATCCAACTTCAGTATCTCCTCTGCGTATGTAACCTGTGTCAAGCCCAGCTTTTCCGCAATCTGCGGTCCCACTTGAGCTGTATCACCATCAATAGCCTGACGGCCGCCGAGGATGATGTCAAACGCTCCGATTTTTCTGATTGCCTGACTTAACGTGTAACTGGTAGCCAGTGTGTCAGCACCGCCCAGACAGCGGTCTGTGATAACATAACCTTCGTCAGCACCACGATAGAGCGCTTCACGAATTACCTCTGCAGACTTGGGCAATCCCATTGTAACTACTGAAATGGTAGAACCGGGGAACTGCTCCTTCAAGCGAAGAGCCTGCTCTAATGCATTCAGGTCTTCAGGGTTGAAGACAGCAGGAAGGGCGGCACGGTTTACCGTTCCCTCTGGAGTCATAGCATCAGGACCAACATTGCGGGTGTCGGGCACCTGCTTTGCAAGGACTACAATTTTCAAACTCATATTTCCTTTTTTTAATAGATAATTATTTCTTAATTTAATCTTGCTGCGAAACGCTGCCCCATGAAGAGGCTATCCGCCTAAAAACATGCAAAATTACTAAATTTCTCTCTTATAAACGGTTCTCTTCCGGTCTTTTTGCGTCACATGTCCACAAGGGCACCACGTACGGGTTTGTCGTCTCGAACCACGTCCCATGTCTGCACTTTCTCGTCAAAGAAATCGTTAGGCTGGAATGTGTGCAACTTGAAGAACTTGCTCAGGTCGGGTTTGAGCCTGACGGTCAACGCAGGTTTAAGCATGAACGTCTTACCCTGCTTGTAGCATATCGCCTGCACACACAGGTTTTCAAGTTTGTTGAGGTCCTGCCTGTCAATGGTGTTCAGATACATCTTCATATTCGGTTCAACGGTACCTCTGAACATCACAGACCAGGCGTTGTTCTCACCGTTCATCAGCGTGAAATCAACGAAATAGTTGCAGTCGTTGACGAAGTACAGTTCCATGTCCGACTCCGTCATCTGCAACGGACTTACCGGCACAGCGCATAAATATAGGTTGACTGCCTCTGCGCCTGCCCTCTCCATGGGCATAGGTTTATATGTCAACGGCTTCTCTGCAGGTTCTATCTCGCGCTCCTCCCCTTCCCCAGCCGGAGTCTCGGCATTGGCCTTGGCTGGTTTCACGATATTGTAATCGTCAGCATCGACAACGACCACTTCGCGGATAGGGACAGGTATGTCAAAGCCATCCTCGTTCTCCACCATCACTAAATTCTTACCTGAAAAACCCGTAACGACGCCTCCGCCGACATCGTTCAGAAATCGCACTTTATCACCTATTTTCATTTTACTAATACGCTTTTTCTATTATGTATATATATCTTTCCATGTTGCGGGGCATCCACTTTAATGCCGTCCACAGTATACCATGTTCCTTCTTCCTGTCGGCTGACCACGATATCCCGTATTCCCTCAGGCGCGTCCATCTCTACAACACCGCCCTTGAAAACCTCCGTCGTCCAACCAGCCTCAATATAACGTTGTTTCTCGCCATACGGCACCATCAAGACGCAGTTTGGCGAGATATTCTCAAAGACTCTCTCTGCAAGGGCAAACGGATTCGCGATGTATGACTTTACAGTGTCGAGCGCCACACAGCCTTCAAAGGCGGAGGCTCCTATGGCACTGATAGAGGCGGGCAGCGTCACGGCAGACAGTTTGGCACATCCGTAGAAAGCACGCTCATATATGCGGAACACATTGTCAGTCATAAACACTTGGGCCAAATTGACACATCCCTCAAACAACTGGCTTCTGATGCTCACCTTCACCTTACTTGGCTGAAATACCGCCTCACTCAGTCCCGTGCAACCATAAAAAGCCCTGTCGCCTATGTACGACACATTCAAGGGAAATGTCACTGCTGTCAATGCCTCGCATCCCTCAAATGCAGACCGCCCGATAGAATTCAATACGGGTGATATCTCCAGCGAAGACAGGCGGAGACAATTTTGGAACGAACCGATGCCTATCTCTTTGAGTCCCCCGTTCATCTTGACGGAAATCAGATTAGAACATCCGTTGAAGGCATTTGCCCCTACTGAGGATAGCTGATTGGGAAATATTATATTTTTCAATTTGGAACAACCTTTGAAAGCGTTGCCGGCAATACTCCTTAAAGAATCCGACAACACCACCTCTGTCAAATTACGACATTCGTAAAAAGTATAACTCTTTATTTCTTTCACACTGGGTGGTATGCTGATAGACGTCAGTTTGACACATCCCGAAAAAGCCTGCTCACCAATTTCAGACACATTTTTTGAAGCAAACGTGACAGAGGTCAAGACCAGACAATCCACAAAAGCACGATAACCAACCGATCTCACCTGATAATACTTCTTGTAGCCGTCATCTGCGATATATATGTTGGACGGAACTTTAACAGAAGTTACAAGTTTGGTGACAGGGCTTTTTACCTGAACAGACACCAATTCGTCATTTTCCGAGACACCGCTATACCACAAATCGTCAACAACCCAATCGGCATACCCCGGCACACAACACAGGAGCAGAACGATGATTATGAACGCTTTCGGAAAACGGTGCATCTGTTTTAATTCGTATTGATATACAAAGATATAACAAAAATACTATTTAATCATTGAAAGTTCGGAAAAAGGTCAGGCGCGAGAGCGCAAACTACCAGAGAAAACGAATCACTGCCACTGTTTATAACGGGTTTCGTCCTTTGCGATATTTTTTACCCAGATTTCGACACCTGCGAAAGCATTTCTGAATTACATCCGCGTCTTTATTGACAAGCTAATGATTATATTTTAGCATCAGACGAATATTTTTCAGCAAAAAATTGTAACTTTACAACTGAAAATACATTCACCTATAAATACATGGACAATAAAACAAACTTTTACTTTGAAGTGACATACAGCCTGTATGTTGATGGAGAGGACGGTAAAGCCGAATTGATAGAGAAAACGAGCAACGATCGCCCCTACACCTTCATCAGTGGCTTGGGATTTGCACTGGACTATTTTGAAAACCAGCTATTACAACTGGAGCAAGACAGTTCGTTCAATTTCACCATTCCTGTTGATGAAGCTTACGGCAAGTATCTTCCCGAGCACGTCTTGACCCTCGGTAAAGACATCTTTATGCGTGACGGCAAGTTCGACACCACCGTTATCTATCCTGGAGCAGTGCTTCCCATGATGAACGAAGACGGAAACCGCCTGCAAGGTATCGTCACAGAAGTGCGTCAGGATGCCGTAGTCATGGATTTCAACCATCCCTTGTCAGGAAAAGCACTGACATTCAAAGGTAAAATCATTGCCAAGCGACCCGCGACAGAGCAAGAAATACAGAAGTTGCTGAACTATACGCAATGCGGTTGCTGCGGAGGACACTGCGAGAGCGATTGTCATGGTGAATGTAAAGACGGTGACGGATGCCACGGCGGCTGCAAATGTCACGATAATAAATAATCAATAGACATTTATGAATTCCATCGGAACGCTTTATCGGCTGACCTCTTTCGGAGAAAGTCACGGCATGGGCATAGGCGGCGTTATTGACGGACTGCCGGCAGGCATTAAGGTTGACACAACATATATACAACAGGAGCTCGCACGGCGACGCCCTGGTCAGAGTGCGCTGACTACCAGCCGCCAAGAAACAGACGAAGTGGAAATTCTCTCAGGCATATGGAAGGGAGTGACAACAGGATGTCCCATCGGATTCCTCGTGCGCAACACCAACAACCGTAGCAATGATTATGCAGACATGGAGAATATCTTCCGACCTTCACACGCTGATTATACATATTATAAAAAATACGGCGTACGCGACTATCGTGGCGGCGGACGGGCTTCAGCACGTGAGACAATTGCACGATGCGTGGCTGGCGCCTTCGCCAAGATAGCGTTAAAGCAGAAAGGCATATGCATCCAAGCCTACACCTCACAGGTGGGAAACATTGCCTTAGACAGAGATTACAACAAATATGACTTGAATCTCACTGAAAGCAATCCTGTGAGATGTCCCGACCCCGCTAAAGCGCAGGAGATGGCACAACTTATTCAGGAAATCAAAAACGAGGGCGACACCATAGGAGGCACCATCACGTGTGTCATCAAGGGCGTACCCGAGGGGCTGGGCGAACCTGTGTTCGGCAAATTACACGCAGCCTTGGGAGAAGCCATGCTCAGTATTAACGCAGCCAAAGGGTTTGAATACGGCAGCGGATTTGACGGCGTGGCTGACAGGGGTAGCGCACAAAACGATATCTTTTTGCCTGATACCGACGGAAACATCACGACAAAGACCAATCACAGTGGTGGCATACAAGGCGGTATAAGTAATGGACAAGACATCTATTTCAGAGTAGCATTCAAGCCCGTTGCAACCATATTGCAGGAACAACAAACAGTCAACACAGAGGGACAATCCGTAACATTCAAGGCAAAAGGGCGCCACGACCCGTGTGTCCTACCCCGCGCCGTTCCCATTGTTGAAGCCATGGCGGCCATCACTATTCTGGATTATTATCTGCAGTTTTGCGCAAGAAATAACTTTTAAGACATCTAAAATTACATCTATATGAAAATCTCACATTTATTTATTAGTTTGGTTGTGTTGCTGACAGGCGTACAGAGCTATGCCGGCAAACAGTACAACATCATTCCCGAACCAGCACAAATTACTGACGGCAAAGGATCATTTACACTCAACACGGATACCCGCTTTTATGTCAGTGGCGACAATGTTGCCAACGTGGCAAACTTCTTCAACAAGAAACTGAAAGCCTCCACGGGCATGGACATCGCCGTAGGCAACAAAAAAGGAAAGAACACCATCCAGTTGCTCATCAGCAAGAAGGTAAAAGGCGAAGAGGCATATAACCTCAACGTGACACCCAATGGCGTTATCGCACAGGCTTCAACCCCGCGCGGACTGTTCTACGCCATGCAGACATTCATGCAACTGCTACCTCCACAAGTGGAGAGCGCCACAAGAGTAAGCGGCGTGAAATGGGAAGCTCCCGCTGTAAGCATTCAGGACAAGCCACGTTTCAGCTACCGCAGCACACTCATTGACGTATGCCGCCACTTCTTCCCGATAGAAATGCTGAAACACGAGATTGACGTACTCTCTCTATATAAAATCAACAACATACACTTGCACTTGACGGAAGACCAAGGCTGGCGCATGGAAATCAAGAAATATCCTGCACTGACAGAAGTTGGAGCATGGCGTGTCGACGACACAGGCAAACAATACGGAGGCTACTACACACAAAAAGAGTTGAAAGAACTCGTGAAATATGCCGAAGAACGTTTCATCAATATCATTCCCGAGTTGGAGATACCAGGACATGAGTTGGCTGCCATCGCAGCTTATCCATGGCTCTCATGCCGCAATGTGGAGATATCCACACGTCCGACATGGGGTATTGAGGATATCGTAATGTGTCCGGGCAAAGAAACAACATTCAAATTCCTTGAGGACGTCATCGACGAAATGTTGGAGATATTCCCAAGTCCGTATTACCACATTGGAGGTGACGAGTGTCCGCGCCGTGAATGGGCAGCATGTCCTCTCTGCCAGAAAAAAGCCGACGAACTGGGACTGAAAGCAGAAGAGAACCGCAGCCGAGAGGCACAGTTGCAGAGCTATGTCGTAAACCGCATAGAGAAATACCTCAACAGTAAGGGAAAAACCATTATTGGCTGGGATGAGATTCTTGAAGGCGGAAACCTCAACCAGAGCGCTATCGTAATGTCATGGAGAGGTGACAAAGGCGGTATTACCGGAGCTAAAGCAGGCCACAAAGTTATTATGACCCCGAGCAGACTGGGATATTACACCGACCACTTCCAAGGCGATCCTGCCGTAGAACCTTATGAAATCGGCGGCTATAATCCATTGGAAAAAACCTACAACTACGAACCTGTACCCGAGGAAGTGGAGAAAGCCGGGAAGAGTGACATGATTTGGGGTCCCCAATGCAACACTTGGACAGAGTACATCGCATCTGCAGCTAAATTTGATTACCAACTGTATCCACGCGGTCTGGCAGTGGCAGAAACAGGTTGGACAGCAAAGAACAAGAAAAACTTTAAAGACTTCAGCCGCCGCTTGGACAATGATGCCAGCATCCGTCTGAAAGAACACAACGTGAACTTCCACATTCCACTTCCCGAACAACCTGACGGTTCTGTCGATATGGTTGCTTTCACTGATACATATTCTGCAAAGTTCCAGACAACACGTCCGGAAAAAATGGTCTACACAACCGACGGCACTGAACCCAATGCAAATTCCACGGTATACACCAAGCCCATTGAGTTTAACAAGACCACGACACTGAAGATTCGCACCATCTTGCCATGTGGCGAAATGAGTCCGGTGCGCACAGTAGAATATGTAAAGCAAAACTTCTCACCTGCCCTCAAGGAAAATGCTACAGAACATGGACTGACCCTGCGCACAACACCTGGAACCTATAGTTGCACAGAGGAGTTGGCTAACATCAATTTCTGGAACAAGCCGAAGACCATTAAGAGTCTCGTGGAAATCTGTCGTCAGGCAGAGATACCGAAGAATAACCGCAATGTCAAGAACTACGCCGCAATAGCTGAAGGTAAAATCAACATCCCCGCTGATGGTGTATATTTCTTCCGCGGCAACTATCCTGAGTTGTACATTGACGGCCAACTGGTCATCAACAACAACCATTTTCCATGTAATCATCACTTCAGCGGTACACGGAGCATTGCCCTCAAGGCCGGACTACATACCATCAAGGCTGTATACATGAGCTATATCATTGACGGTACGCCGGCATGGAGAGGTGACCGTAAGTTCTATTACCGCCAAGGTGATACAGGTGAATACAAGGAAATCACTCCAGAGATGCTTTATAAATAAGCTCGGTTAAAATCCTTTTCTTTTGGGAATTAAAAGAACACTTTTTGTCGCATTAGCGTTTTTGTGCCTTCTGTCATCCGGACTAAAGGCACAAAAACGCTTGCGCGACTACGGCGTTGTGCTCGGTGTGATGAAAACAGGCCCTAACAACGCCATCACCGATGTGAAAGGCGTAAGGGTCGGACACGTCACCTTGAACAGCAAGGATGATATGCGCACCGGCGTCACTGCCATTATACCCATACGTCAGAATATCTATGAAAACAAAGTACCTGCAGGTGTCTATGTCGGCAACGGCTTTGGCAAGATGGCAGGTATAAGTCAAATCCAGGAACTCGGCAACATTGAGACGCCCATCGTCCTGACCAACACGCTCAATGTCGCAGAGGGCATTGCCGGAATAGTAGAGAACGCTATTGAGCAAAACCATTGCCGTTCGGTCAACGCAGTCGTAGGAGAGACTAACGACGGCACACTGAACAACATCCAGGCACGTTATGTCACCAAAGCAGACGTTATCCGCGCCATCAAGGAAGCTAAGGACGGACCAGTGGCAGAAGGCTGTGTCGGTGCGGGCACAGGTACCAGAGCATTCGGCTATAAAGCAGGAATAGGCACCTCGTCGCGCGTCCTGCCGGCATCCATGGGCGGTTACACCGTAGGCGTATTAGTACAAGCCAACTTCGGCGGAGTGCTGCAAATCGCCGGAACGCCGATAGGGCAACTCATGGACAAATACTCATTCCGCAATGACATCCTGCATGATGTTGACGGTTCATGCATGATAGTTGTCATTACAGATGCGCCTGTTGACAGCCGCAACCTGGAAAGAATGGCAAAAAGGGCTATACTCGGTCTGGCACAGACTGGCGGTATAGCGGCTAACGGCAGTGGAGACTACGCCATCGCACTCTCGGTGGCCGAGGAAAACCTCATCAGCAATAAAACGCCAAGATACACATCCACAGTGCTTAAAAATGAAGACATGTCCAGTCTCTTCCTCGCCACGATGGAAGCGACAAGCGAAGCTATTTGGAATTCCCTCTTTGCCGCTGAGGATATGACAGGATACAAAGGCACGACAGTTAAAGCCATTGACAAAGAAAAAGCGGTGAGGCTCATACTCAATGCCCAAAATGCCAACGGCTTGAAATCCACATACCCTGCACGATAGAAAACATCCGTTTCTCCCGACTATTTTTTCGTTCTACCAGATGGAATATAAATTCCATCATCCGGAACGTATGTTCCATTGGCTGGAACGTAAATTCCATCGGATGGAACTGAACACCTTTCAGGCTATAGCAATGCGCCGTCCCATGAAAAGGACGGCGCATTGTGATTTAATGGTTGTCAGGAAAGACGACCTGAACCGGATTTACACCCGCTGTATATTTCTGAAGATAATTTCCTGTTGCATCAAACTCCATCAGATAACCCGCAGCACTGTAATTAGGGCCGTTTTGCCCCCATGTATGAGAAGTAACAAAGATATGACCGTTTGACGGATCAATAGAGAGGGATATGGGAAACTCAACATCAGCAGACAAAATGTTATCAGTACGCTCCAGGGTGGTAGTATTGACGGAAAAATAAGTTTTCTGGCATTTTGAGTAAAAATCCGTCTCTACCTTGACGGCATAGAGTTGATTACCGTTTACAGCCATCATGGTTGCTTCGGCCACATCGGTCACATTGTCATTAGCGTCAATCTTCTGTATAGTAGATGGTATAGCCGTGTAATCACCCATGGCGATGATAAAGATATTACCACTTGCATCGGCAACGGCCTTTGTCGGATTCAGCCCCACGGCAATAGTTTTGTCAACTGTAAAAGTAGAAAGATTGATTTTGGAAACACTCTTGCCATTAGCGTAGTTATTGGTATAGTTCATTCCGTCAGAGTTGACCACATACAGGTAACCATTAGCCACAGCCATTTCCTCCGGATTTGGACCCACTTCAACTGTCCCGACGACAGACATTGTGGCGGTATCCAACTTTGTGACATGCCCGTCATAATTGCTGATATAAACATAACCGCCGTCAGTAACCATAGCGCGCGGATTGCTGACATTAAGAGACGTCTGAAGTTTGAGGTTCTTGTCACAGACAAACAAAACATTGCTGTCAAAAGCAATGGCGTAAAAATACGAACCATAAACTACACCATACTGAAGCGTGTTGCCGGGGAGGACACCGTTTTGGAGATAGAAAACACTGTCGGTGGCAGTTTTCGCCGTATAGTCCAGACAACCGATACTACTGGCAATACTGCTGTAGGTGTTACCCTGATTCAACACATAAGCATCAATCTGCATTTTGTCACCTTCCGGACGTGGAGACTCATTGTCATCATCGCAAGCGACAAACACCGTTATTGCAACAGACACTGCCAAAACATTGAAAATAAAATTTTTGAATTTCATAAGCATAAATTATTTGTAATCGTTAGAATTTCATTGTTACACCTATTCTGTATGCCCTTCCAGGCATAGGATAGCCCTTTATAACGCAATAGTTTTTGTTAGCGAGGTTTTGTATGGAGACCTTTACGTCGGCGAAGATGTTATTGCCCATGCTTATTGTGCGCCATAGCGAGGCGCCCATTTCAGCATAGCCGGGAAGCCGGGTGCTCGGCGAGTGTTCATGGGTGCTCCAGCGCGAGGAACAGCCGGTGACAGAAAAAGCCATGTTGACAATGGGATTCTCGTACGCCAGAGATACAAAGCCTGTAAACGTCGGCATATATGCCAACTGCCGTTTATAGGTTAAAGTGCCTTTCTGTGTTCTGTCCGTGATTGCCTGCCATGACACAGAACTGTTAAGAATTATATTATGCCCCGTGTTTATTTGCCAGCGGCTCTCCATTGACACATCGCAGCCCTGGGCTCTTACCTTACCGATATTGACAGTGCGCCACTGGTGCAGATTCAGGGGTATCGATGTAATTTTGTCCTCTATCTTATTAAAATAAGCGTCCACGCTCAATCTCAACACACGCCACCAAAGTGCCATCTCCCTCTGCAATGTAAGACCTACGCCATACTGGGTGCTCCGTTCAGGACTAAGGTCTGCATTGCCCAGATGGTAATAATAAGATTCCGTAAATGTGGGCAATCTGAAGATATTTTTATAGAACGCCCTCAAATACAGATGCTCCTTGGGAATGATACGCCATGACATTGAAACCGATGCGTTATGCCTGTCAAAATCTCTGGAACTCTCCACACCTTCAGCATGATTGTCGTAAGACGAGTAAAGCCATCTGCCGTTCACTGTCACCCTTCCCCATTTCACATTCATCGTCAAGGACTGCAGCAAGCCGTTGCGATCTACGTTGCTATTAAGATACTGATTGCTGTTCAGGTCATTGTGTATATAATCTGCCGCATATGACAATCGGAGCCACCGACTGGCATCATAGCGCACCACCCCGGACAGATAGCCCTCACGCTGCCAATAATTCTCCGTCCATTCACCGTTGGGATAGATAGCATCTACATCTTTGTATCTCAATTCGTTCCATTCCCACTTGCCCCTGACCTTTAACATCCACTTCGGAGAGAGCCTTTGCGACCATGTCGCATTAGTCCAGAACTGTCTGTTGTGCTGCCGCTCGTTATTATAAGGATTATAATAGATGACCTGTCCGGGCATGCGGAAATAACTGTCATACCAATGCCCCTTTACGTCCAACGCGGCATTGTCATTGATACGCCATAAAGAAACTATGTCGGCACTGTAGGTGTTGACCCTGTTGTTATGACGGTGTTTCTTCTCCTTCTCCACGCCATTTGTCAGGATATAAGGATAATTATTACCGACATAGAGGTAATGGCCCACGGCTTGCAGCGTCCACTTTTTTGTCATTTGCTGTTGCCACAATAGTTGCACGCCGTATCGGTCAAAACTGCCATGTTCAATGGTAAATTCTTTATATGACGGTTTTGTCCACGATTTTAAGGCTGTCTGCAACTCCACTGTCGAGGAAGAACAGGCAGCTCTGGCAGATTGCAATCCGTCAAAATCGTCTGCAACAATCAGTTTCATCTGACTGATGCTCATTAGATTATATCTTGAGAAATCTATCTGACCAGTCTGAACATCGGTCTGTATAATACCGTCCAAGCTAACTGCTGTGTGGTTTGCTCCGAGACCTCTCACCGACACTGTCTTCATGCCGCCTGCACCACCGTAATCGCGTAGAAAGACGCCTGCCATTCTGTTCAGCCCGTCGGTCATATCGACAATGTTCAGCCTGCTCATATCGGTCTCATCTATGATACGCAGAGGAGTTGCACTGGTAATATGTTCCGATATGCGCGTGGCACCGACCTTGACACTATCCAGTCTTCGGACACGGATAGTATCAATCACATTATCTGCAACCGCAGGAACTACTCCGGCAACAAACATATACAGCAATAGCAAAGATGAATGCTTCATCCCTCTGTAATTACTTACCATACGTATTCTCCGTCAGCCTTACACCGAGGCATATAGGACACTTAGACGGCACAGGCAGGTTTTCTGACTTGCTCCGACAATGACACCTTCCCGATTGTCTCCAATCAGTGGTTTTCCTGTCACTTGTCACAATGGAGCATACAGCAGCGGGACTGTTCAGGATTCTCACCTGATTCCCTTTTGACATCGCCCGACGCCCACCTTCTCAGGATAAATGCGGGTTTTGCACCTATGCAGGTACAAAGATACGATGTTTCTGAAAATTATATTAACTTTGTCATCAAATATACTTAAATAAATAGACGATATGAGATTATATAGAATGAAGTTTTTATGCTCGCTGTTTTTGTCAATACCTTTCATCGGCTTTTCCCAGAGCGTCTTTCAGTCTAAGCTGCCATGTTCGCCCACAACAGACTGCACGATATATGGTACTGTTGAGTGCAATGGCAAGCCTTTAAGCAACGTCATCGTTTCCGACGGTTACGAAATCACAAAAACCGACAAGCAGGGTCGCTATTTTCTGGTGTCCCAAAAGCGCAACGGATATGTCTTTGTCACCGCTCCGGGCAACTATGCCTATGAAGTCAAAGACGCCCTCCCGCAACTATGGGCAAACCTAAACAATAGCAAGGGAATAGCCGAGCGCCACGACTTCCGCCTCGTCAAAGCCAGTCATAAGAAATTCGCCTTTATCGCTTTGACCGATATACATATGGCTAACTATTACGATGCTCCGCAACATTTCCGCAATAAGGACGTACCCGTTATCCGTAATACCGTTAACGGACTTCTGAAGAAACACGGCAAAAAATATAAAGTCTATACCATCAACGGCGGTGACAGTTCATATGACACTTATTGGGTTACGGGGTCCTACACTATACGCGATTTCCCTGCTACCCTCAAAGAAACCCA
Source organism: uncultured Bacteroidales bacterium (assembly GCA_902766625.1). Lineage (GTDB taxonomy): Bacteria > Bacteroidota > Bacteroidia > Bacteroidales > Bacteroidaceae > UBA6382. Next base: position 29,122 of record CACXEH010000107.1, on the reverse strand, counting down.
GTATCCTACGCCGATGTTCAACGTAATGGGCAACCACGACAACGATCCTTTTGAGTTGGCAGGCAAAGATGTGGACTTTCGTGCCGAACAGGCTTACCGGGACGCACTGGGTCCGACATATTATTCTTTCAACATCGGTAAAATCCACTTTGTTGTCCTGGATAACATCATCTATAACAACAAACCTGGTAAGGGTTTTGAGTCTATGGGTTTACCTGGAATGAAAGACTACACCGTAGGTATTACGCCAAACCAGATGGAATGGCTGCGCAAAGACTTGGCACTACAGCCTCACGACGCACCGCTGGTAGTATGCATGCACGACCCGCTTTTCCTCCGCAAAAAACTCTCCCTGACTGAATACAAGCACAACTTTGACGACCCTTCCAATGCCAAAGAACTTATCCGTCTTATCAGCACCTTTCCAGAGACTCATATCATTGACGGTCACTCACACCGCAATTATACCTTCCACTGTGACTCCCTCCGCATCATCGACCACAACGTGTCTTCCATCTGTGGAAATTGGTGGCGTACAGGTTTCACCGGCTATGATACCTACACTATATCGCGCACCAAGAAAGGCGAGAAAGTCTTTCACAAGGGCCACGACCAAATCAACCCTGACGGAACACCTTCGGGCTATTACGTCTTCAATGTCGACGGTCGTAAGATAACTTGGCGCTACCAGTCTTTGTCCGACCCTGCCGATGTGCAGTTCCGTGCCTGGGACATGAACGAGGTAAGACGTTACTCACAAAACAGTAGCGACTACGCTGATTTCATCAACGCCTATTACAAACGTTGCGATTACCGTCAGCTTCCCGACAATCAGGTGTGGATTAACGTCTGGGCTTTTGACAGCAAGTGGAAAATCAGAGTCTGGGAGGACGGTAAGGAGATTCCTGCCAAACTTGACCTTCTGGAAAGTCCGGAATACATCTACTGGTACAACTTCTTTATGGCGGTAGACAACGGCCGTTTTGACAGTCCGTCCTATCAGAAAGTGAAATACGGTGTTTCATTCAGAGTACAATGCTCATCGCCTACAAGCACGCTTCGCATTGAGGCGACCGACAGTTTCGGCAATAAATACACCAAGATAATGACACGCCCACAGAAATTTGACCCCGGACGCTAAGAGAGCACGCCATCCCGAGTAAACGACATAACACTAAAAAATACCGACGAAACAAATGAGATATTGTATTTTCCTGATATTGACTTTCATGTGTCTCCACCTGCAAGGACAAAACATCAAGGGTACAGTTACCGACAACAAAGGCATACCTGTGCCTGATGTAGCTGTCAGTGATGGGATCAATATTGTCAAAACCAATGCCAATGGTCAATATGCCATGCAGAGTGACAAACATCGGGGCACGATCTTCGTGATATCCCCCTCAGGCTATACCGTACCTTTGAAAAAAGAAGGATTACAAGCTGATTTCTGGAGGCATTTCAAATTGCCGGCAGACAAGACAGAAGAAATCAATTTCACCCTAATACCCCAGGATCAGAGCTGCTATAATGTAATGTTTACGACGGATATCCACCTAAACAATTTCCCTCCGCAGGACGATTTGCGACGATTCCATGAATTTGTAATGCCTGTGGTCAAAGAAATCGCAACCGAGAATGCCAAGGAGGGCATACCTATGTATACATTCCATTTGGGAGACATGTCCACTGATGCACATTGGTATGAACAGGATTTTAATCTTGATTCTGCCTATTACAAGCTCATCGCAGAAGGGTTTCCGGGACCGTTATACAACATTACAGGCAACCATGACAACGACCCTAACATCATTGGCAAGAATGTGGATTTTCGCGCCGAATGGCGCTACCGCAAACTATTTGGTCCGACATACTATTCAATGAATATCGGATCGGACCATTGGATAATGATGGATGACATTATCTATGTGAATACCCCTTTCCGCAAGAAACGCCGTCCTGCTGGTACAGACAAACCAAGAGTGAGAGGTAAGCGGGATTTTGTCATCGGTTTTACTCAGGACGAAATGAACTGGCTAAAAAAAGATTTGGAGGCAATGCCTGATGGTATGACAGTACGCTTCTGTACCCATACCTCCTTGTTGTTTGAATATCCCGAGGGCAAAGGAACGCAGCTAAAAAGTAATGCGCAACTGGATTCACTGATAACACTTCTGAGCCGCTACGACGGCAAAGTGCATGCCTACACAGGCCATACGCACCGTCTGCAGTTTGCACGCAACGACATCTTCCCCCAAATAGAAGACCTGATGCTGCCAGCTGTCAGTGGTAACGTGTGGGGAACGGGGCATCAGCAGATGATAGGCATTGATGCCTCTAATGCCGGTGTCATCATCGGACACTTTGCCGGCAAGACTGCGACCTACGACTACAAAACCTTCCTTTACGGCAAAAAGCCGATGAGGCTATACGACATGAACAGTGTGATGAATTACTATCGTACAGATTCCGTCACACTTGCCAGACTGGACACCATAAAAGTGCGTACAGATTACCGCAGAGGCTATGACAACATGGTGTATGCGAATATATGGGAATGGCGTCCGGACGATATTGTCAAAATGTATGAGAACGGCAGAGAACTTGAAGTAAAAAAAGTTAATCAGGGCGACCCGCTCATCTTTGTAGGAATCGTGCTAAATGTCAACACCCTCATCAAACCTCAGTATCTTACATGCCACCATCTGTTTGCGGCCCAAGCTCACACAGCCCAATCGCCTGTGACAATCAAAGTATTCGACCGGAACGGCAAACTCCGTTTTGAGGAACAGATGCAACGCCCCAAGCCTTTCAGCCTTGATATGGAATAGAATAAAAACTTAATAAGAGCATCTATCACAATGATAAAAAAAAGAACACCCTTATTGCTCCGCATCATCATCGCAATAACGCTTGGCATAGCATTAGGAAATATCTTCCCCTTGGCACTTGTCCGCGCTTTTGCCACGTTCAACAGCATTTTCAGCGGATTCCTCTCATTCTTTATACCTTTAATCATATTAGGATTGGTAACTCCCGCCATTGCCGACATCGGCAAAGGTGCGGGACGTTTATTATTGATAACAGTCGCTATAGCCTATCTCGACACTGTTTTTTCAGGCTTCCTATCCTACTTTGTCGGCATATCTTTCTTCCCGACTTTAATTGCCGATACATCACAGTATGTCAATATCACAGAAGCTGAAGAGGTGCCGGCATATTTCACTATCAACATCCCGCCCATGCTGGATGTCATGACATCACTTATCTTTGCCTTCATACTCGGCCTTGGCATAGCGGCTTTAGGAAAAGACAATCTAAAAAAGATTTTCGACGACTTTAAGGATATCATCGTCAAAACCATAGAGAAAGTCATTATCCCATTGTTGCCTCTTTTCATCTTTGGCATCTTCCTCATCATGACCTACAACGGGCAGGCTTTTAGAATACTCAGCATATTCATTTCCATCATCATAGTCATCTTCGCGCTGCACATCTTCCTACTTCTCTTCCAATACACCGTAACGGGACTGATTATCAGACGAAAACCACTCAGACTGCTCTGCAATATGCTTCCTGCATATTTCACGGCTTTGGGCACATCATCGTCCGCCGCAACAATTCCTGTGACACTTGAGCAAACAAAAAGAAACGGTGTGAGTGACGTAATTGCAGGATTTGTTGTACCTTTGTGTGCTACAATTCATCTTTCGGGCAGTGCCCTGAAGATAACAGCATGTGCAGTGGCACTGATGATGATGCAGCAAATGCCCTTTGACACAGCTATGTTTGCTGGCTTTATCTTGATGCTGGGCATCATGATGGTTGCCGCACCTGGCGTTCCGGGTGGTGCCATTATGGCAGCATTGGGTGTCTTGTCAAGCATACTGGGATTTAACCAGGAGCAACAGGCTATGATGATAGCACTATATATCGCCATGGACAGTTTCGGTACAGCTTGCAACGTCACAGGTGACGGAGCCATAGCATTAATCGTCAACAAAATTGCACGCAAAGAACAAAACACAGGCATTGGAGGATTGGCAGAGTGACCGAATGCGCTGGACTCGAAATCCGGTATACCCTCTTCGGGTATCGGGGGTTTGAATCCCTCATCCTCCGCTGAAATTAAAGAGAAATCAATTTAACTTGATTTCTCTTTTTATTTCTGCCCTTTTAAATAAGCGTAGTATAATCTCCGCTCATAAGCACCACAGGCTATTGCCCTGTCTCCTTCTGAGATGTCGTCTCTGAAGAGGATGGCGCTCTCTTGCGGTTTCTCACCATCGCTCTTACCCACGGAGCTTCTGCTTTCCACCTCTGTTGAAATCTCTCGGCTTCTTCTATTGTTCCGAACTCATCCTCAAAACTCTCTATCTCTCGTTCTGACAAACCTGTTTCTTCGAGTTTCTTCCTCTCTTGCTCTGTCATAGTCGATGTAATCTAAATAACTTTCTATCATTTTTTGTTATTACATCGGTATATTTCTTCTTGCTTACACTACTGCGGGTTGCCAGACGGGGCGACTACAGTCCTGCGGCGAAACTCGGCACAGACAATGGCTGTGGCTATGGCGACATTGAGACTCTCACTCGTGGGACGACCCTCGGGATAATTGGGGATAAAAAGCCGGCGCGTAATATTTTTTTCAATTTCAGGACGTATGCCGTTACCCTCGTTTCCCATAATAATGATGCCATAATCTGTCAGCGCCTGGCGATGTATGTTTTCGCCATCAAGGAAAGTACCGTAAAGAGGTATGTCGGAAGGCATATTTTCCAGTGTCTCAACGAGATTTGCCTTGCAGACCTTGACCCTGCATATTGCGCCCATGGATGCTTGCACAACCTTAGGTGAATAGATGTCGGCAGTGTCATGTGAGCACACAATATGCTCTATGCCAAACCAGTCGGCAAGCCGCAAGATAGTGCCCACGTTGCCCGGATCCTGGAGGCCGTCAAGTGCGAGACACAGGCCAGTACGCGGCAATTCGATGTCAAAGGGCGTGTCTTCAGGTTTTTGAAACACTGCTATGACCTGCTGGGGAGTTTGGAGAAAACTGGCCTTACGCAGTTCGTCACCTGTAATCTCATTGACGACAGGAATGTCGCGGAGACGGGTTTCAGACTGCGCCGAGAGCCAGTCGCGGGTTGCACCGATATAGGTACAGGGAAAGACATCAAGCAATTCAGAGACAACCTTTGGTCCTTCAGCGACAAAGGCATTCCGGGCGTCTCTGTTTTTCTTCAGGCCAAGGGCGTGAATCTCTTTTATGCGGTTTTTGCTAAGCATGAAATGACGTGTTTATAAATCTTCCGAAAGGTTTTTAGTACAAAACTACGAACTATATTTTTATAATGTTTTAACTTTGTGTAAAATTTGAGATTTTCTGTCTTATTTTTATGCGGAAAGAGATAATACTGGCGCTTTTTTGCGTTATGCTGGTGATGGTAAGCTGTTCTTCCGAGAAGTTCATGTCGGAAAACCAGCACATACTGACATCGGTCAAACTGTCCTCTTCCGATAAGTCGCTTGACGTTTCTTCCTATAAAACGTATATACGCCAAGACGCCAATTCGCGCTGGTTTAATGCCGTCAAGGTACCTCTGGGCATATATTGTATGTCGGGTACCGACTCCACGAAGAGGTTCAACCATTTTCTCCAGCGTCTGGGCGAAGCACCCGTCATATATGACGCGGAACAGGCACAAAGTACGGCAAACCAGCTGAAACTGGCGTTGCAGTCACACGGCTATCTGCATGCCGATGTTGACAACAACCTGAGACTAAAGGGGCACAAGGCACATCAGACATACAACCTACGCCCTGGCCAACGCTATTACATCCGCTCTATCAACTATGACATAGACGATGCCGTGATAGACTCTATACTGAAAATGAACGAGAGCGAGAGCCTGCTCACTGCCAACATGCCCTGTGATGCCAATGTGCTAGACGAAGAGCGGAGCCGTATTATCAACGTGCTTCATCAGAACGGCTACTACAAGGCTCTGAAGAAATACATCTATTACGACATCGACACGATAGCCGGTCCGAAAAATCTGGCGCTGACGCTACACTATAACGGTAAAAGCCTCGCCGCAGACCCAGAGACAGACTACACACGTTACTGGATTGGAAACATTTCTGTTGATGTCGTCAGCGATGAGCCAACGGAAGAACTGACTTACGACAGCATCAAATATCGCGGCATCAAAATCCGTTATAAAGGCGCGCACACCATCCGCCCGAATGTCATATACTCACAGTTGGACATACAGCGCGGTGCTTATTACAACGAAGAGGCGGTAAGAACGACCTACAACAATTTCTCCCGTCTGAAGATACTGCGCAGTACGTCTATCCACTTCAGCGAGACCGGAACGGGAACCCTGAACTGCGACATCACACTGCGCACGGACAAACTCAACCAGATCTCGGCAGAGATAGAAGGCACCAACACATCAGGAGACTTGGGAGTGGCATCATCGGTCAGCTTTACCAACAGAAACCTGTTTCACGGCTCTGAAGTGTGGACGACGAAAGCAAAAGCAGCATTCGAGGCCATTACCGGTCTGGAAGGCTACAGTGATCAGAATTTCTTTGAGTTCTCCGCTGAGAGCCGTCTGTCATTTCCCCGCATCATCATCCCCTTCATGCCTGAACACCGACGCGTAAACATGCATGGTTCGTCGGAATTCACGCTACAATATAACACTCAGGACAGGCCCGAATTTCACCGCCGCTTCCTGACAGCATTGTGGAGTTACAAATGGAGCGGAGGCCAAAACAGATACCAGCATAAACTTGACGCCATCGGACTCAACTACGTGTTCATGCCGTGGATATCCAGCACATTCCGCAACGAATATTTGGATAACGACAATGCCAGATTCGCCATCGTGCGCCATACCTACGAAGACCTGTTCATACTCAACAGCTCATACAATTTCATCTATAACTCCAAAGGCAACAGCGGAAACCGTCAGACCCACGGTGATGCCGTGCAGTTCCATGTCGGTATAGAATCAGGTGGCAACCTGCTATATCTGCTTTCCAAGGCATTCAAAGTAACGAAAGACAGTGAGGACAGGTACAGAATGTTTAACGTTGCATTCGCACAATATCTGAAGTTTGACATAGACTACGCGCGCAGCATCTCGCTAGACAAAAACAACACTCTTGCAATACGCGGCGCACTGGGTCTCGTTTTGCCCTATGGCAACAACAACGTAGTACCCTACGAGAAGCGCTATTTTGCCGGCGGTGCAAACAGTGTGCGCGGATGGTCGGTCAGGGAACTTGGCCCTGGCTCATATGTCGGCAAAGACGGGAAAATAGATTTTATCAACCAGACAGGTAACCTCAAGTTGCTGTTTAATGCCGAACTACGCTCCTATCTCTTCTGGAAATTAAGCGGCGCATTGTTTGTAGATGCCGGCAATATATGGACGACACGCAACTATGAAGCACAACCCGGCGGACAATTCAAATTTGACTCTTTCTACAAACAAATTGCCGCGTCGTATGGTGTGGGCTTACGTTTCAATTTTGACTATTTCATCCTGCGTTTTGACATGGCGATGAAAGCAATATCACCATCTTACACCACGACAAGAGAGCACTACCCTCTCCTGCATCCACGGCTGAGCAGAGACTTCACCTTCCACTTTGCAGTAGGTCTCCCCTTCTGATTTTCCACGCACCGCCGTTCTTAGACAGAAATAAGCGATATCTGCCATCCTTGACAAAACGGCCGGGTTTGCCTATAGCCTCAAGATAATACACCGAATGCACATTAACAACCGCCGTAGCTACGCTGTCGCCCTGACATGTTACGTTGTCAACATCAAAGGAAGGCCTCTCCGAAATAAGCCGCACACTGTCCTGATCTGCTTCGCACAGGTTTGACAAATAAATCCTCAACCAGCCATCCTGTCCATCGTCACACAGTTTCAGCGCATCAGCATACCTGAAATTAAAAAACGCCTCACAAAAATCCAAGGCACACGTTTCCGCTCCCACCTCTTCATGCCTGTCACACGCAGACATACCTATCACCGCGAAAAAAATAACGAACAACTTCCTGTACATCCGTAATTCATTTATATCTTCGTTCAAAGTTAGTCAAAGTCCTTGGAATGCCCAAGTTTTTTTGTAATTTTGTAGCTGAAATGGGCGGATTTAGTTTTTTGTGTCTCGGTAGTGGCAGCAGTGGCAACTGCTTCTATTTTCAGAATAGCGAAGGAGCTTTCTTGATTGATGCCGGCATCGGTATCCGCAAATTGGTGAAATACTTCACAGAGTATGGCATCAGTTTCTCAAATATCAAAGCCGTTTTTCTGACACACGACCATATTGACCATATCCGCAGCGCATACAGCCTTGCCACGAAATACAACCTGCCGATATACGCTACAGAAGGCGTATGGAGAGGTATTGACGTCAATCCAGTCATTTGCCAAAAGATTCCTGTCGCCATGCGCAATATCATCCGTAAAAACGAGGCCATCAATTTTCTCGGATGGGAACTGACCCCATTTACCGTGCCCCATGACAGCAACGATAACGTGGGTTATTTTATTGCATACAACGACGTCCGTATAGCCCACGTCACCGACGACGGTTCAATGACCGACGAGATAGACAGTTTCATTGAGAAGGCAAACCACCTGATTATTGAGTCTAATTATGACGAGGACATGTTGCGGACAGGTCCTTATCCGTATCCGCTGAAAAAACGCATTTCAAGCCTGAACGGGCACTTATCCAACCACGAGGCGACCGAGACTATCTGCCGCCATTGCAAACATTTGTCACATGTGTGGCTGTGTCACATCAGCGCAAACAACAATACACCTCAAAAAGCATTGAACGAGGTTATGAGCGGATTGAAACGCAATAAAATAAACGAAAGCGATTATCCTGAAATAGTGCCACTTAACCGCACTTCGCCAACAGGTTTTTTTAATTTGTCAAAATAATTTATCAAAATTGTTTGGTACATATTGATAAAAAATGTAATTTTGCACTCGCAAACAAAGCAATGCACCCTTAGCTCAGTTGGTAGAGCAACTGACTCTTAATCAGTGGGTCTAGGGTTCGAGCCCCTAAGGGTGTACACGAAAGCCTCTTTACAAGCATGTAAAGAGGCTTTTTTATTGCTTACGCCGACGGAACTGGACGGGAGTCATGCCGAGTTCCCGCTTAAACAACTTAAAGAAGAAATTAGTATCTGTGTACCCGCACTCATGCGTTATTTCTTTCACCGTCATATCTGTCTGCTCAAGGAGTTCACATGCTTTCTGCAATCTCAGCTGATTCATATGGACAAGAGGCGTATAACCCGTATTTTTCTTGTAATACCGGCACAGGGACGTCACCGTCAAACCTGCTATACGCGCTATGTCAGACAACCGGAAGGGTTGCGAAAGATGCTCACTCATATACTGATCTATCTTTCTCACCACAGCATCCCGCGGCACACCAATATACACATGTCCTGGTTTTTTGGAAGGAAACATTTTCATGGCATTCCTCTCAGACAAGTAAATCATCATGCCATACACAGACATAAAGTTCTCCATTACATTCTCAGCACCAACCTGTCCTGACATAGCATACAAATGCTCATACACTTCCTCACTTTCGCTATAAAGCCCCTCGTCGGCATGACCCAACAATAATCTGACCCTCTGCATCTCACTCAATCGGAGCAATGACGGCGCAAACATATCTTTGTGAAACCTTATCTGTAATATGGACAGGCCTTCTTGTGCATTTGCAGGTTTGATGACCAGTGACCTATCGCTCACAGCAAGGAACACGGCATGAGGGCAAAACCGCATGGCACCATTGCCATAAAAAATCTCCGCACTGCCGTGTTCAATAATATCCAATTCATAATAATCCTTCAGGCTGTCACCTTGCATGGGATTAAATATCCTGTTGAGTATTATTCCCTTCTCTCTCTCCATTAATTCTAAAAAAAATAAGATTTATGGCAATATAAAACATTGATATGCAAAGATACAACATTTTTTATTTTGAAAAGATTTATATTGAAACATACTTTTAAATGAGAGAATAATAAATATTTATTACCTATGCGTCAATTAAAAATCACACAAAGTATCACCAACCGCGCAAGTGCCGCATTGGACAAGTATTTGGTTGAAATAGGTCGTGAGGACCTCATTACGACAGACGAAGAAGTGGAACTTGCACAGCGCATTCATAAAGGCGATGAGCGCGCTTTGGAGAGATTGGTATGCGCCAATTTGCGTTTCGTAGTCAGTGTTGCTAAACAGTACCAGAACCAAGGCTTGTCACTCAATGACCTCATCAACGAGGGTAATATGGGGCTGATAAAAGCCGCACGCAAATTTGACGAGACACGTGGTTTTAAGTTCATATCATATGCCGTCTGGTGGATCCGCCAGAGTATATTGCAGGCCATTTCAGAGCAAAGCCGCATCGTTCGCATGCCTCTGAATCAGGTCGGTTTCCAAAGCAAGTTGAGCAAAGCTAAGACAAATTTTGAGCAAAAGTATGAGCGTCAGGCGTCTATCGAGGAGCTGTCTGAATTAATGAAAGAGCCTGAGTTGAAAATCGCCGACGCACTTGGAAGCAACGGAAAGAAAGTCTCTGTCGACGCACCGCTGCAAAACGATGATTCCAGTGCGATGATAGACACCATGCAGGACGAGAACCAGGACCCTACGGACATCAAGATGGAAAGAGAGTCACTCGATGCCGACCTGGGCACAGCATTAGGTTTTCTGGCAGAGCGCGAGCAAAAAGTGCTGATTATGATTTTCGGACTCTTCGGCTGTCCTGAGATGACGGCTGAAGAAGTTGCCAACAAACTGAATCTCACGCGTGAGCGTGTACGTCAGATTAAGGAGCGTGCTTTGCGCCGCCTGCGCGACAATCAGGAAATTAACGTATTGAAAAAATACTTCTAAACGGCGTCAAAACGACATTTAAGTTTTAAAATACATATTTTTTCTCGGGCAATGAGATGTTTTCACTCATTGTCCGATTTTTTTGTTAACTTTACAATCTGCATGAAGCATGCATCAGCCAAACAGAGCCACCCTTTAAGTATCTATATATGCAATACAGAATTTATTTGAATCTGGCACTCACTGCTATACTTGCGCCGATATATTCCCTTGCGCAACCCTGCTCCAAGGGTTATTACAAAGACGTATTCAACGACAGCGGCATACGCGTCACCTCACGCTCCGACCTTCCGGCAGTGCGCTACCTGGGTTTATCCATGGAAAGTTTCATCTCTGCCAAAGGTGAAGATGGTGACGTAATAACAGCCATCGACTCCATGTTGCAGAAGCAACTCATAGAAGGTTCCGAAATGGATGAAAACGGCATTTTGCTCTACCCTGACGGAGCCCCTCGCTTCAGGGTGCTATATGTCAACGGCGGCAGTTCGTTCAGTCACGGCGAGTCACTGGGACACACCGGCATAGAGCGCATCAAGCAGTTTGTCGCCAACGGCGGCAGTTATGTCGGTACTTGCGCTGGTTCAGCGCTGTCAAGCACAGGAATTTGGAAGGACACACATTTCCAGTCTCAAGAATACTATTTCGGTATATGGCCCGGTGTAATCCGCCGCACCGAATTGGCTAAGACCTATACAGGCATGAACATACCGGGGGACTCCCCGCTGCTGCGCTATTATGACTTCGGGGGCGACCTCCACATAGACAGCATGCGCCACAATCTTGGAAACCATGCTTACACCAGTTTTAACTATCCACAGGAAACCGAGGTACTCGCCACATACGAGACCGACACCATGCAACTGGAGCGTGCCATCGGCGGTGAGCCCGGCATCTGGGCATACAAGCCTTACGCCTCAGCAGGACGTGCCGTCATGTGCGGCTCACACCCCGAAGCGATAACAAAGGGAGAACGGCTGCACCTTATGAGCGCCATGCTGCGCTATGCCATGGACGGTAACGGCATTGCCAAAATCAAAGCGGACCTGCAAAACGGATCGGTACGGACGATGAACAAAAACACGCACGACGGTATGCCTGACTATACAAAGATAGGCGACAAACAATATCACCATTTCACATTCAAAATACCCAAGCATACCGAAAAAGTCACCATAACCCTCGCCTCCGTACCAGGTTACACCAACTATGATCTCTACCTTCTTGCACGAAAAGACGGCTTCGCCTTCAAAGGCGAGTCGGATGTCCAGGACCTGACTTTCGGCGTAGACAAAACCATTGAGATAGATCAACCACAGAGTGGAACATGGTATGTGTCTGTATATTGCGACACCAGCGTGGATGCCATGCAGACAAAATACGGCGTACAATACACAGGTAGAACAGACGTACTGAACGGTGTGCCGTACACTATCAGAATAGACTATTGATGACATTGATGTCGCTCAACATCTCATTTCGTCCTTACAAGTTTTATGTTCCAAAGGCTGGAATATAGATTCCATGACACGGAACGCACATTCCATAGGCTGGAACATACATTCCAGCCTATGGAACCGACAACTTATCGGTATGAGCAATGCACTCTTGCAGACTTTGCATATGCAAAGCATCCAAGAGAAACAATTACACTGACTGCTTTTTATAAAAAATATTTCTGGAACTCCTCTTCAAAGTTAGGAGTAAATATCCCCTGGCCTATATTCATCTTGACCTCCTGCATTGACCAAAATCTGCCGTCAGATAATTCCACGGCATCAGGATGTATAGGTTTATCGTATACCGTACTATACACATAGACCATCTCACGCTCTTTGCGCGAATCATATACATAGTGAGTCACCTCCTTCGGCACATAATCAGTTATGCCCAACTCCTCTCTCACCTCCCGACGGAGGGCAGTAGGGATATCTTCCCCATAGTCAACGTGACCGCCTACCGACGTATCCCATTTACCGGGCTGGATATCCTTCCAGTCAGGCCTTTTCTGAAGATAAACCTCGCCTTTGCTGTTAAACACATGGAGGTGGACCACTGGATGCAACAACCGGCTTCCGCTATGCGCCTCGCCCCGTGTCATCTTACCGATGACGCAGCCGTTTTCATCAATTTGGGGCACAAAACTATCCTGTGAATCTACCATATAACATCAGGGAATCAAAATAGAACTGTCTCCATAACTCAAGAAACGGAAATCGTTATCCAAAGCGTACTGGTAAACCTTGCGCCAATCCTCACCGATAAAAGCCGACACTAGAAGCAAGAGGGTACTTTTAGGCATGTGGAAGTTTGTTATCAGCCGCTTGACGAAATGATATCTGTAGCCCGGTGCGATAATAATCTGCGTACTCGTATGCAATGCCTGCAACTGATGACGGACCATATAATCCCTTATTGCTTTCAGGGCATCCATCTCACTGACACTGGCCGTTCCGGCATAAGGCTGCCACTGCTCCACCTTCAGCCCCTCCTCAGATATATCGGGATGGTTTATAATATTTAACCCGATATAATACAAACTTTCAATCGTCCGCACCGACGTGGTGCCCACACAAGTACACTCTCCGTTATGACGCATCAAAGCGTCAATGGTTTGCAACGGAACAAAGATATACTCCGAATGCATTTCATGGTCCTCAATGCTCTCTGTCTTTACCGGCTTGAACGTACCGGCACCGACATGGAGCGTTATCTCATTGCGCTCTATATGCCGGGCATCTATCTGGGCCAAGACATGCTCCGTGAAATGCAGGCCTGCCGTAGGGGCAGCGACACTGCCATCTATTTTGGAATAAACTGTCTGGTAATCCCTTTTGTCACTTTCCTCCGTCGCCCTGTTCAGGTAAGGCGGTATAGGCAGTTCGCCGACCAGCGACAAAATTTCAGAGAAGGTCACATTTTCATCGTCCCAACTGAAACGGATAATGTCACTGTTGTCCGAAACACCGACCCGTTCTGCCGACAGAGTCAGCGACTTACCGTCAGCCGTGAGCTTACGGCTCAGTATGCCTTCCTTCCACTTCTTGCGGTTGCCTATCAGGCAAAGCCATTCGCATCTCTTCTTTTGACTGAAAATGCACTCATAGCTTTTAGGCTGCCAGGGCTCCAGACAAAATATCTCAATCAGTGCGCCAGTCTCCTTCCTGAAGTGCAGGCGCGCCTGAATAACCTTTGTATTATTGAATATAATCAGACTATCTTCCGGCAAGAACGACGTGACATCGGAAAACAAAGTGTGGCTTATCTTACCCTTATCATAAACCAATAGTTTAGAATGGTCGCGCACGGCTTTGGGATGTTTCGCTATACGTTCTTCGGGAAGATTATAATCATAATCGCTGATATGTATATGCTTGGTACTATCTTCCATATTCTGAAATTCTGGGGCAAAGTTACTCATTATAGAAGGAACAAGACCCCGTATGCCTGCGTTTTTCAAACAAAAAAAGGGCAATTCATTCAAGAATTACCCTTTAATTATTTATTATTGAACGTGATTTTTACATCATGCCGCCACCCATCGGCTGAGCCGGCATCTCAGGTTTCTCTTCTTTCTTGTCACAGATAACACACTCTGTTGTCAAGAACATACCGGCAACAGAAGCAGCATTCTCCAATGCAACACGCGTAACCTTAGCGGGGTCTACGACACCAGCCTTGCGCAAATCTTCAAACTTCTCTTTCTTTGCATTGAAGCCGTTGTTGCCTTTAGACTCACGTACCTTGTTGACAATAACAGCGCCTTCCAAACCTGCATTGAAGCAAATCTGGCGGAGAGGTTCCTCGATGGCACGACGGACGATATTGATACCTGTTGTCTCGTCTTCATTGTCGCCCTTGAGACCTTCCAGAGCTTTCTGGGCACGGATGTAAGCCACGCCACCGCCAGTCACGATACCTTCCTCGATTGCTGCACGGGTAGCACACAAAGCATCGTCGCAACGGTCTTTCTTCTCTTTCTGTTCTGCTTCAGAAACCGCACCTACTTCAAGTACGCATACGCCACCTGCCAGTTTAGCCAAACGCTCCTCCAGCTTCTCTTTGTCATAAGAAGAAGTAGTATTAGCGAGTTCATGCTTAATCTGGGCAACACGGTTCTTAATATCCTCTGCTTTACCTGCACCGTTAACAATAGTTGTAGTATCCTTGTTTACCGTCAACTTCTCGCAGGAACCGAGCATCTCCATTGTAGCCTGTTCCAATTTAAGACCCTTCTCTTCACTGATAACAACGCCACCTGTCAAGATAGCGATATCTTCCAGCAAAGCCTTACGGCGGTCACCGAAGCCCGGAGCCTTGACAGCACAAATCTTCAAACCTGCGCGTATGCGGTTAAGGATTAAAGCCGTCAGAGCCTCTGAATCAACGTCTTCAGCGATAACGAGCAACGGACGATTGCTCTGTGCGACCGGCTCAAGGATTGGCAAAAAGTCTTTCAAGTTGGAAATCTTCTTGTCATAAATCAGAATGAGAGGCTTCTCCATTTCGCACTCCATCTTCTCAGAATCAGTCATGAAATATGGAGAAAGGTAACCACGGTCAAACTGCATACCCTCAACTGTCTTTAATACAGTCTCACTTGTCTTGCCGTCCTCAATCGTGATAACGCCATTAACAGAAACAGCACGCATACCGTCAGCTATCAACTTACCGATTTCCGGATCATTGTTGGCTGATATTGTAGCAACCTGTTCAATCTTGCTGTAATCACCATCAACAGTCTCAGACTGTGACTTAATGTTTTCAACGACTTTAGCGACAGCTTTGTCGATACCACGCTTAACATCCAACGGGTTGGCACCTGCCTCAATATTCTTCATACCTTCATGAAGAATAGCCTGAGCAAGGATAGTAGCAGTAGTTGTACCGTCACCTGCATCATCACCAGTCTTGCTGGCAACGCTCTTCAGCAACTGAGCGCCAGAATTTTCAAATGCATCGTCCAACTCTATTTCTTTGGCAACCGTCACACCATCCTTGGTAATTTTCGGAGCACCAAACTTCTTGTCAATAACAACATTGCGGCCTTTAGGACCCAGTGTCACCTTTACGGCATTTGCCAAAGCATCAGCACCAGCTGCTAACTTTTTGCGAGCCTCAACATCATATTTAATTTCTTTAGCCATAATTCAAAAGATTTAGATTTGTTAAACTGATTATTTTAAGATTGCGACAACATCGCTCTGACGCATGATAAGATATTTCTCTCCATCATACTCCAACTCAGTGCCGGCATATTTGCCATAAAGCACCTTGTCGCCTTTCTTCAAAATCATTTTTTCATCACTCTTACCCTCGCCTACTGCAACAACAGTACCCTCGAGAGGTTTTTCTTTGGCTGTATCAGGAATAATGATACCGCCCGCAGTCTTCTCCTCAGCTGCCTTTGGAGAAATCAGAACTCTGTCTGCTAATGGTTGAATTTTCATTTTAGTTAATATTTTAATGTTACTTATCTTTATTCGACAAACAATGTCACATATCACAGAAACAAAAAACGTGCCAAATATCAGAAAAAAGGATCCAACCAGACAAAAACACACAAATTGCCAATACCATGACACCATATCATCCGAATTTAAAATATTTTTCTTAGTTTTGCAATATCAACAACACAATTTTAGGATGCAACTCATAAACCTTAGCGAGCAGAATACAATTTTAAATAAGTATTTAGCTGAAATCCGCAATAAGAATTATCAAGGTAACCGTCTCCTTTTTCGTAATAACGTCAAACGCATCGGTCATGTCATGGCATACGAGTTAAGCAAGACTTTACAGTATTCCGCACAAGACATTCAGACCCCTTTAGGCGTTTCTACCATCAACTTGCCCGATGAAAACGACATCGTCATCGCCACTATTCTCCGCGCAGGACTGCCGTTCCACGAAGGTTTTCTGGATGTGTTTGACCATGCCAACAATGCTTTTGTCAGCGCATATCGCAGTTACACCAACGAGAACTGTACCGAAATCGCAGTACATGTGGAATATCTGGCATCGCCTGCTATCACCAACAAGACACTGATTATTGCGGATCCCATGCTTGCCACAGGAGAAAGTATGGAATTGGGATATCAGGCCTTTCTCTCCAAGGGCACCCCGGCACATATACACGTGGCATGTATCATCGCCACGCAGCAGGCTACCGATTACATCAAGTCGATATTCCCTGAAGACAAGACCACAATATGGTGTGCCGCCATCGACCCTGAACTGAATGAGCACAAATACATCGTTCCCGGACTTGGCGACGCTGGCGATTTGTGCTACGGATCCAAGGAGTAGGACGCCATACGGACAACTGGTAAAAGGCAGCGTAATAATACACATTTACCTTCCAGACTAAAGGTAGAAGAAAGAAATCCTTTCTTTTTTCACCTAATGAGATGTTTTTTGTTAAATAATACCTCTCCGAGGATTGTATAATAAATTAAAATGGTTACTTTTGCATAACGATCTTCGCGTAGATTAAAAAACCAACATTATTATGATAAATAGAGAATTGATCAGATTAAAGGTTGTTCAATTGGTGTACACCAACTTTAAAAATCCGGGCAAGTCGTTAGAACAAGCCGTTGACGAGTTATCCTTTAGTCTGAACAAGGCTTACGATTTATACCATTACCTCTTGCTGATTATACCTGAAATCACAGATTTGGCACGAGAGTACTATGAGTCATCATATACCCGTATGCAAAGTCTGGGTGAGGGCAATCTTCCAAATCCGCGTTTCATAAATAACCGCCTGGCAGCTCAGTTGTCCGAAAACATAGAACTCAACAAATTTGCCGACAATAAGAAAAACCACAAATGGACGGAAGCGGAAGCCGAAATCCAATCCTTATATAAGATTATCACAAGCAGTGAGACATACAAGGAATACATGGAGAGCGAAGAGGACAGTTATGAGGCTGACAAAAATCTCTGGCGCAAGATCTACAAGAAATACATTTGTGACAACGAGTCTCTGGAGAATGCCGTGGAAGAATGGAGCATCTACTGGAATGACGATAAGTTTATCGTAGATACTTTTGTACTGAAGACTCTTAACCGTTTCAAGGAAGAGAATGGCGCGAACCAGCCTTTACTGGAAGCATACAACAACGAAGAGGATTGGAAATTTGCCAAAGGCCTCTTCGAGAAAGCGCTGTTGAACAGATCGGAATATGAGGACCTCATTTCGCGCAACACACACAACTGGACACTCGACCGACTGCCTATCATGGACGTAGTCATCATGGTTACCGCGCTGGCAGAAATCATCAATTTCCCGGAAATCAAGCTCAGTGTCTCTTTTAACGAATACATCAATATCGCCAAAGCATACAGCGACCCTAAAAACTCATCATACATCAACGGTCTGCTGGATAATGTGGTTAGGAAATTAATACAAGACAACAAACTTATAAAATAAAAAAAAGATGACAACATTAACAATTATGCTCCAAGCTGCGGCTGGAGGCGGTTCACAATGGTCTTTCTGGATAATGATTCTTGCGGTTTTCGCTATCATGTACTTTTTCATGATTCGTCCACAGAAGAAAAGACAAAAAGAAATCGAGAAGTTCCGCAACTCACTTCAAGTCGGTGACAATGTCATTACCTCAGGTGGCATCCACGCAGTGGTAAAACAGATTGACCCTGCAAATAATATAGTCACCGTCGAAATTGCTTCTGGCGTAAAGATTCAAATCGAGAAAAGTTGCATATACTCTCGCGAAGGCTTAAGCCAGCAGGTGTAATTTCTGTCCCGATAGCAGCATAACGCGAGACTTACGGAACATTCTTTATGGCCCGTAAGCGTTCATGGTTTTATTATATATCAACGGCAATGTCAAAGTATAAACAAATCAAGTTAGACAAGAAACCGGTGTCCTTACGGCCACGCAGGAATTTCTTTGTTTTCCTTGTTTGCCTCAGTCTGTCGGCATTGTTTTGGTATATTATCGCGCTGAACGAAGAGCGGGAAATCGATTTTAATCTCAAGCTCAACCTCAAGAATGTCCCTGAGAATGTCGTTGTCACCAACGCACTGCCGCCCAATATCAAAGTTACCCTTAAAGACCGTGGCGCTCAGTTGCTCTCGTACAAATACTCAGGTGGACTGCCAACTGTGAATATTGATTTCAGGAATTACGACCAGCAATCCGGTCATGTAATTTTGAAAAACAATGACATTACCAAAACACTGTTGGCAAAACTACAAGCCACGACCAAGGTGACGGCCATCAATCCCAGCACTATAGATTATTATTACAACTTCGGGCTTCACTCCAAAGTTCCAGTGAAGTTGAGGGCATCTATAAGCACAAATAAATTTTACAACATTTCATCCGTCAAGCTCTATCCTGATTCCGTGACAGTATATAGTTCCAAGAGCATACTTGATACCCTCTCAACCATATATACTGATTACGTCACGCTCTCACAGTTGAAAGAGAAGACGATACGGCGTATCCCGTTATCAAAGATTAAAGGAGCAAAGATTGTTCCGGAGACAACCGTGCTTCGGGTTGATATTGATCAAATAACGGAGAAGACCGTCAATGTACCCATCAAGCATATTAACTTCCCTGCGACGAAAGACCTCAAGACTTTCCCTTCGAGCGTGCAAGTGACATTCCAGATAGGTACTGCCATGTACAAACAAGTTAATGCCGATGACTTTGTCATTGCCATCAGCTATGATGATGTCTTGAAGAACACAAACGGCAAACTGCACCTCTCTCTGAAGTCTGTTCCCGCGGGTGTCTCCCGTGTCCGCATCGTGCCGGAATATGTTGATTATCTCATCGAAGATGTCACAGAAGAAGAATAGTATCGGCATCACCGGTGGCATTGGAAGCGGCAAGACATATATATGTCGCCTGCTGGAGCAACGTGGCATTCCCGTTTTTTATACTGACTACGAAGCCAAACAGGAAATGCTGGAGAACAGGCAGCTTCAGAAGAAACTGTCCGACTTGACGGGTTCACCCATTATCCTAAGCGATGGTACACTAAACAAGGCTCTGCTTTCAGCTTACATTGCACAGGGGGAACAATATGCCCGGCATGTCGATGCCCTCGTTCATCCTGCGACACGTCGCCGCATGAGACAATGGCTAAAAGCACAAACATGTCCTGTCGTTGCCGTTGAATGTGCCTTGCTGTTTGAGTCGGGCTATAACGAGGATGTGGATTACGCCATCGCTGTCACCGCACCCGAAGAGGTGAAAATCGCCCGTGTCATAAACCGCGACGGCCACTCACGCGAACATGTCCTGCGGATTATGGCATTGCAGCTAACTGACGCGGAAAGAGCCGCCAAGGCAGATGGCGTGATTGTCAACGACGGCACGCAACCACTCGAACCTCAAATAGACCATCTCCTCCATTCCATAACATCAAAATGAAAGCCGCCCTTATTAAAGGCGGCTTTCACTATATACGCTCTGCGTTTATTCCGCATTCCCGAAGACTATCTGCCCGTCACGCAAGTCTGCGACAATAGGCACGTCTTTTTGCAGTTTGCCTTCAAGTATGGTCCGGCTCAAGGTATTCAGCAAATCTCTTTGGATAGCCCTCTTGACCGGTCTTGCGCCAAATTCAGCGTCAAATCCTGCCTGGGCAAGATAGCTGACGGCGGCATCGGTGACTTGCAAGTTGGTACCGTTTTCAAGCAGATGTTTGTTGACCTGTGCAATCTGGAGTCTTACAATGGCCTCAATCTCCTTCTGATGAAGCGGTTCGAATATGATAATTTCATCGATACGGTTCAAGAACTCCGGACGGAAATGGCCTTTAAGTATGTTTAGCATCGCCGCATGCATTTCTACCTTTTTCGCATCACGCTCACCCGCAGCCATGTTGTCCATCTTTTCAAAATACCGCTGGATGTTGTCGCTGCCGAGGTTACTCGTCATGATGATAATGGTGTTCTTGAAATTGACCGTCCTGCCTTTGTTGTCGGTGAGACGTCCGTCGTCCAATACCTGTAGCAGGATATTGAAGACGTCGGGATGTGCTTTTTCTATTTCGTCAAACAAAATGACGGAATAAGGTTTACGGCGCACCGCCTCGGTCAGCTGACCGCCTTCGTCATACCCGACATAGCCCGGAGGAGCACCTATCAGACGCGAGACACTGTATTTCTCTTGGTATTCACTCATATCAATTCGCGTCATCATGGTTTCGTCGTCAAACAGATATTCTGCCAGGGCTTTCGCCAGTTCGGTCTTGCCGACACCCGTCGTACCCATGAAGATGAAGGAGCCTATCGGCCGATTAGGGTCCTGTATGCCCGCACGGCTCCGTCTCACAGCATCGCTGACAGCCTTGATGGCCTCGTCCTGACCTATCACGCGCTGGTGGAGGGTTTCTTCCATGTGAAGCAGTTTGTCGCGCTCGCTCTGCAGCATTTTAGACACGGGTATGCCTGTCCAATGGCTCACGACGTCGGCAATATCCTCACTGGTGACTTCTTCTTTCAACAAGGTCTCACCCTGCGAGGCGGCTTTCTGCTGTTCTTTCAGCCGGACGATGTCATCCTCCAATGCCTGCAACCTGCCATAGCGTATTTCTGCTACCTTACCGTAATCGCCTTCGCGCTCGGCTTTTTCAGCCTGAAATTTGAGTTGTTCTATTTCGTCTTTGTCTTTCTGTATCTTTTCGTCAACCGATTTCTCGCTCTGCCACTGCGTGCGTATTTTTGTTTCTTCTTTCCTCAGCGTGTCTATTTCATTACTGAGTTGTTCGAGTTTTTCGGTGTCTTTTTCGCGTTTGATGGCTTCGCGCTCTATCTCCAGCTGGCGCAGGCGGCGCGTCACGTCATCCAGTTCCTCTGGCATGGAGTTGCGCTCAATGCTCAACTTCGCCGCCGCCTCATCCATCAGGTCTATCGCCTTGTCTGGCAGGAAACGGCTGGTAATGTAGCGCGATGACAACTGTACGGCGGCAATGACTGCGTCGTCCTGGATACGCACCTTATGATGGTTTTCGTATCGTTCTTTGAGTCCTCTCAGTATGGATATACTGTCCTCTACCGTCGGCTCATCCACGATGACGATTTGGAAACGGCGGTCCAGTGCCTTGTCTTTCTCGAAATATTTTTGATATTCATCCAATGTCGTCGCCCCGATACAGCGCAATTCGCCTCTCGACAACGCCGGTTTCAGTATGTTTGCGGCATCCATCGCACCCTCGCTCTTGCCTGCACCAACCAGAGTGTGTATCTCGTCAATAAAGAGGATGATGTTGCCGTTGCTCTCCCCGACTTCCTTGATGACGCTTTTCAGACGTTCCTCAAACTCGCCCTTGTACATCGCTCCGGCTACCAGGGCTCCCATGTCGAGTGAGTAGAGTTGTTTGTGCTTCAGGTTTTCCGGCACGTCACCTCTGACGATGCGCTGCGCCAAACCTTCTGCAATGGCAGTCTTGCCTGTTCCCGGCTCTCCGACGAGGATAGGGTTGTTTTTTGTACGCCGGCTCAGTATCTGCAATACCCGCCTTATCTCATCGTCACGTCCGATGACAGGGTCCAGCTTACCGTCACGCGCGTCTTTCACCAAGTCTCTGGCATATCTGTCCAAAGCCTTGCCCTGCTCTTGTCCTGCATTATAATTGTTCATTTCCATAATACGTTGCTTTTTTATGGTTCACTGGTTAGAAATCAAATCCAGTGCCAAAAACAAATGCGGACATTTTGGCGCTATCTTTGCCAAAATGTCCGCACATCTGTAAAGCCGTAATGCCGGATGAGTCTTATGCCTCTTCCTGAGCTTCTTCGCTTTGTTCTTCCGGCAGGTCAAAGTCGGTGATGCCGTTTGTGACCAGTATGTTATACCACGTTATGAGTTTGCGGATGTCGTTCTGATACACGCGGTCGCGGTCGTAGTCCGGCAGGGCTTTCGCCATGAAGTCCTCCAGCTGTTCTTTGCTGGCTTTCTTGGGGTCGAGGTCAACGGGCTTGCCGTCCTGCATTGTCTTGATATTATTGAATACCGTCAGGAGCGGCGTGTCGTCACCGTCGGTGTACATTGACACATCGTTCAGTGACGTTATTTTGTCATGCAGTCCCACTGCGAATCTTTTCTTTTGTTCGTCGAGTGTCTCCACGATGATGGTTGAGCGTCCTCTCGACACCATGACATATAGACCTGATTTTCCTGAAATGGCTAATATTGTTTTTTCCATATTTTATTATTGTAATTATTAAGTTTAGTTTCTGATGATTGTTGCCGTGCGGTCGGGACCCACCGAGACGATGGTGACCGGGATGCCCATGTATTTTTCTATGAAGGCGATGTAGTCCGACAGTGCCTTGGGAAATTCGCTTTCCGATTTCATCTGCGTCAGGTCACAGTTCCAGCCTTCCAGTTCTTCGTTTACTGCCTCCCAGCCGTTAAGGTCGTATGGCATGTCGGTAGTCCGCTGCCCGTCTTTTTGATAGGCGGTACACACTTTTATGGTCTCGAAGTCGTCAAGGACGTCACTTTTCATCATGATGAGCTGGGTGACGCCGTTGAGCATTGCGGCATATTTCAGCGCCACGAGGTCAAGCCAGCCGCAACGGCGGTTTCTGCCTGTCACGGCACCGTATTCGTGACCTATCTCTCTGATTTTGTCGCCCGTCTTGTCAAACAGTTCCACAGGGAATGGTCCCGATCCGACACGGGTGCTGTAAGCCTTGAAGATGCCGAATACCTGATCTATTTTCGTGGGAGCCACGCCCAGACCGGTGCAGACACCGCCACACGTCGTACTGGATGAACTGACCATAGGATATGTTCCGTGGTCTAAGTCGAGCATCGATCCCTGCGCACCTTCCGCCAGGATGTTTTTGCCTTCTGCAAGTGCGTTGTTGATTTCTATCTCTGTGTCGCTCAGGGTGAGTGTACGCATGTATTCGACACCTTCCAGCCATGTCTTTTCTTCTTCCGCTATGTCGTACTCGTAGTTCAGGTCATCGAGTATGCGTGCGTGGCGGGCCTTGAGGGCATTGTATTTCTCCTCGAAGTTGTCCAGTATGTCACCCACGCGTATGCCTATACGCGCTGCCTTGTCGCTGTACGCCGGACCTATGCCTTTGCCTGTCGTGCCTATTTTGTTTTTTCCCTTGAGAGTCTCGTAGGCACGGTCCAGGGCGCGGTGTGTCGGCAGTATGAGGTGGGCGCGTTTGCTGATATGCAGGCGTTTCCTGATGTCGTAGCCGGCGTTCTCCAGTTCTTTCGCCTCTATATAGAAGAGGTCGGGAGCTATGACACAGCCGTTGCCGATAATGTTAAGCGTGTTGTCGTTGAAGATGCCTGACGGGATGGAGCGCAGCACAAATTTCTTTCCGTCGAAGATAATGGTGTGCCCTGCATTGGGACCGCCCGCAAAACGGGCCACTATGTCATATTTCGGCGTAAAATAGTCAACTACCTTACCTTTGCCCTCATCACCGAAGACGATGCCTAAAAGTGCGTCAATCTTACCTTGTTTCATCGTGTGTTGTTATTTGTTGTTTGTATATTTTTCTTTGGCAACTATAGCATATACCGCTGACATACAGCGTGTAACTCTCCGCCTTGAAACGGGGCCACTTGGTCAGCTGTACCGACCTGTTGACCCTCGGCACGGCGACAGAGCGCACCAGGCCGCACTTCGAACAGATGAGATACTGCCGGGCGTTGGTGTTATAGTTGGCGATAAATTTGCTGTATCTTCCGTCGGGTTTGCAGCGCAAGAGCAGATGGGCTTTTTCCAACAGAATGAATGTGTTGTAGATGGTCGACAGGCTGGTGCGATATATGGAGTCTTTCATCTGCTCTTCCATATCGTGTATGTCAAACGGGGCGTCAAAGCTGTATGCCGCCTCGAGCAGGGCATAGCGCTCCTGCGTCTTCCTCAGTTTGTGTTCTTTGAGATAGCTGTCCAGAACTTTTTGGGCTTTGACATAGTGTTCGCTGTGTGACTTCATGCCTGTTCTAATATTCTGTTGGACTTGACGGTTTCTATCTCTCCCATGGATGCGTATCTCATCAGTGCGTTGGTGACGGCTGATTTCAGAGCCGCATTGTCTGTGCGTATCAGGCTCTGCGCCTGGTCCAGAAATTCGTTGGCGCTTCTGTCGTCCACGGCCTTGTCGTTTTTCATAAAGAGGCGGGCGAAGAGCAGGAATCCGCAGAGCTGGTACATGCCGTTTTCTCTGGCTATCCACTTGAAAGCCGCTTTTTTGGCATACGGCAGGTTCTGGAAGAGGGTCATCGTGGTGTACTGCGCCTCTTCGGGATAGTGCATGTCCTCTATCCATATCTCCGCCAGTTCTTCGGGAAATTCGTCAGCCGGCTGCACCAGGCCTGCCAGCAGACGGCACTCCCTGATGTCTTCTTTCCACAACGCACCGGCCAGTTCGCTGCTCTGCCCCAGACTGGCGGCAAAGTCCAGCAGACGGTTCCACTCCACACCATATATTATACGGTATCTCAGTCCCTTGTCGCGGAGCGAGTTACTGACAGGACCGTTCATCATGGCGTGCAGTTCCTGTTTGATGGCGCGTATCGTATGGGCTGTCTCTTCTGTCATTTATTTGTTGATATACGGCTTATCATGCTCTTGATACCTATTTGCCAAAGCTGTCTCTTCTGTCATTTATTTGTTGATATACGGCAATGTGCCATAGTCCGCACTGTAGCGCAGCATCTGGTGCTCGTATGTCTCGGTGTATGAGATTCTGACATCCTTGATGTTGCCCCGGCTGTCCTTGACGGCGGTGTAAACAGGATTGATGAATCCCTTGTAGGGAGATATGTTGAGTTTCTTGTAGCGTTGGAGCAGTTCTTTGTGCAGTGCCCCGTCAACTTTTACGCCATAGTTTTCCACCAGCTGGCGCGCGCCTTTGTAGTCGCCCGTGCTCTTGACACGCTGTATCTCCGCAAGCAGCTGTGCGAAGAGTGTGCGCAGTTTGCCATAGTCGTTGATGCGCATGTAGGTCTTGTTTTTCTGCTTGAAGAGTTCCACGACGTTGTCCGCCTTGCCGTGCTCATACACCCAGCGGGCTATGAGCGCACGGTTGCGCATGTGGGCTTCTTCTATGGTGTTGCCCGGCTTGATGCGCACGAGTTGCGTCATCAGACCGTTGAGCATATATGTGTAGTATTGCGATTTGTAGGCGTCAGGGGTCGGCGTGAGTCCGAGTTCCACCAGTTTGCCGTCGGCGAGGTAGTAGAGGGCAAAGAGGTCGGCACGGGCTTCCTCTATGGTCGATCCGTAGGCTTTCAGCGAGTCGTCGGAGACACCGGGAAGCATTTTGCCGCTGCCGTGACCCAGACATTCGTGAAGGTCTGTGTGCAGGTCGTCGCAGAGGTCACCGTATTGTTTGATAAGGGCTTTGATGTCACTGCCGTAGATAAATTCCTCGTCAAAGCCGTTGCCGTGGGCGGCTTTGTTGTACGCATCAGTCAGGTTGCCTATGGTGACGCTCTTTGAACCGTATTCCTTCCTGATCCAGTTGGAGTTGGGCAGGTTGATGCCGATAGCGGACGAGGGATAGAGGTCACCGGCAAGGATGGCGGCGTTGATGACTTTGGCACTGATGCCTTTACATTCTTTTTTCTTGAAACGCGGGTCCACCGGCGAGTGGTCCTCAAACCATTGCGCATTACGGCTGAGTGTCTCCGTACGCGCCGTAGTGGCAAGGTCCTTGAAGTTGGCAAAGCCTTCCCAACTGCCCTTGAAACCCAGCGGATCGCCATAGACCTCTATGAATCCGTTGGTGAAGTCCACGAGGTCGTCGGTGTTTTGCACCCACAGGATGCTGTAGGCGTCAAAATCTTTCAGGTCACCGCTCACGTAGAAGTCTATGAGTTTGCCGATGACGGCTTTCTGCGCCTCGCTCTCGGCAAAGGGAAGGGCTTTCTTCAGGTTGGCCACAATCCGGGAGATGGCTTCGGCATAGAGTCCCGTGGTGGTCCACTTCTTTTCTACGAGCCGGCCGTTTTCCTTGACCAGCCTGCTGTTGAGACCGTACATCACAGGGCGCTCGTCGCCCGTCTTCCGCATGCCGGCATAGAAGTCCTCCACTTCGGCCTGGGTGATGCCCCGCCCGTAGTAGTTTTCGCCCGAGGTCTGTATGAGGTCCTCACCGTCTTTCTGGTTGACGCGCATGGGATATACCGCAGGGTCAAAGATGACAGGGAAGATTTCGTCACAGAGCCTGTCCACCGTCTGCCCCTGCTCCAGCGGCAGTTTTTTGCGGTCAACGCTCTTGAGGGCGTTGCGGAAGAAGGTCTGGGAGAAACCCGGCACGAATTTCTCCGAACCGTAATGATGGTGTATGCCGTTGCTGAACCACACGCGCTTGAGGTATTCGGTCAGCGCCTTGAAGTCTTTGCTCTCCCTGCTGCCCTGATAGTCGGTATAGACAGTCTCGAGCATTTTGCGGATGCGCAGGTTGTAGGCACCGTTCTGGTCAAAGAGGATGTCCCGACCGTAGAGCGCCGCCTCGGAGAGGTAGTATATCAGGGTTTTCTGCTGCAGGGTCAGCTGCTCGAAGCCTTCCACTTTGTAACGCAGCATCTGTATGTCGGCGAATTTTTCGTTGGCATAGCTGAAACCGTCGGCGGCTTGGACTGCCGGCGAAGATAACGCAAAAGCACTTATCATCATGAATGATTTTAATTTGTTCATTTTCTTTGTTTTGGATATTCTACTTACTGGAAAAGCAGTTTCAGACAGGCTTTTCATTTGCCTAAATCCAAACAAAGTTACATAATTTTATCATTATTTAAATGTATCAGCGGATAAGATTTAGGCCGATTTCGTTATTTTTGCACCATAAAGATGTTATCACTCCGCCATGTCGCCAAAACGCTACGTGCACTGTACAATTTTTACTGCACAGCAACGATGTTGGCTGCGGAGAGAATGTAACAGCCCATGAGTAAGTTTACGTTTTTTATCAGCCTGAGCATGCTCTGCCTGTCCACCCTGCAGGCTCAGAAACCGTTGCGCACCGTCCATCCCGACAGTGTCACACTGGATGATTTTTTCTGGCTGGAGATGGTGGACTCCGCCCTGACGCTATGCCCTTCTCTCCAGTCCCGCCCCGTCGCCATTAAGCCCAGGATGTCGCAGCTGCCGAAGCTGCAGGCGGCTTACCGACACCTGGAACCCCGCATCTCGCTGACGGGATGCGAGAAGGGACTGACCGGCGCCGCCGGACGGTTTAAGTCTGCCGCCGATGTCGCCATGCGCGCCTTTGAACTGACATTGCTGACCCGCCGGAGCAGTTATTTCGATATCTGCGAACGCGCCATGTTCAACGAGGTGGCAGGCGCATGGCACGACCCCTCGTCACAGGCCGACAGGAAGGATGTCGCACGGATACTCTCCGCCGTTCCGCAGATGGTTTACGCCATCGACGGCAAGGATGTCTATATTAACCTGCTGGTCAGACACAATGCCCACGTCGTGACCGACGACCTTGATTTCAAGGTCCTCGCCACCGCAAGCATACCGTGGTACGCCCAGTGCCTGTTCCGCCTGGCGATGGACCGTGAACAGGAGTTCACGCTGCATCTGCGCCTGCCCGGATGGGTGAAGGCAACCGGCTTCCCCGCTTCCTACAACGCTTCGCAGAACGGCGCCAGGGTGGCTGTCTATATCAACGGCGAACCTCCCGAGGCGGAGGTGGTGGACGGCTATTACGTCATCCGCCGCAAGTGGAAGAACGGCGACATGGTGAAATATGCCCTCAACTCGCCCGTCATCCGCGCCACCGACAAGCAAGACCCCCACAAGGTGGCTCTCCAGCGCGGACCGCTGGTCTACGCCGCCGACCACGCCGACCACATCAACCCCAAGGACGGCATTTCCAACGATTTCCGCCTTGAGGAGAATACCACCATCCTGACGTCCAAGTCTTACGACGCACAGGGCCAACCGACAGGAACCTACGAGGCACGTCCCTATTTCTGGAACACCGACAAGCTGCTGCCACACGTCTTTAAGCCCGTCGTAAAGTAAGCCCCTCACCCCCTGCACACCATCAGCCCATACACCTTACCCGCATCCCAGCAAGCCTCCATCACGCCGCTCCTGAGGGCTGCCTCACGGATGACCTTCTGCTCTTTGAGGCTGATGTACAGTTCGGGCTGCATGACGTAGCGGTA
>CACXEH010000106.1 GCA_902766625.1 uncultured Bacteroidales bacterium | reverse complement strand
AGCGCTCTCCGTCGCATTCATATCTCCGACAAAGACGGAGGGAATACCTCCGGCATTATACCTTCTTTCCATCTTAATATAGACATCTATAATCAGCAAAACGAAATGCGAGCAATTTCAAAAACGAAATGTGTTTTTTGAGTAGAAAAACGAAATGTGATTTGAAAACTATTTTAAGATATCTTGAACGTCATTTCGATTCAGACACTTTTAAACATTAAATTCAAACTTCACATTCTCATGACCATTGAGCAAGTCCTTTGTTCGTTCTATATTGTTCTCATAGATGTGAACATTTCCGAGATTCAGCGTGATAGATTTGAGAGGCAAATCTATTTGTCGAGCCATCAAATAAAGATGGTAAATGTCTGACGGCAAACCTAAATTTGCGTCACTACTTCGCTGATAAGCAGACACGACAAGTTCTCCCTCATCAATCTGGAACTGCACCAAACTCAAACAAGGCGTTTGATTACTTTCTGCATCAGTTGAGCCAAGGAACAACACATAATTCTTGCTGTTGCGTTTCTCACGATTGATTTTTGCAATAAGAGGAGGCAATTTCTCAAAATAGGTTGGATAACTGTTTATCAGGATAGAACCACAATAGTCCCACCAGTTGATTCCTACATCGCGGTATCGCTCAACATTACGCTCTCCCCGCATGAACAGTTGCAGTTCATTCTTCAATTTTTTTCGTGCTATACCATGACTCTCGAAGATGTCAAGCAGATTGGCTGGCGTCAATGACAACTGCTCATTGAGCAGGTAACAAATGTTTCCTTTTTTGTTCGTCTGGGTCTTTCCGTTCTCCAGAATTTTCTCCAGTAATTTGTAGTATTTATTCATTGTTCAAATAGTATTAAATGTCATTAAAGTGGCATCGACACCGACAAAATTAGCGTTCTCGACATTACCCGCAAGAAAAACACGCTTTTTTGAAACGTCACCTTATGAAACCTCAGCACTCCTTTCCCAGACGCCTCACAGTCCTCTCCACCGTCGCCTCGCTCACGCCGTATCTCTCTGCCAGACGGTACACCGCCACACTGTATTTCATTCCCTCGGCCCTCATTTTGGCGTATTCATCATACAGTCCGGCAAATCTCCAGTCATCCATTCTGACGTCATGCTCTGACATCTTTTTCATCATTGCTCCGTTGAGCCTCAACAATTCCGCCACTTTCATTTGTACAAAATCATTTTTTTTGTTTAACTTTGTACCCGAACCACCACAAAAAGACAAAGCCTTAGTGAAGATGTTTAGGGCATAACCCCTGGCACATCGTCACTAAGGCGAGTTTTTATAAAAGTTGGTGGTTCTTCTTTTTATAAAGCCAGGGGATTTTTTATTTCCCTGGTCTTTTCTTTATGGCGGATAAAGCCTGTAGCTCACGCCGATGCCGATGAACGGCTCAAACCTCTTGCTGCTCATGCCGTAGCCGTAGCCGCCGACAACGCCGACGGACAGCCTCGGCTGTTTCCTGTGTATAGTGTTGGTGATTGTCCTCTGATATACCCTGATGCTGTCAAGCCGTGGCATATAGCCGCTCACCCATGCGTCGTATGCGCTGTCCTTGTAGTGCTTCTGCGTGACGGGAAGAACCACGCTCACACTGTCGCTGTCAACTGCCAGTGCAGGGCATGGCTCCCCGTGCATAATTTCCGCTGAATTTTGCGCATAATTTCTGCCTGTTTCTGTGTCTTTTTTTACAGGCACAACGACTTTTATGTATCTTACCACCGCGCTGTCCCTTGCCACCGGCATGTCATACCTTACTGTGTCGATGACGGTGTCCCTGACACTCTCTCTGTCAGTATGCTCTTCTTTCTCTCGAAGACAGGCTCCGACGATACATCCTGAGAGGAATGTCACTATCCAGTATATTATCTTTTGCATATTTTTCCTTTTGCGTCAACGTAGTACACCTCTCTTCCCAGCCACATGTTCGCCTCAGCGCATCTGCGCCGTTTCAGGCCGAGCAGCGGCTTGCCTCCGGCGTAATACCACTTGACCATCTGGTCAGTGATGTCCATGTCAGCCTTTTTTGCGACGATGGATCTCTTCATCGTGGAAGAGTTGAATTTGCCCTGTCCGAGGTTGAATATCCAGGAGCAGAGTGCATCAAACTGTCCCTGCCTGAAGTTGATGCCCATGCCGTTTAGCATCTTCTCTATAGGTGTGACGTCCTCTTGGAACAGGTCTTCGGCTTGTTTCTGTGTGATGGCCATGCCCATGTACACGCCCTTTGTATGCCCATACCCTATTGTCGGGACACCTACACTATCTCTATATGCGTACAATTTGAGTACTTCAAACTTCTTTATAAAATCGATACCTGTCTGTGATATTTCCATGAGTGTCATTGTTTTTTCTTGCTTTCCTTTGTCAGTGCCTCAATCCTGCGTCCCTGCCGTGCCACTTTCTCTTGCAGCTCTTGGAATTTTGCGCTGAGTTCCGCAAACTTCTTGTGCCAGTCCATGTTCTCGGCGCGCAGTTCCTCGTTTTCTTTGCGCAGCAGGTCCCGATCAGCCCTGATAAACTCGCAGCTCTTTTCGAGGTCCGCTATGGTCCGTTGGTACACTTCCTGTTGTGATTTCCAGCCGTCGGCCTCAGCCTGCATCTTCTTGGCTCTGTAATTGACGAACCACCCGCCGCCGGCAATCAGCGTCAGGCATGATAAAACATAATTCAGCCAGTCCATGATTATTCCTCCTCTCTTTGCATTGACAATATTTTGTGCGCGAGTCTTGCGCTCCATGCGCGCCACTCCTGCATCTTCTCCATTGCCTCTGCGTCATCATTGAGCATGATGGCTATCTGGTCATCATTGCTGTAACGCCGTTTCACGAGGCGCGTCTTCAGACTGGCGTAGGTCTCGTGCGGACGGTAAGGCTCTCTCAGCCTTCCACCGGAATACACAAGGTACCCGTCCTCCACGCGCATGTCGTCAATGTTTATCACCTCTTCCGTAAATCCGCTGCCGTCGCCCGGCACCTGGTAGGCGATTACCTTATCGCCCACCAGCAGCTTGCCTGCGTCCGCATAAGTCATTTCTCCTTTGCTGTACATATTCCTGTCGTTTTGTATGTTGTTATAAGGTTTTCGATAACGTGAATCCGCCGTAGCTGCTGTTGCACAGATATTGCGTCCAGTAACCTTCCTCATAACCAGTGGCGTTTGCCGGCACATACAGTCTGTTCGTTCCTGCCGTTCGCTTGTTGTAACCTGAAGTATAATATGAGATGCCGAAGCAATATGTCGGAGCTGCCTGAAGGTTAATGGTTATTGTCTCAAGATTTCCATTAAATGAAAAAGCGCTTCCAACAATGTTTGTCACTCCGCTGCCTATAACCACACTTTTGAGACCGCACTGATAAAAGGCTTCCATTTCGATTGTGGTCACCGAATCCGGAATCACGATACTCTTGAGAGATGAACACTGAAAGAACGCGTTTCTCCCTATTTCTTTCACTCCGCTGCCTATCGTTACACTTTCAAGGTTTGAGCAATATTGAAAACAATACCAAGATATATAACGCACACCACCAGGAATAGTTATACTTCGGAGATTACTGCAGTACTCAAATGCGCTCTGACCGATGTATGTTACAGAATCTGGAATCACCACACTTTCGAGACTGGTGCAGCCGACAAACGCGCGGTCGCTAATGCCAGTTACACTGTCTGGGATGACTATGGTTACAAGTTCTTTGTTGTACGAAAAGGCGTAGATGCCAATACTTTTCACCGTGTTAGGGATGACTGTATTTTTGCAACCTGAAATCAGTGAGCTACCGCTGGTTCTAATGATGGCGTTGCAGTCATTCCGTGAGTCAAACACAGTGTTTTCCGCGACTACGCGAATACTTGTGAGATTTTGACATTTTTCAAAGACATTACCATCAATGTTTGTCACTCCGCTGCCTATAACTACACTTTCGAGACTTGGGCAATTTTGAAAGGCATAAGTCGCAATGCTTGTAACCGAATCTGGAATCACCACACTTGTCGGCGCGGATTGTGTTCTGCCGAACGCATAAGTGTCAATACCTGTCACCGTGTTAGGGATGACTGTATTTTTGCAACCTAAAATCAACGTGTTACTGCTGGTTTTAATTATGGCGTTGCAGTCATTCCGCGAGTCATATACGGTGTTGCCTTCTGATACAGTGATACTCGCAATATTAAGACAACCGTTAAGTAACATTTCTGCATTAGTACTTATACCGCTGCCTATATGTATACTTATAAGACTTGTGCAACCTGAAAATAATAGTGTGCCGATAGTTATCACAGAATCAGGAATGACTACACTCGCCAGACTTTCACATTGAGAGAACGCATAGGTTCCTATAGTGGTTACTGAATTTGGAATGATAATATTTACAAGATTTCTGCATGATGAGAATGCCTGGTCACCAATGCTTGTCACAGTATCTGGAATGACTATGCTATTGAACTTCGCATACATGAAAGTGTATTTTTTTATTTCTGTCAAACCTGTGAAATAGACGAACTCATTAAAACTTGTCATATTCATCTGATAGAATACACTCTGAGCGGGGTCCGATTTTGAAGGCTGGAGATCGTCGGCCGTCAGTGCGGCGCACTCATCCTTGGTCATGAAGTTCTGGTTGGCGGCGAATCCTTTGCTGTACATCTTCGCCATCAGCGCAGGCTGTGTGTTGCTGGTGAAGGCGATGTTCTCGTCGATGACGGATATGCTCTTGCTCAATGTCGTCTTGACGGTGCCGTCACTGACACGCTTGATAACACAGTCCACATATCCCGTCACCTCACCAGGCACACCTCCGGAAACTGCGACCACACACTCTGTCTTGCGCATGGATGATATCGTGACAAATTCTGCCGCGTCACCTCTCACGCTCCATTCCGTGACATATTCGCCCGTTATCTCCACACCGGCATTGATGACCATCTGGTATTTGCTTCCGCTGTCCGGTCTCTCAGGTCCGGACACGCTTGCGTTGGTGGCGGACGGATATACCCTTTGGGCTATGGTGACCTGCCTTGTCACCGTCCGTCCCGACGCACCTTCCGGTTTGACGTATGCGCTTACCGACAATGCGGTATCGCTCAATCCCGTCTCAGCCGTGGTGAGAATGCCTGTTTCCGCATCAAGGCTGCAACCTTGCCTGCTGCCGGATGAGATACTGTATCTCACCGTGTATGATGTCTCTACACCGAACACCGCCACAGAGAACTGTCCGTCATCTCCCTCCATTATCTTGGACGGTCCGCTCAGCAGCACGCCTGCCGGTGCGTCTATCCACAAGTCAGCGTCCTTGCTGAAGCATCCGCCGCCGAATATCTCCGTTATGGCGTCCACCTTCTCCTGTGTCATCTCGTTGCTAAGTCTTATTTTGCCTCTGAGGTTCAGTGTACCTCCGTTCTTTTTCAGTTGGCCCAGTGCGAGAAGTTCCGCTGACGTGATGCTTCCCGTGCCGGTCCAGTCTAAGCCATAAACCGTAAGCCCGCACTCTTCGTCAGCACTGTTCTTGTTATCATACCATCCTTTCAGCATAGCGTAGCTCACACCGAGTTTTTCGCATCCGCGGATGCTGCTTCTGTACACATTCGCCCAACCGCCATCCACTGTCAGTGATGTCAGCTCTCCAAGGTCCTTCATCTCCAGCACCTGAAGGCTTGACGGGAGTATCAGTGTCTTAATCGGAGATGACTCCGGCAATGTCACCAATGCCAATTTGGCGTTGTTCCTGACATCGA
This sequence comes from uncultured Bacteroidales bacterium, assembly GCA_902766625.1. Classification (GTDB taxonomy): domain Bacteria; phylum Bacteroidota; class Bacteroidia; order Bacteroidales; family Bacteroidaceae; genus UBA6382. The sequence continues at coordinate 112 of CACXEH010000106.1, read as the reverse complement.
TGTACTCAAGGTAGCTGTTACTGCTGAGGTTCAGTGATGTAACCTCGTTGAATTTGTTCATGACGAAACGCTTGAGGAATTTCAACTGTCCCAGTCCACTCAGTTTGTTGCT
>CACXEH010000105.1 GCA_902766625.1 uncultured Bacteroidales bacterium | reverse complement strand
GCTCGAATGGTGGAATCGGTAGACACGAGGGACTTAAAATCCCTTGGCCAGGAATGGCTGTGCGGGTTCAAGTCCCGCTTCGAGTACAAAAATCCCTTGCTGGAGTTTCCTGCAAGGGATTTTTGTATCCATAACGTGTAGGTACTTTATTTTTTCTCAGAAAGACTTTTGGCTGTAGCGTTAACGGTGCGGATAACCGCAGTGCTGCTATATGTTGCGCCGGTTACGGCATCGGGTTTGAAAGTCGCAGCTTCTTTCAGCGTCTTGCCGTTCCACTTCTTCAACAACGGGCTTTCCAGAACATAACTGAAATATTCTTCTGTCTCAATATTCTGTGCAGCGGCAATGCTGACAATCTTGCCCTTCTCATTAACAGCAATAAACAAAGGCGTCGGACCTGCATATCCGCGAATGTGGCTACCGTAAGCGTCTGTACTGTAGATGGTAATGCCATTGTTGAGTTTCCATACACCGGTAGATTTCTTGGTAAACTTCTGGCCTCCGAATCCCAATGCCTTAAGATATACTTTGTTGAGATTCGACTTTGTTGTCGAGGCTGACCGGTTATTGCCTGACTGTATGTTCAGGGCAATGGTAAGCATCAAAATGAGTGTGATAAAATATTTCATAATTCAAAAATATTCTGTTTTGTGATGCAAAGTTAAGATTTCTTCTTGAATGGAAAATAAAAACGATTGGTAGAATTCCTGTCCCTCAAACGGGTGTGACATCTTTTTATATTAATTTAACGTAACCGATGTAAATTATTTACTATTTTTGCAATAATTAAAAGGGAAACGCGATGAAAAAGTTAGTTCGTTTTTTGATGTGTGGTATTGTCGCATTTGTTGCGGTATCATGTGACGTAGGTCGAAGTGAAGAAAATGACATAGTGGCAATATATCCCCTCATGGATTGCCATGTCATATATGCTGACCAGACGGTAGATACCGTTACCATTTACTCCACAAGAGACTGGGATGCGAGCCTTTCTGCTTCGTGGATAAGTATGGACGCATGGGATATGCATGGCAAAGTCGCTGCAAATGCATACGATGCCAAAAAGGTCCCTGTATATTTCACCGAGAACGAGACTAATGCCGTCCGGTACGGCGCGTTGCAAATTGACAGTAACGGCAAAACGATAGGACATCGTTTCATGCAGACCTATTGGCTGAATATTGAGAAACCGGAAGGAATGTATATCAATGACGAAACGATAAAAGCCACATTCACGGAAGTAATCAAAAAAGATGAAACAAAAGCAACGTTAGCTTTTACATTATATACCAATGGTACATTGAGTAGTGATGCTGCATGGGCAAATCCTGATTCAACATCGTTTGATGCAGGATATACGGAAACCAGTGTTACCTGCGAAACAAACGAGACGGGGCTGTTGCGCACTGCTAACTTGACCTTAAAAACTGCATCCGGCATCTCTACAGTTATAAAATTGCAGCAGACGCCCGATTAAGTTTTACATTAAGTCTTCTATTATCACACGAGGTGTGACCGCTCCTCTGTGTGCCACTTTACTATGAAAAAACACATATTCTCTTCTTTATTCTCGTATGCGGGACGTTGTGTCGTATGCCAAAAGCCATTATGTGGTAATGAAAAAGATATCTGCGCGGTATGCTTGTCACAACTGCCTTATACCAATCTTTCAGATCATTCGGGAAATATTCTTGAAAGATACTTCTGGGGGCGTGTGCCCATTATCCGTGCTTCTTCTCTGTTTACGTATACCCAAGGGGCGCGGAGCCATTTGATACTTCAGCGACTTAAGTATAAGCATCAAAAATCATTAGGTGTCACGTTCGGGCGTATCATGGCAAAACAGTTGTTGCAAACGTCTTTTTTCAAAGGCATAGATATGATAGTCGCAGTACCGTTAGCTCCCGACAGACAAGGCCGGCGTGGCTACAACCAGTCGGAACAGTTGGCTATTGGCATACATGAAATTACGGGTCTACCGGTCATTACGGACGGTATCATCAGAAAGGTTTCTAACCGTACCCAGACAAAGTTAATGTATGAGGAAAGACACCATAACGTCGAAGACATCTTCAAGATAGAAAAGCCAGAGCGATTTTATGACAGGCACATCCTTCTTGTGGATGATGTCGTGACATCCACGGCTACTTTGACATCGTTAGCAAAGGCTTTTGACGGCGGTAGGAACACAGTGTTCAGTGTCCTTACCCTTGCTATGGCAGTTTCCATAACGGATGTGCCTTATCATCCATATGAGGACAATGAGGATATGGAAAACCAAGAAGGCGATGTCTTTATGCCAGAAAACTGAAGACTTCACTTTCTTGTGGGTGAGTGATTTTTAGTACCCGTCGGACAGATTAAAACTCCTCTTACAATGCATGAACTCTGCCATATCCTGTCCGGATATATGAGGAGTGATGTGTCATTTTTGCCCCACACGTTCTCCGTTCCATAGGTTG
>CACXEH010000104.1 GCA_902766625.1 uncultured Bacteroidales bacterium | reverse complement strand
TAACTTGAAAAAACTGCAATGAAATGCGTTTTATTCAATAAAAAATATTTACTTTGCATGCTAAAATGAGCAGGATAAAACATCTTAACCGAATACGTAAAGGCGTTGGTATTGCGATAGCGACACCGGTCGTTCTGTTTTTTATCCTTGCCATATTAATCTATCTGCCGCCGGTCCAGTCGTATGTCAAGGATAAGGCCACCCGTTATCTTTCAGAAAAAACCGGAACAGAAATAACTATAGACAATGTCCGGCTGTATTTTCCACTTGACCTTAATCTTAACGGCACGAGAGCCGTCCAACGTCCTGACACATTGCTCTCCGCTAAGACATTACGCTTGGGTATTCGTATCCTTCCCTTGTTCCAGGGAAAGATTGCTTTGGATGAATTGTTTCTTTCCGATACGGATGTCAATACAAAAAATCTCATCAGTGACACGCAGATTAAAGGGCATATAGGTCTGTTTGATATAAGTATTCCTGCGGAATACAGTCTTACTGATAAGTTCCTTGAACTGGGAACGGTGAAACTCTATAACAGCAAAGTGGATGTTTTGCTCAACGACACAGCCCGGCAGGACACGACGACATCGGAAAAAACAGAGATGGAGATATTGCTCCATCGGGCCGACGTGCAAAACACAAGGATATTTCTGCAATTTCCAGGCGACTCCATGTGTATAGGGGCTGAGATAGGGAAAGCTCTCATTGACAGTGTCAAAGCCGACATAGGCAAAAATATCTATACTGTCAGCAATGTGCAGTTAAGTCAGTCGGCAGTCAATTACGATGTGCCATATGAGGCATATCAGACTTCAGGCTTGGATTACAATCATATAAGTGTGAGCGATTTGCTCCTCAAGGCGAACCAGATAAAATATAACGATGGCAAACTCATGGCAAACATCGCAGCTTTGTCTTTTGCGGAATCAAAAGGATTGCAGGTTGATAATTTGACAGGACATATCGTTTATGACAATGACAGAATCAAACTGCCGGACTTGATGCTGAAAACACCACAGACAACATTGAGTGCCAAGGCTGACATTGCCATGAATGCTTTGCAAGCAGGAACAAATGGTAAGATGGATGTAAAAATCGCGGGTTTCATCGGAAGAAAAGATCTTGAACTCATTGTCGGGGACGCTATTAGTAACAATAAGGACTATTACCCTGACGAGCCGCTGAATATCAAGGCGCACATCACAGGTAATGTGGACAGGGCAGAGGTGCATGAAATGCAGGTAAAACTTGGAAAAGTGGTTGATTTTGAAGCCAAGGGCGTTATCCGTGACATCCTATCCGGTAGGCGGGGAATTGACTTGGACTATAAGATAAAAGCTGGTGACATATCTCCGCTTAGGAAACTGATACCTGACGATATCCATGTTCCGTCGGGTTTACAGCTTGGCGGCAAGTTCAAAATGGCAGGAGATAATCTGATTGCGGATGCTATTCTTCATTCAGGCAATGGCAGGCTTAATATCAAAGGCGAAATCAATACCAATTCAACAGCTTATGACCTGACACTGGATGCTCATCAGTTCCCGCTGAGAATATATCTGCCGGGATTGCCCTTGTCTCCCCTTACGGCAGTCAGTCATTTGAAAGGACGTGGTTTTGACTTTAAAGACAACACTACAGTGCTGGAGAGCCAGACTCACATACAATATTTGACTTATGATAAATTGCCATTTGACAATATTAAGCTGGATGCCGATATGAAAAACGGCCAGCTGGAAGGCAGACTTATCAGTCAGAATCCTATGCTGACAAGTTCAACGGCTTTTGTTGCAGACATCACCCCGCAAAACGTTCGCGCGATAATCAAAGGCGATATTGAGGACTTGGCGTTACAGTATCTTATTGAAGATGTCGATTCCCTGCATTTGATGATGAATATGGGCGTAACTGCCTCAGCGGCATTTGACGGCTCAAGAGTAGATGCACGGGGATTGTTGAAGCATCTGAACATTATAACATCGACTACAGGATATCCGACTGACAGTGTGGGATTCCGCATCGGAACGTCAAATGATAGCACCTATGCCTATTTGCGCAGCGGAGACCTTTTGGTAAGATTTTTCTCACCTGGCGGTATCAATACTATCAGCCAAAGCGTTACCCGACTTACGGAACTTATAAAGCAGCAGATAGACACAGCCAGAATAGATCAGAACGTGTTGCAGCAGACCTTGCCGACGCTGGAGATGCACGTTAAGGCAGGACATTTCAACCCGATAGCCCAGTTGCTCGATTATTACGGATACACATACGACAAGTTCCGCCTGGACCTTAAATCCGTGCAGGGGGAGGGAATAAACGGCACGATGAATCTCAATGCTTTCCGCACAGGTGACTTATTGCTTGAAAAGACAACGGCTTCACTCATGCAAGACAGTGCGAATCTTAAGCTTGCATGCACCGTAGCCAACACCAGCAGAAAAAATCCCAATCGCTTCAATGCAAGGCTGGACGGAGAGTTATTGACTGACGGATTCAGCGTGAAATCTGTTATTAACGATTCCAAAAACGTAGAAGGCCTGAATCTGGGCATTCGAGGAGAACTTAGTCCAAGTCACGATATCACTTTGCACATCTTCCCCCGGACATCAACGATAGCATACCGCAAGTTCAAGGTCAATGACGACAACTTTATTACCATTAAACCGAATCAGATTATACTGGCTGATATTGACCTTCTTGCAGATGACCATACAGGCTTGAAGGTCAACGCCATGCAGCAAGACTCCGTAAACGATATTACAGTCAGTCTTAGCAAAGTAAACATAGACGAGTTGTGCAGTGTGGTGCCATATATGCCGAATATGGGCGGTTTCCTGTCTGGCGATATTCATGTCATTAAACAGGATAACACGCTCTCTGCTTCCGGAGCTATAGATATGGAGCAATTCCGCTACGAGACGTACAACATGGGCGATTTTGGCGCAGAAGTCGTATTTTTACCACAGGACTCAGACTATTACGTCAATGCTCTTATATTGAATAAAAGCAAAGAAGTGGCCAATATAGACGGTACATATTCCACTGCCGGCGGAGGAATACTGGACGCTGTCGTCAATTTAGAGAAATTCCCTGGCGAGTTTTTGAATGCTTTCTTGCCGTCGGATGGTACATTGGAATTGAAGGGTAATCTTGACGGTAGTATTGCCATTACGGGGCCAACCTCAAGGTTGATCTTCAACGGCGATATAATGCCAGACTCGTTGCATGTGTTGTCACCGCTTTATGGCGTTAATCTCAGTATGGAGGACAAGCCTCTGCATATCAAGGAAAGTTGTATCTATCTTGATAGTATTACCATGTATTCTGCCAATAATCCGACACCATTGACTTTTAACGGAAATATCAATTTCAGCAATCTGGATAAGATAATGATGGATATCGCTGTCAAGGCAAAGAAATTCCTAATTGTCAACTCCGAGAAGACCAAGACCAGTTTGTTGTATGGAAAGGTATTCTCGGATATAGATGCCACAGTGAAAGGCTCTACCGACTTTATGTTTATCAGAGGCAACCTCCACGTTCTGGGGAAGACAGACATGACATATATCATGAAAGATGGTCCGCTGACAGTAGACGACTGGTTGAGCGGCCTGGTTGAGTTTGAGGACTTCAATGATACTACTGATATAGAGCAGAAAGTCGTTGAATCTTCTAAAATGCTGATGGTCATGAATGTTAAGATAGACGAAAAATCGAAAATCAGATGTGAGTTGAGCGCGGACGGAAATAGTTACTTCAACTGTAAAGGCGGCGGGAATCTGACGATGAAATATTTGCCGAGCGGGAATATGACGTTATTGGGCAGGTTTAACCTCAAGAGCGGCGAGATGAAATATGAACTGCCGTTTATTCCGCTAAAGACCTTCAAACTGTCAGGCGAAAACTATATTACCTTTACGGGGAAACCATTTAATCCGACCCTGAACATCAAGGCAATGGAAACGACACGTGCTGGCGTGAGCGACGGTTCATCGGCTACTCGAATGGTAATCTTTAATGTAGGTGTCGCCATTTCACAGACATTGGAAAACATGGGTCTGCGGTTCCTGATAGAAGCCCCAAGCGACATGAATGTGCAAAATGATTTGGCCAGTATGTCGGAGGAGGAGAGAGGAAAAGTTGCCGTCACTATGTTGGCGACAGGTATGTACTATTCGTCTAATAACAAATCTTCATTCAAGGCCAACAATGCGCTGAATGCGTTTTTACAGAGCGAGATACAGAATGTGGCTGGTAACGCATTCAAAACTCTGGACCTGACTGTAGGCATGGAGGGTTCAACAAGTGCCGCAGGCAATGCACAGACGGACTACTCGTTCCAGTTCTCCAAACATCTGTGGAACGACCGCGTGACGTTTGTTATTGGCGGTAAAGTCACTGCAGGTGCGGAAGATGCCAGCCGTAATCAGAGTTTTATTGATAATATCTCGTTGGAATATCGTTTGGACAGCAATTCCACACGCAACTTGCGCTTATTTTACGACAATGACACACAAGACCCGCTGGAAGGTTATTACTCTACTGCGGGCGTGGGCTTTGTCCTCCGTAGTAAGACGAATTCACTGGGAGAACTATTCCTGAAACCCAGAAAAAAGACTAAAGATGATGCAGCACATTAAGACGTTCTTTTTTGTCATCGTGACATGCCTGATGTATGCATGTTCCACAACGAGCAACCTGCCGGAGGGAGAAACATTGTACACGGGTGTCAACCGTATAGATTACTTGGAAGAGGGCAGGCAAAAAGCCAAATCCTCTAAAAAAGATACCACAGGTGTTATCATGGCGATAGCGAAAACAGTGGAGCGTGTGGACAAGATGTTTCAGGGTACTGCAGCCAAATTGTCGCAACCGGATGATGAGAAAAAAGAGGATGATGTCTCAAAGTCAGAACGTAAAATCAATGCATCGGCATTGGCAACGGCTTCAGAGGAAGTCAATGCCGTATTGGAGTATGCGCCCAACAATCCTTTGTTTGGTAGTGCGTACTATCGCACACCATTCCCCTTCGGACTATGGGCTTATAATAAATATGTAAACAAGACTGGAAAATTCCAGAAGTGGATGTTCAAATCGTTTGCCAGTGACCCTGTATTGATTACCACGGTTAACCCTGACACTCGCGTCAAAGTCGCGACAAACACATTGCATAATTACGGTTACTTTCATGGCAATGTAAAATATAACATTGACTATAACAGGAATAAACGTAAAGCCAAAATATCATATGACGTTACGCCGGGCAGGGTCTTTTGTCTGGACTCTATCAACTATGTCGGTTATTCTCCTGTGGAAGACAGTTTGATACGACAATCTTCCAGCAAGAGTCTGTTGCGTAGCGGCGACCCGTTCAATGTCATTAATCTCACGGGTGAACAGTCGCGTTTGGAAAAACTGTTTCGCAATGAAGGTTACTATTTCTACCAAGCCTCCAACTCCACATATCGTGCAGATACGCTGATGAAACCATATAAAGTGCAATTGATTATGTTCCCATCTGCAAACATCCGCAACCGTGCAAAACATCGTTGGTATATGGGTGACACATATATTAATATTTCAAAACAAACTGCCGATACAACGTTCAAATCGTTTGACATACGCAATGTGCACTTTCAATACCAAGGCAAAAAAATACCCTTACGCCCTATTGTATGGTTCCAAAGCATAGCTCACCGCTCTGGGCGGTTGTATAGGCAGACAGACCAGGAAAACACGCAGTCAGCCCTGTCTTCTCTTGGTGTTTTCAGTCAGTACAACCTTACTTACATGCCCCGAGATACATCTCAGACATGTGACACATTGGATCTTTACATTAATGCGACGATGGATAGGCCCTATACAACAGACTTGGAAATGAATGTCACAGAAAAAAATGCCAATAGAATAGGTCCTGGATTGTCACTCAATATCCAGCGTAAAAATGCCTTCAGGGGTGCGGAGTTTCTGAATTGGAAACTTTATGGATCGTATGAGTGGCGGACGCGCAACGAAAACGCGAAAAGCAGTGATCTCTTCAACTCATATGAGGTAGGGACACAGTTCTCGGTGGACTTCTCGCACATTGTTTTCCCTGGTATAAACCGGCGTACGTTCCGCTTTCCTACTGCAACATCATTTTCTATCAGTGCTGACTGGATGAACCGTGCCCAGTACTTCAATCTGTTTTCTTTGGGAACGAAAGTAACCTATTCGTGGCACAAAAACAAAACTACACGCCATGAGTTAATACCGTTCTCTTTGTCCTATGACAAACTCATACGGAGTAGCGTGGAGTTTGATTCCATTATGCGAGAGAACCCCGCTCTCTTTACCAGTATGCGCGATCGTTTCGTGCCGTCCATGCAATACACGTTTACATACCAGTCGGCGCCCCATCATCGTAATCCTGTATGGTGGCAGATATCTGTCAAAGAAGCAGGAAACATCACTTCGGCTTGCTACGCCATAGGCGGAAAGTCATTCAATGAAAAAGATAAACATCTGCTGTCAAACCCGTTTGCCCAGTATCTCAAACTGACGACAGAATTGCACAACAACTTCAAAATAAGCCAGAATACACGTCTTGTTACTCGCTTGGCTGCGGGTATAGTGTATTCATACGGTAATTCAGATGTCGCACCGTATAGTGATCAGTTCTTTGTCGGTGGAGCTAACAGTGTACGTGCTTTCACGATTCGTTCTATTGGTCCGGGACATTATACTACGGAAAAAACAAAATATTCGTATATGGATCAGACTGGTGATATCAAATTGGAAACGAATATAGAATACCGTTTTCCGCTATTCGGTAGTCTTCAGGGTGCTGTTTTTCTTGACGCTGGCAACGTGTGGTTGTTGCGCGAAGATGAGAAACGCCCGGGAGGAAAGTTCAAGTTGTCCAGATTCTTCAATGATCTTGCAGTAGGAACAGGCGCAGGACTGCGTTATGATTTGGAGTTTCTGGTTTTACGATTCGACCTGGGAATCGCTATACATGACCCTGCTGATACTCATAAGAGTGGTTACTATAATATCAATAAATTCAAGGATGGACTCGCTTTGCACTTTGCTATCGGGTATCCGTTCTGATGTTCTTTCTGTATGGCTCATTGGTTACGGGAATTAGAGTTTTATTTAAGCAGATGTGTTGATGTCATATTTGACAACTATTTGTTAACTTTGTGTCTATAAAACAAGAATATCTAAATTTATATATCAAAATGAAACCTACATTATTTCTTTTGGCTGCAGGCATGGGTAGCCGTTATGGTGGTTTGAAACAGCTTGACGGACTGGGTCCCAATGGTGAAACAATCATGGATTATTCCATTTATGATGCGATTCATTCTGGATTTGGCAAGCTGGTGTTTGTTATCCGTAAAGATTTTGAACAAGAATTCCGTGATAAAGTTGCAAGCAAATATGAGGGCCATCTTCCAGTAGAGATTGTATTCCAGTCTTTGGAAGACCTTCCTGAAGGCTTTACTGTTCCTGAAGGCCGTACAAAGCCTTGGGGCACTAACCATGCGGTGTTAATGGGCAAAGATGTCATCAAAGAGCCGTTTGCAGTTATCAACTGCGATGATTTCTATGGTGCAGATTCCTTCCGCGTCATGGGTAAATTCCTCAGTGACCTTCCTGAGGGCAGCAAGAACAGATATGCAATGGTCGGCTTCCGTGTCGGCAATACTCTGAGCGAGAGTGGCACAGTGTCTCGTGGCGTTTGTGGAACTGATGCCAAAGGCTATCTCAGTGATGTTGTGGAGCGTACCAAAATACAGCGCATTGATGGCGAGGTAAAATATTTGGAAGATGACGGTACAACGTGGACCGCGATTCCTGACACAACGCCTGTCAGTATGAATTTCTGGGGTTTCACACCCGATTACTTTAAGTACAGCCAGGAATATTTCAAATACTTCCTCGGATTGGAATCCACAAAGACTAACCTCAAGGCAGAATTCTTTATCCCTTTGATGATGGATAAACTTATCAAAGACAACACGGCCACATGTGAGGTCCTTGACACTTCAAGCAAATGGTTCGGCGTAACATATCCGGAAGACCGTCCAGACACAGTTGCAAAGATTCAGAAACTGATAGATGAAGGTGTATATCCTAACAAATTGTTCTGATAAACATCTTGACAAAAAGAGCTTTTGATAAGAGTCAAAAGCTCTTTTTTTATCGTATTATTGGCACAGACAATTTTTTATGCGTAAGTTTGCATTTGCATAGAAACGATATCAATATATGCGTACAGCAACTCCTTTTGCACGACCAATGTATATTATGGCAAAGCCTGCAGGAGCAGCCTGCAACCTTGCCTGTAAGTATTGCTATTATCTTGAGAAGCAATATCTCTATAAGGACTCTCCACAGCAGTTGATGAGCAGCGGACTTTTGGAGAAGTTCATTAGTGAATATATGCAAAGTGTCACAACGCCAGAGGTGCTGTTCACGTGGCATGGCGGCGAGACGCTTATCCGTCATTTGGATTTCTATGAAACGGTGATACGCCTTGAGAAGAAATACGCCCGTGGCAGACAGGTCGCTAATTGTATCCAAACCAACGGTACCTTGCTTACTAATAATTGGTGTCAGTTTTTTCATAACAACGGGTGGCTTGTAGGTGTATCCATTGACGGCCCTCGTGAGTATCACGATGCTTATCGCAAGACTCGCGGAGGTGCCGGTTCCTTTGACAGGGTGATGCATGGTATTGAACTGCTCAACAAGCATCGTGTGGAATGGAATGCCCTTGCGGTTGTCAACAATCTCAATGGAGATCATCCGTTGGAATTCTATCGCTTCTTCAAAGATATACATTGCCGGTTTATTCAATTTACGCCCATTGTGGAGCGTATCTTTCAACATGATGACGGGCGTTATCTTGCTGCTGTTGACGAAGGTGAGTCAGAGACGGTTACTGATTTCTCCGTGACTCCGGAGCAATGGGGGAACTTCACGTGTGCGATTTTTGACGAATGGGTACGAAAGGATGTCGGAGAGGTTTTTGTGCAACTCTTTGATTCAACGCTTGCCAATTGGGCCGGCGTGACTCCTGGCATATGTTCTTTGTCCAAGAGTTGCGGCCATGCCGGAGCAATGGAGTGGAACGGCGACGTCTACAGTTGCGACCATTTCGTGTTCCCGCAGTACAAACTGGGTAATATTTATGAGAAGTCACTTGTTGAGATGATGTTCAGTCCTCGGCAGATGGCGTTCGGACAGCAGAAAATAGGCGGTCTGCCCATGCAGTGCAGGCAATGCCGATATTCTTTTGCTTGTAACGGCGAATGTCCGAAGAATCGTTTTTGCAAGTCGGCTAATGGTGAGCCGGGACTTAATTATTTGTGTAAGGGCTATTATCAGTTTTTTGATCATGTGGCGCCTTACATGGATTTTATGAAAAACGAATTGGATGCCCATCGTCCGCCTTCCAATATAATGGCAAAAATCGCATCACTGTCACATTAATCTTTCTTGCCGCATGGCGAAAAGTTGTTATCTTTGCATCCAAATCTAAAAATGATATGGTAAAAATAATTATCCGTTTATCGGGCGCACTGGCCATGACTGTATGGGCAGTGCTCACTTTGGCGTCATGTACTGTCTCGAAAAATGTGCCACAAGATAGAGTGTCACAACCTCTGAAAGCCTTCCATTGTGTTAGGCCGTCTTTTCTTCAGACGGGTGATACCGTGGCATTGATATCACCGTCATATCATACCGCAATGGAGAATGTAACTAAAACAATTGAGGTTTTGAAAGGTTGGGGGCTTGTTCCTGTCGTCGGACCACACGTGGGTAAAATTCATGCCGGAAAATATGCGGGAACTGTCAAAGAACGCTTGTCTGATATGCGTTGGGCGTTGAACAACCCTAACATAAAAGCCATCATCTGTAACCGTGGAGGCTATGGTACAATACATTTAATTAATCAACTCCGTCTGGAAGAATTGTCTGCTCATCCCAAGTGGCTTGTGGGTTACAGTGACATAACAACACTGCTTGAGATGGAGGCGTGTGCCGGCGTGATGAGTATTCATGGTGCAATGAGTTCGCACCTTGCTAATAATTCCAGTGATACGACCAGCACGTTGATGCGTGACTTGCTTTTCGGACAAGTTCCCTGTTATCGTCTGCCAGCCCATCCGTTAAATAAAGACGGATATGCCAAAGGCGTTCTTGTGGGTGGTAATCTCTCCACGATTGCGCCGATAACGGGCAGTGAGGCAGATGCGACTGCGCATCAGGATATTATTCTTTTTATAGAAGAAATTGAGGAGACGATGCACAACATAGACCGGCTCTTCAATCTTTTGCAGTTGAGAGGTGTTATGTCACGTTGCAGGGGTGTCATATTGGGTGAATTTACTGATTGCGGCGCCGACTTGGATTATAAGGACGTTGAGACGATGCTTAGTAAGTATCTGTCCAAATACAACATACCTGTACTTTGCGGTTTTCCTGCTGGTCATGACAAAGTTAACCTGCCTCTCGTCATGGGTGCGCCGGTGACTCTTGATGTTAATAAGAAAGGTGCCACATTGAGATTTGACATCAAAGGTGAACAACGCAGAGTGCAGACAGAGGACATCATGAATCAGGCGGAGCGATAAAAATATTGTAGCCGCATGACGGATACAGCACGATACCCCGTTCAAATTATATCTGGCACACATCTAATATGGAGATTCTTTTTTCATCGGAAATAACTGCTGTTTGTCCACAACTGTGCGTGGCTGTCCTTGAGGCCGACGTCGCCAACAATGCGCATGACGAAAGCCTGTGGGCGGAAATCTACGCTGAGGAGAAACGTCTTTCCGAACAATTCACACCAGATACACTCAAAAGCCGTTCAGGTATTGAAGCCACGCGCAAAGTTTACAGGCTGCTTGGCAAGGACCCCAGCAGATACCGTCCTTCCAACGAGGCTTTGGTGAGACGTTTTCTGCAAGGGAAACATCTCTACGAGATATCCACGCTGGTGGATTGTAATAATCTGGCTTCTATGCGCTGGGGATACAGCATAGGCGGTTTTGATAAGGACAAAATAGCAGGCGATACCTTAGAGCTGGGTGTCGGCCGTGCTGGTGAACCGTATGAAGGAATAGGCAGAGGCGTGCTGAACATAGAGTTTCTGCCAGTCTACCGTGATAGTATAGGTGGCATCGGCACACCTACGAGCGACAATGAGCGCACTAAGATAGCACTTGGCACAACCCGTGTGCTTTTTACCATCAATGGTTACGATGGTAATGAGCATGACACATTGGCTTGTGGCAAAGATTTGCAAGACATGCTCACGCGTTATGCCGAGAGCGACGGCGGGACCCTGAGACTTTTCAAAGCTACAATCTGATTTTCTATCTTGATATAAATCGGCCTCTTGAATGAGTAAGAATCACCTTTGTCAGGTGCTTCTCTTCAGATTATCTGGTGTTGTGAATACGGCGGGAGCAGCCTTGCCCCAGCCTGACCGTTTGCGGGATTTTTTTTGTCAACGTCCCTGTAAGGTTTTGAACTTTCTGCCGGTAAGTTTTCCGTTCCAAAGGATGGAATGTAGGTTCTATGACATGGAATGTAAGTTCCGTCCTATGGAACGTATGTTCCAGCCTTTGGAATGGAGCACTTGTCAGGCCAAGACGACACGTTATTCCTCCGGAATCAGAGCTGTATGCCGCAGCAAAGCAAGATGTGCTTAATCCTTCCAACAGGTAAGTTTTCTTTATAGCGGCGTGTCTTTTTTATTGTGATGGATCTACTCGTGAGCCTTGAGGAGTAACCCTGTCATGTTGTGAGTGAAGAGAAAAATCTCACTAGACAGAAAAAATCAGAAAGAAATAGAAATGTTGTATCTCCTGTTTTCAAAAAAAGTCTTATCTTTGCAATAATAACATATGGGGCGCAAAAGCCCAGATATAATAATTTGATTTTTTTTCATGCTTACAAGTCGGGCAAGTGATTTGTCCGGCTTGTTATTTTATAGCTATAGTTTTCTTATCGGTTCTTATGAGAAGACCTCACGGAGCACTTCAATAGATTTGAGCACGGGAAAACGCGGGACATGCAGACTGTAGTGCGTGTTGATTAAATTCAGCAGTCGGCTGCGTTGCGCGATGGACATGTGAAACAAGTGCATGTTGTAAAAATTCATGCGCATCAGGTCCTTGACAAAGTTTGCCTCCGCACCCTGTAAGTAGTAGCCGTGAACGGGCAGCGTATTGGTGTAGCAGGCGTTTTGCATATCGTATATTCTTTCGGGGCTATACTCGGAGATATTTGGGGAAATGCCCAGAAAGCGTGACACCTGAACCTGAAAAGCAATATGGAAATTGGAAAAACCGTGTTCTGCCGCATCCAGCCATTGAAGTGACAAGGCGAGATAGTTATATAGTTTTTCGTCTTCGCGTTCGTCTCTTAAGGCATAATACAGAAATTCTGAGAGAAACGATGCTATCGTTATCTTGACAGGGTCGCTTGTAAGGTCACTGTAGGGGTAATAGCACCATGCGTCTCTGATATGTGAAAGAGAACTATTCTCTTGATGGTCCCATTCGATCTCCAAGAGGTTGAGGGGCTGGAACAAGATGCTTTTGTCACCCGCACGGCGTTTTTTTGATATGCGGACAACGAAAGAGACAGCCCCGAGTGCCTCAGTGAAAAGGCAGGCTATGTCGGAAGTGTCATTATACTTCAGTCTGCTTAAGACCAATGCCCGTGAACGTATCAGCATATCTGTATCGGCTAAGATGTTGCAAAACTACTATTTTTTTGCAATATATGGGTTTTGTCGCAAAGGGATAATGCTGACGACTGTTGAAATAAAACACAGAGCGGGAGGTATTGTTTTCGGTAAAAAAGTCGTATTTTTGTTTAGTATTCAAGGAAAATACTCATATGAAAAGTTCTAATAATTTCACAAGACTTCTTTGTGCGTTCACGTTTCTGACTGTAAGTATCACATTACAGGCTGTAAGAGTTTTTGATTTAAGATGCGAGATGATGCAGAATCCATGGGGCGTAGACAACACTACGCCGGCCCTGAGTTGGAAAATAGCCGCTGACCATAATGGTATTAAGCAGCAGGCTTATCAGATATTGGCTGCCTCATCGCCGGAATTGGTGACAGAGGAAAAAGCTGATTTGTGGAATACGGGCAAAGTGGAATCCGAACAAAGTATATGGATTAAGTATGGCGGTAAGCAACTCTCGTCGGGTAGCGTCGTGTACTGGAAGTTGAGGGCGTGGGATGAGACTGGCGCACAGTCATCATGGAGTGCTACAGGACGTTTTTCTGTGGGATTGCTCAAGTCATCAGACTGGAAGGGCAAGTTTATCGGTATGGCACGTGCAGATACGACGGCATCGCCGATGTTGAGAAAAACTTTCAATATCTCAAGTAAACCTCAACAGGCATTTCTGCACATTTGTACCTTGGGATACCATGAAATATATATTAACGGGAAAGCTATCAGCAATGATGTGTTGTGTCCGTCTGTTGTGGAATTCGCCAAGCGCTACCGCAGTATGAGCTATGATATCCGTTCTTTTCTGCAAGAAGGCAGAAACGATATTGTCGTATGGTTGGGCAAAGCATGGTATGATGCATCAGTCAAGGGCGTCATAGGTAAAGGCCCGTATACCAAAGCGCAGATTGATATATTGGAAGGCGGAAACTGGAGGACTCTGCTCTCGACTGATTGCACATGGAAAGCGAGAACCAGCGGATATTATTTTCCCGGTTCATGGGGAAGGGTGAAGTTTGAAGGCGAGAATGTCAATGCCAATGAACTCTTGCCAGACCTGACTTCAGCGACGCTGGATAAAGCAACATGGCAGAATGCCATAGAGGCTGCCGTACCTGAGAGGCCGATTACACCGATGATGTGCGAGCCGAATAAGATTCAGGAAAAAATAAGACCGGTAAATATCAGTAATTTCACCCGAAAAATTTGGATGATAGATATGGGAAAAAGTGTGGTCGGATGGGCAAAAATCAAGTTCGGCCAGTTGCGCAAGGGGCAGAAGATTGATATCAGTTACTGCGACATGCTGGGATTGAACGGCGATTTTGAAGCTGGTGTGTTTACTGACCATTATACGGCAAGCGGAGAGGGCAGTGAAATCTTCTGTAATAAATTCAATTATCATGCTTTCAGGTACATCAAGATTACTGGTCTGGACGAGATGCCTGATCTGGACGATATTACGGCATATTCTATTTATACCGGCTACGATACGAAGTCTTCTTTTGTTTGCAATGATGACGATATTAATGCTATCCATAATATGGTGCATTACACATTTAAATGCTTGACGCAAAGCGGATACATGGTTGATTGCCCGCATCTGGAGCGTCAGGGCTACGGCGGTGACGGCAATGCCTCAATCCTTGCGGCACAGACGATGTATGAACTTTATCCGCTCTATGTTAACTGGATTCAAGCCTATGGCGACGCACAAGAAGAAAATGGTGATCTTCCGCATGCGGCACCCGTTTCCAACCGTTGCGGCGGTGGTCCGTTCTGGTGCGTGTTTATGGCTAATGCACCGTGGCAGACATATCTTCAATATGGCGACAAAGACATCTTGGCGGAGTATTATCCCAACATGCAGCGTTTTGCGCAATTTGCGGAATCTTACATGGAAAACGGGTTGGTGACCTTGAACAACAGGTGGCCTAACACGGCGAGAAGGCATTGGTTTCTGGGTGATTGGGCACTGCCTAATGAGGAACATCAATTGCATCCGGAAAGTATCGATGAGGTCAACAGTTGTGCCATGAGTTGGTGTTATGACATTATGGCAAAAGTTGCCGGCGTGTTGGGTAAGACACAAGACCGGAAAATGTATGCAAGGAAACATGCTGAAATCAACGAGAGGATACATAAGACATACTTCAACGCTTCAAAAAACACTTATGCCAACGACCTGCAATTAGATATGGCCTTTCCTCTTTTTGTGGGTGCGACACCGGAAAATTTGCAGAAACAGGCAAACAAATCTTTGAAGGACTTGACATACAACCGTTTTGAAGGCCATTTCTTTACGGGACTCGTGGGAATACCTATATTGACCCAGTGGCTGACTCGTGCGGGAGAGGCGCAGATGATGTACGATATGCTTAAACAACGTAGTTTCCCGGGTTATTTATATATGATAGAAAACAATGCCACAACTACTTGGGAACATTGGAATGCACGGCGCAGCCGCATACATAATTGTTATAATGGCATTGGCTCATGGTTCTATCAAGCGCTTGGCGGTATCTTGCCCGATGAGGCTCAACCGGCATACAAACATTTCTTTATCAAACCGCAAATGGTTGACGGTATTACTTTCGTCAGAACGTCCAAGCCTACACCTTATGGCAATATTAACATAGACTGGACAAAATCGGAAAAGACATTCGACTTGAAAGTCGAGATACCTGCCGGGACAACTGCTACTGTTGAAGTGCCTTTCAAAGCTGTTTCGGCTGAAATACCGCTGCTGAAACTTGTAAGATACGGCATTGTATATGACGAGAAACAGCGTGACCGCCGTACAGATACCCCTTCGACGCAGTATGATCCGAGTAAACCGATTGAATTGGAAAGTGGTAAATATCGTATCATTTACCACTTAAAATAACAGGAAGCCAATATTCGGTGAGGGCGGTTGTGACGATTGCTGACTCTGTGGCAGATAGACAGTGAGAAACAGTCTCTAAAAGGAGATTATTTCGTAATTTTGTATGCAAATTTGAAACAACTAAAATTATTATAGCAATGGCAAAGAAAGTTCTTTTGATGATCCTTGATGGATGGGGAATAGGAAACAAAAGTAAATCGGATGTTATCTACAACACGCCGACACCTAATCTTGACAAAATAAATGCGACATGTCCACACGCTCAACTTCAGGCGAGTGGCGAGAATGTCGGATTGCCCGACGGTCAGATGGGTAACAGTGAGGTTGGGCACCTCAATATTGGTGCAGGGCGTGTAGTATACCAGGATTTGGTAAAGATTAACCGTGCATGCCGTGACAACAGCATTATGGAGAATCCGTGCATCAAGGAGGCATATAGCTATGCTAAGGAAACAGACAAAAGCCTTCACTTGATGGGATTGACGTCCAACGGAGGCGTACACTCCAGTATTGATCATCTGAAGAAGTTGATAGAGATTACTAAGGCATATGATTTGAAACATACATATGTACACTGTTTCATGGATGGTCGTGACACCGACCCGAAGAGTGGTAAGGGCTTTATCGAAGATTTGACCAAGACATGTGAAGCCAATGGCGCGGCAATTGCCTCTATCATAGGTCGCTTTTATGCTATGGACCGCGACAAACGTTGGAACCGTATCAAGATTGCCTATGACCAGTTGGTACATGGTAAAGGTAAAGAAGTGGACGATATGGTTGAAGGCGTACAATATTGCTACGATGCAGACAGTGAAGAGCATAAGGATACTGATGAGTTTATGGAACCTCTCGTTAATGCAAATGTGGATGGGCGCATTAAAGAAGGCGATGTAGTCATCTTCATCAACTTCCGCAACGACCGCGCTAAGGAAATTACCCAGGTGCTGACGCAACAAGATATGCCGGAAGAAGGAATGACGACCATTAAGGACTTGAAATATTATTGCATGACACCTTATGACGCCAGTTTCAAGGGCGTGAAGGTATTGTTCCCAAAGGACGACGTGACAAACACTTTGGGCGAGTATATCAGTTCAAAAGGTCTTAAACAATTGCACACTGCAGAAACAGAGAAATATGCACATGTGACATTTTTCCTTAATGGCGGGCGGGAAAAGCCCTATGACGGTGAAGACCGTATCTTGGTGCCGTCTCCTAAAGTGCCTACATACGACTTGCAACCTGAAATGAGTGCATATGAGGTAAAAGATAAACTTGTTGCAAGCATCAAGAAGAATGTATATGACTTTATTGTAGTGAACTTCGCTAATGGTGACATGATTGGTCACACGGGTGTTTACAGCGCTATTGAAAAAGCTGTTGAGGCTGTCGACAAATGTGTGGGTGAGGTTATCAATGCTGTTAAGGAAACAGGTTATGAGGCTATTATCATCGCCGACCATGGTAATGCAGATTTTGCATTAAATGATGATGGTACGCCAAATACAGCTCACTCGTTAAATCCTGTGCCATTTATCTACGTGACCGAAAATAAGGATGCGAAGGTGAAAAATGGTATATTGGCAGACGTGGCCCCGAGTATCCTTCATATCATGGGACTCGCCCAACCGGCTGACATGACAGGTGAAAACCTGATAACGGACTGAGATTCTGAGTAAAGAATGAGAAGTCCTGAGTGATGCAGAAAGAAGTACGTGGAAAATGGGCAGAACTGCTTTCCGATGAGTTTGGAAAACCTTATTTCAAGCACTTGGAGAGGTTTGTAGATGCCCAATACCAAACAAAAACCTGTTATCCGCCGCAGGATAAAGTGTTTGAGGCTTTCAGATTATGTCCGTTTGAAAAACTCAAAGTGGTGCTTCTTGGTCAGGATCCGTATCATGAGCCAGGGCAAGCTATGGGACTGAGTTTCTCTGTGCCTATGGGTATGAAATTGCCACCATCGTTGCGTAATATATTCAAAGAATTGATGGACGACACAGGCTGTGCATTGCCTTTTGGCGGTGACTTGACAGCATGGGCAGAACAAGGAGTATTGCTTCTTAACACGACTTTGACAGTTGAAAAGGGAAAAGCCGGAGCGCATTTTAAGCAAGGTTGGGAAACATTTACAGATAATGTTATCTCTATTATAAATCAAAAGAAAAGTTGTGTCGTCTTCTTGTTGTGGGGCAATTATGCTCAACAAAAGCGAAAACTCATCGACGGTGGAAAGCACCTGATACTCGAGAGCCCGCATCCGTCTCCCTTGTCAGCATATCACGGTTTCTTTGGCAACCATCACTTCACGAAGGCAAACGCTTATTTGCGAGAAAACAATATGGAACCTATTAACTGGTAAGTGAACAATAGAGGGATGAACATATTAATGGTCGGTGATGTAGTCTTGTCCATAGACTGCATGCGAGAGTTGTTTTCCTGTGATATTGCCAGTTGCAAGGGTATTTGTTGCGTAAAAGGTGATGCTGGGGCACCAATAACGCCGGAAGAAGCAGAGGCTATAGAGAACATAGTGATGAAGATATGGGATTATCTCTCACCAGAGGCTCAGGATAAGATACTGGAACAGGGTGTAAGCTATGTTGATGAAGAAGGTGACTTGGTTACGAGTATCGTTAATGGTGAAGATTGTGTCTTTACATGTTATGACGAGCATGGTACGTGTCAGTGTGCTATCCAAAAGGCTAAATTAAGGAACGAGATAGATGTGGACAAACCTATTTCATGCTCATTGTACCCAATCCGTGAAAAGAAATTCAGTGGTGGTTTGACGGGCTTGAACTATCATAAATGGGATATATGTGAAAGTGCTCGATATCTGGGTGCGAAACTGGAAATACCTGTTTATAAATTTCTGCGTGAGCCATTGATGGCAAGGTTTGGCAAGGAATGGTACGAAGAGTTGTGTGAGATGGGGAAAACGTTGAAAAAAGAAGGTATAATATAAATTTTAAGAATATGGGAAGACTATGTAGTATAGTGTTGTTTGTTTTGGCGTGTACATTAACTTATGCGCAGAAAATGACAGTGATGTCCTATAACCTGCATCATTGTGAAGGTATGGACAAGAAATTGGATGAGGCCAGAATCGCAGATATTATTTCCGCCAATCATCCTGACGTCATAGCTGTACAAGAGTTGGACAGTGTGACAGTGCGTTGCAAGTCATATCAGATGAAAGTCTTGGGTGAAAAGACGGGTATGCATTATACTTATGCCAAGGCTATTGATTTTGGCGGAGGGAAGTATGGCGTTGGGATTTTGAGCAAAGAGAAGCCTTTATGCGTCAGACGTGTGCCGTTGCCAGGAATGGAGCCGCGTGTGTTGCTCATATGTGAATTTAAGAAATTTTATTTTGCCTGCACACATTTGTGCCTACATGCCGAAAATCGTATGAAATCATTGCCGCTTATTATGGAGCAGGCTCATTTGGCGGATAAACCATTTCTGATAGCTGGCGATTGGAATGCTAAACCACATGAAGATTTTATTGTGAAAATGAGTGAGCATTTTAATTTTATTTCAGACAGGACGAAATATACTTTTCCATCCAAAGAACCGCGCGTGTGTATAGATTACATCGCCGTATATAAAAATAGTCTTAAGAAAAGAGTTAAAGTGAAGGGATATGAAGTGCTGGATGAAAAGATTGCTTCCGACCATCGTCCGATTAAGGCTGTGATTAAATTGTAAAAAATGGGCTTATGTTATACTAAAAAAAGGAAAGAGATTACCTCTTTCCTTTTTTTAGTATAGATGAATATCTTTTATGCATCAATGTTGGCATATGTGGCGTTTTGCTCAATGAAATCACGGCGTTGTCCCACATCATCCCCCATAAGCATGGAGAAGATATGGTCTGCCTCTGCTGCATTATCAAGTGAAACTTGTTTGAGCAAACGGGAATCCGGATTCATTGTTGTGGCCCAAAGTTGTTCGGGATTCATTTCACCAAGACCTTTGTATCGCTGGATAGTAACACCTTCTTCCTGTCCGTCATTATATGTTTCCAGGAAACGCTGTTTTTCAGAGTCGTCATAGCAGTATTCTTCCACTTTGCCTTTACGACACTTGTAGAGTGGCGGTGTGGCAAGATATACATAACCACGTTCAATAAGTTGAGGCATGTAGCGATAGAACAAAGTCAGAATAAGTGTGTCAATATGAGCGCCATCCACATCGGCATCGGTCATGAGTATGACTTTGTGGTAGCGGAGTTTATCCAGATTAGCTGTCTTTGTGTCTTCGCCGTCTACGCCGAATCGTACGCCCAATGCTTGAATGATATTGTTGACTTCATCACTCTCAAATGCTTTGTGCCATTGTTGTCTCTCAACGTTGAGAATTTTACCTCTCAGCGGCAGAATTGCCTGAAAGGCACGTTTCCTTCCCTGCTTTGCTGAACCGCCTGCAGAGTCACCCTCAACGAGGAATATCTCACATCTTGAGGGGTCTTTGTCTGAACAGTCTGCCAGTTTGCCGGGAAGTCCGCCGCCAGACATTGGGTTTTTCCTTCTGATGGTTTCGCTGGCTTTGCGGGCAGCGATACGAACATTGGCGGCAAGGATTATTTTGTCGATAATCAATTTTGCCTCATTGGGATGTTCTTCCAGGTATATGGAGAGAGCTTCGCCGACAGCTTGCTGCACTGCACCATTTACTTCGCTATTTCCTAATTTTGTCTTCGTCTGGCCTTCAAACTGAGGTTCTGCGACTTTTATGGACAATACAGCGGTCAAACCTTCGCGGAAGTCCTCTTGCGATATTTCCACTTTGGCTTTCTCAAGCGCTTTGCTTTCCTCTGCATATTTTTTCAGAACACGTGTCAGAGCAATGCGAAAACCTGTGAGATGTGTACCACCTTCTATGGTATTAATATTGTTGACATATGTGTGAATGTTGTCCGTATATGAGTTGTTATACATGATGGCAGCCTCAATGGGTATGCCTTGTTTTTCTGTCTTGAGATAGATGACGTCATCAAAAAGATGCACGCGATTTGCGTCAATATAGCGCACAAACTCTTTCAGCCCGTCTTCGGAGTAGAAGGTCTGTTGATGCGTGTTGCCTTCTTCGTCAGGACGAAGGTCCGTGAGTGTTATCTTCAGGCCGGCGTTCAAGAAGGCCAACTCCCTCATTCGGTTGGAAAGTATGTCGTATTTGTAGTTTGTCGTGGTGAAGATTGAGTCATCTGGCCAGAACTGCTGACGTGTCCCTCTCAAACTTGTTTCGCCGACAACCTTGACGGAGTATAGTGGTTTTCCGAACGCATATTCTTGTTGGTATATCTTGCCATCACGAAACACTTGGGAAATCATTTTCTTTGACAATGCGTTGACACATGAGACACCGACACCATGAAGACCGCCGGAGACTTTGTATGAGCCTTTGTCAAATTTTCCTCCTGCGTGAAGAACTGTCATGACAACTTCCAAGGCGGAAACTTTCTCTTTCGGGTGTATATCAACAGGAATGCCACGTCCGTCATCCTGAACCGTGATAGAACCATCCTCATTGACTGTGACCTCAATATGGGTACAGTAACCGGCGAGAGCTTCGTCAATGGAGTTGTCCACTGTCTCATAGACCAGATGGTGAAGTCCTTTTTCACTGATATCACCGATATACATCGCAGGGCGCTTGCGAACAGCCTCAAGTCCCTCTAAAACTTGAATGTTACTTGCGGAATAATTGGTGCCTGCGTTTTGCTGATTTTCCATTTGAATTTGTTTATTTCGTTACATACAAAGTTAACATTTTTATTTGGAATTACAATAAAAAAAACATGATAAAAATATGGCTGACGAAGTTTTTTTAAGTGTTTTTTACAGATATCGTTTTTGGGGAAGAGGTGTGGTTTCGATAACGAAGGATGATTATACAAAAAGCACATCTCTGACAATTTTATTCAGAGATGTGCTAACGGATGAAAAGTATGTTGAAAGGTTTTATTCTATCGTCCAAGTTGTCTGAGTCTTTATCAACTCAGCAAAGTTGTGATAGTTTTTCTTTGCGCTGACTTCCTGGATTTGTTTTTCCACTTCTTCCTCGTATGTCGGTATGGTGACATCGCGGATGACTCCAAGTACAAGCGGGAAGTCGGGACCTTCCAGTGATGATAGCTTTGTGTGTAGCGTACGGTCTGTGCAGTGTGCGTCATGCACCAATACGTCTTTCAGTGTGTATCCGCCTTCTCCCACTTTGACGACTTTAAGGTCAAAACCATGTTGTACAATGCCGTATTCTTTGTTTTTGCCGAAGAGCATAGGTTTGCCGTGCTCTAAATAAAGGGCATTTTCTTCACGGCTTTCCTTGGAGTAGATTCTGTCAAAAGAGCCGTTATTGAATGTTACGCAGTTGGTGAGCACCTCGACAACGGCAGTGCCTTTGTGTCTTGATGCGGCAATGAGGGCAGCTACAGAGCCGGGGCCGTCAGTGGCTACACAACGTGCGAAAAACTCACCGCTGGCGCCGATGATTAGCTCGGACGGTCGGAAGGGATCCTCTACTGTTCCATAGGGTGATGACTTGGAAACAAATCCTCTTTCGGATGTCGGGGAGTACTGGCCTTTTGTCAAACCGTAGATACGGTTGTTGAGCAGTACAATATTTATATCTACATTGCGCCTTAATGCGTGTATGAAATGGTTGCCGCCGATGGCCATACTGTCGCCGTCGCCACAAATGGTCCACACATTCATGTCAGGATTTGCGATTTTGCAACCTGAGGCTATGGCGATTGGACGGCCGTGAATAGTATGGAAACAATAACCATTGAGATGGTAGGCCATACGGGAGCTGCAACCTATACCGGAAATGATGACAGTCTTCGAAGGCGGTATGGCTATTTCGGCCATGGCCTTTTTTAGAGAACTGTGGATGCCGAAATCGCCACAGCCAGCACACCAACGACCTTTGACATTGTTGGAAAAGTCCTCTGCAGTTAGTTTTTTTTCTTCTATCATTTCTCGTTTATTATATGTGTTATCTGTTCTATTAACGTATCTTCGACGAAGGGTTGACCTTGAATGTCGTTGATTTGATACATGTAAGGTAAGTTCTGGTATTTCATTCTCAGGTATGCAGCAAATTGCCCGCTGTTGAGTTCTGCAACTATGATTTTCTTATATGAGCGCAGAACTTCTTCTGTGTTTTTGGGGAGCGGGTTAATCCACTGGAAGTGAGCCAGCGCTACTTTTTTCCCGTCTTCGTTCATGCGTGTCACGGCTTCGAGCAAGTGCCCGTATGTACCGCCCCATCCTACAATGAGTGTGTCGGCGTCAGGTGAACCTTTAACTTTTAATTCCGGCAGACTCTGGGCGATAAGTTCAACTTTTGTCCTGCGTTTCTCAACCATATCCTCATGGTTGTGAGGCTCATAGCTGATTTTGCCTGTGTTGCTGTCTTTCTCCAATCCGCCTATAACGTGGCAGAATCCTTCTGTTCCCGGAACGGCCCTGTAGCGTACGAGTGTCTGCGGGTCTCTCAGATAAGGAGCCCACTTTCCTGCCATGTCGGCGGTGACATCGTGGGGAGTGATAGGCGGGTAGTCTTTCAGCTCTGGTATGCGCCAGATGGAGGATCCGTTAGCCACAAACGCGTCTGACAGGATGATGACAGGAGTCATGTGCTCAATGGCGATTTTGCACGCCATGTATGCTGTGTCAAAACAGTCTGACGGGGTCAAGGCACTAAGTACGGGCATCGGACTCTCGCCGTTGCGGCCAAACAGTGCCTGCAATAAGTCTGTTTGCTCAGTTTTTGTGGGAAGGCCTGTTGAAGGACCTCCGCGCTGTACGTCGATGATGACCAGTGGCAGTTCTGCCATAATTGCCAAATTCATGGCTTCGCTCTTCAGACAGATGCCTGGGCCGGACGTTGATGTGACGGCGAGGCTGCCTGCGTATGAAGCACCTATGGCCATGCAGCATCCTGATATCTCGTCTTCGCATTGGACGGTTTTGACGCCAAGTGATTTGTGTTTTGCCAACTCATGAAGGATATCTGTGGCAGGTGTGATGGGGTATGACCCCAGGAACAATTCCAAATTGGCTTTTTCTGCTGCGGCCATGAGTCCGAAGGCCAAGGCTTTGTTGCCGTTGATTTCTGTGTACAGACCTTTCTGCGGTGTTCGCGGCTCTATTTTATAGCGCACTGCCACGGTGGCATGAACATTGTGGCCGTAATTATATCCATCTTGCAAGACACGGATGTTTGCTTCGGCTATTTCCGGTTTGCTGGCAAATTTCTCTTGAATCATCTTCTTTGCATGATTGAGAGGACGCTCAAACATCCAACACACTAAGCCCAGGGCCATGATGTTGCGACACTTGAGTTTGTTTTTGTTGGGCATGTCTTCCATTTTGGCAAGACTGTGAAGACACATTGTAGACAAGGGGGCTGCTATGACGTCGTTTGTGATGCCAAGTTCTTCAAACGGGTTGTCTGTCACGAATTCGGCTTTTTTCAGGTCAGCCGGAGTGAATGTGTCTACGTCAATGATAATGATTGAGTCCGGCGCGAGGAAACTTTTCATTTTTTTCAGTGCAGCCGGATTCATGGCTACCAAGACATTACAGAGGTCGCCGGGAGTCATTACATCTTTGCCGGCATGAATCTTGAAACCAGAGACACCTCCTATGGTTCCTTGCGGAGCACGGATTTCGGCAGGGTAGTCAGGGAATGTGCAGATGTCATCGCCTAAAATGGCACATACGGCAGAGAAGATGTTTCCTGCCAACTGCATACCATCGCCTGAATCGCCGGAAAAAAGAACAACAATGTTCTTAAGTTGTTTAACAATGATATCTTCTTTCATCTTTCTTGAGCAGTTAGTTCTTTTTCGTTTTCAAAAAATAAGGCCGGACATTTGCCCGACCTATATGTGTCTGCGTCTTCACGAACTGGTGTTCGGATTAAGCCATTTTGTTGATTTGTAATGCTAAACTGGACTTCAAGTTAGCTGCCTTGTTCTTGTGGATGATGTTAGTCTTTGATAATTTATCCAACATCTTCTGAATAGAGGGGAGCAATTTCTCAGCCTCAGCCTTGTCTGTTGTTGCACGGAGTTTGCGTACTGCGTTACGCATGGTTTTTGCATAATACTTATTATGCTCTGTACGAGTTTTCGTTTGCCGAATCCTCTTTAAACATGATTTGTGATTTGCCATTTTTAATCTTTAATTTTTATTGTAGTCTATGGCGGAATCGAACCGCCCTTTAGAGAATGAAAATCTCTTGTCCTAACCGATAGACGAATAGACCCCGTTGCATAGCCAAGCTAAACTTTGAGGGTATAGCTTACTTTTGCGAGTGCAAAGATATAATGTTTTATTCAATCAGCCAAGTTTTTTCTAAATATTTTTTATTTTTTATCCGCTAAAAGTTCCTGAAATTCGTGCCGGTGCGTTTGTTTTAAG
>CACXEH010000103.1 GCA_902766625.1 uncultured Bacteroidales bacterium | reverse complement strand
GTGTTTCTCCTTCTCGTCCACTACGTAAGGGATACGCAACGCCGCTGTGCCCGGGCGTTCTGAATAGCTGAACACGTGAAACTGCGCCACATCAATACGTTCAGCGAAAGAGTAGCTTTCCTCCCACAATTCAGGTGCCTCACCGCGTGTGCCCACAATAACATCTACACCGATGAAGGCATCAGGCATGACACTTTTTATATGGGCTATCTTTTCGGCAAACAACGCCGTGTCATACTTGCGGTGCATAAGTTTCAGCACACTGTCACTGCCACTTTGCAGAGGGATATGAAAATGGGGCATAAACGCTCTTGACCGTGCACAGTAATCTATTATCTCGTCGGTCAGCAGATTGGGCTCAATAGAGGAAATACGATAACGCTCAATACCTTCTACATCGTCCAGAGCTCTAACCAAATCATAAAACGTCTCACCTGTGGATTTTCCGAAATCTCCGATATTCACACCTGTGATGACAATTTCCTTACCGCCTTGCATTGCCGCCTGACGGGCCTGTCCTACCAGCGAGTCAATGCTGCCGTTTCGGCTTCTGCCTCGCGCCATTGGGATAGCGCAATAGGTGCAAAAATAGTCACAGCCATCCTGTATCTTGAGGAAGTAACGCGTGCGGGTGCCTCGGGAACACGACGGGACAAACGACGTAATGTCCTTGCGTTCTGTGCTATATGTTTTGGCTTGCATCTCCGAAGCGTTTTCCATGAGTTTTTCTTCTATGATGTCCAGCACCTTGCCTTTCTGCTCCATGCCGACAACGAGGTCAACACCATCTATCTCCGCCAACCTCTGAGTGTCAGTCTGCGCATAACATCCCATGATGACAACAAACGCATCGGGATTCTCACGTATCACCTTATGGATAGCCTGACGCGACTTGTGGTTCGCCATCTCCGTAACCGTACAGGTGTTGATAACGCAGATATCCGCCTTCTCGCCTGTCCTCGCCCTGTGCGCCCCGCGCTTCTCCATGCAATCACATATTGTCGAGTTTTCGGCAAAGTTGAGTTTGCACCCTAAGGAAACGAATACGGCAGACTTATTCTCAAAGATATCGCTCATTTTTTCTCAATATAGAAAGGACATTATTCCCGTTGCAGTACAAAGTTACAACTTTCCGCTATAATGCACAAATCTTGTGACAGGAAGCTCCATCCGGACATTCATCCAGCCACCCAAGTGCGGTATGAACCGCTGCCGTGTGCAACAATGCCTGAATCGGGATTGCCTGATAGCTTCTTCAACTCTGCGGAAGCCTTTGTGCGGCATACACCGTTGACGCGGACATAGTCATTCAGATGCAAGACACCGTGCCGGCTGATAAAATCGCACGCCCGTCTGGCACGTTCCTCAAATGTATACGGTGAAGGCTCCACACAGTGCAACGCCTGATCTGTCTTGCAACACACCGTCTGTTCCTTCAACTGACGTAACAGTTCCGGGTCAGGTTTGAAATTAAGATCTTTCACGCATACCCGACAAACATCCGAATGTGTCACCACAGAGGTCCCGACGGCTTTCTTATCCGCAAACTCCAATGAGAGCGAGAATGTTCCAATGCCACCGACCCTGACAGAGTGACCCTCACTGAGAAACCGCAGCAGCGTGTCACCAAGCGCATCAAAGACGGCTCTCGCCTGCCCCTTCGCCACACAACCGCTGTTGATCATCTCTCTGATTGTTTCCTCCTCACCTAACTGCGAATAAATTTGCAACTTAGGATACACACGTTTTTCTCCATTGCCCATACTTGCGGACAACTCCTGTAAAATGTAATTAACCATACTCTTCTTTATTTATATAACATTCTGTATAACTCTTTCTTTATGCCCTACATCTGCCCGCTCCCAAAGCATGGAACATAAATTCCAGCGGGTGGAACTATCATTCCTTAATATGGAACGCAAATTCCAAAGGACGGAACGAAGCAACTTTCGCCGACAAAACTACAAGGTTCTCCTGCGGAATCCAAAACTACTACGCCAAAAATGGCCGTAAATGCAGAAAAAGGCAAAAAACAATAGGGAAAAACGCAAAACATTAACATCAGCATCCGGAAAAGAGACGGCGCAACCACATTGGCCTGCAATCGTCTTCTGAGACACATGAACGAAACAACAAGTTTATTCCGAAATACCCGATTTTGTAATATGCATTTAGCAAAACATTAATTTTTATGTTTTTTACAACATGTTGATTTACAGTGACAAGCATAAAAAATAATAAAAAACATAGAAAAAACTTCTCTTTTTTTTGTTTGTAATTTCAAAAAC
Organism: uncultured Bacteroidales bacterium; assembly: GCA_902766625.1. Classification (GTDB taxonomy): domain Bacteria; phylum Bacteroidota; class Bacteroidia; order Bacteroidales; family Bacteroidaceae; genus UBA6382. The sequence continues at coordinate 13,570 of CACXEH010000103.1, read as the reverse complement.
ATTGTACCTTTGCACTTGGTTTTATTAAGCAATTAATTGTTTTACATTTAAAAAGAAAGAAAATGAAAAAGTTAGTTTTAGTTTTCGTAGCAGTTGTAGCTATGTCTTTCGCATCTTGTGGTAACAAAGCCGCTCAGGAAGCTCCTGTTGCTGACTCTGATTCTATCGCAGCTGTTGTTGACTCTACAGTTGAAGACTCTACAGTTGCTGACTCTGCTGTTGCAGAAGAGGCTCCTGAAGCTCCTGCAGCTCAGTAATTAGGCTACAAGCTTTTTAAGAGAGATTGAAACCTGCGGGCTCTGCCCACAGGTTTTTTTCGTTTATAACACTACTTCCTTCCGCCATAGAAGAAACAAAGAGATAATAACTCTGTTTGGCGAGAATTTATTATTTTTGTATTCAATAAGAAGAACATCATGGAAGAAAAAATAATAATTCTGTCACCGACATCACGAGATTCGTTTCTGGAGCGACTGGATGACCTCCATCATCAAGTCGTGGAAACGCTGATAAAATACAAGTCCAGCATTAACAATCTTCTATGGAGCCGTGTATACCTAAGTGACAGTGCCAACCAATGGGATATATTCCAGAAACACCCGTTATATCAGGAAATACTTTCCAAGGGTGCCTTCAGCCATATAGAACAGCCTCCGATGGACAACTCCAAAGTGACTTTAGTTCTGAGCATTGTCCCCATGTACAATCTACAGAAAGAAGGTACGCCTGACAAGATGTCCATAACTTGCAATGGCACAACATATTTATACCATTCTATCCGACTGACAGAGGCCGAAGCGGAAAATTTCACCGCAATGGGACAAACCATGCTATGTTTTGAGAAACATATCGAATGGCTCTCCGAGAAAGGTCTCACCCTGATAGACAATTGTATGCGTACATGGTTGTATGTGCGCGACATAGACAGCAACTATGCCGAGGTCATGAAAGGACGCAATGCCATCTTTGAAAAATATGGCCTGACCACGAACACGCACTTCATTGCATCCACAGGCATTGAAGGATATGGTTCACATCCCAAGAGTGTCATCTGCATGGACTTCATATCCATACAGACCACAGAAGACATGAAGATAAAATATCTTCAAGCACCCGAATACCTGAATCCCACATACCAGTATGGAGTAGCCTTTGAGCGTGGTACCGCTTTTCATCTGGACCACCATCACAGGTTCTTTCTCTCCGGTACAGCAAGCATCAACAAAGAAGGAAAATGTATCTATATCGGTGATGTCAAACGTCAGACAGAACGTTTGTTGCTAAACATGGATCAGCTGTTGAAAAATGACGGTGCATCTATAGAACAAATGAAGTATTTCGTTATATACCTCCGTGACATTTCCGATTACCCCGTGGTATACAAATACATGAACCAGAGGTTTCCCGACATACCAAAACTTATAACACACGCCCCCGTATGCCGTCCCAAATGGCTGGTTGAAGCCGAGGGTGAAGTGGATTTACTGGAAAAATAACACATTAAAAAGAAGTATATGAAATCCGTTTTTTTCCTAATTGCATTGGCAAGTCTGTTCGCAGTGCAATCTATCGCAAAACCGGCACAAACAACACCTTATTGGCTTGACCCGAATGTAAATCGTTTGAACGTAGAGACATTACACGCATCTTTCTTCGCTTACGAAAGCAAGACGTTGGCACAAAAGAAAGAAAAGAGTGCGTCAAAGCGCTTCTTGACAGCTGAAGGACAATGGAAATTCAACTGGGTCAAAGATCATGACAAAGCACCGAAGAATTTCTTTGCTTTAGGTTACGATGACTCCAAATGGGTAAACTTTCCTGTCCCTGGATTGTTTGAGCTAAATGGTTATGGTGACCCCACATACAAGAATCACGGTTATGCCTGGGCTACACAATTTGCCAACAATCCGCCATTCGTAGAAGAAACCAACAATTACACTGGCTCCTACCGCAAGGAATTTGAAATTCCTGCTGACTGGAAAGGATGCAATATCTATTTCCATGTAGGCTCAGCCACAAGCAACCTGAGCGTATGGGTCAATGGAAAGTTTGTAGGATACAGTGAAGACAGCAAGGCTGAAGCGGAATTTAACCTGACAAAATACCTTGTTCCCGGCAAGAAGAACCTCGTTACCATGCAAATCATGCGCTGGTGCGATGGTAGCTATCTTGAGGACCAGGACTTCTGGCGTCTGACAGGTATAGCCCGTGAAGTTTATTTTTATGCCACTCCCAAAGCTCATATCAAGGATGTGTTCATCACACCCGATTTGGTAGACAACTACAAAAACGGAACACTGAACGTCAAAGTGTCCACTGAGAAAGTTTCAGGCGGACAGGTCAGAATAGAACTGACAGACAAATCAGGAAAGACAATCTTTGACGAGACTGCAAAAGTATCCAAAGGCACCATAGAAAAAAACTTTACCGTGCAAAACCCACTGAAATGGACGGCAGAGACACCTCATCTATACACATGCTACGTTTCCTTGCTGGACAACAAGGGAAACGTTATGGAGGTAATACCTCAAAATGTAGGCTTCCGTAAAGTTGAGATCAAAGGCCAATCCCTATATGTCAACGGCACACCTATTCTCATAAAAGGCGCTGACCGCCATGAGTTGGACCCCGACGGAGGTTACATTGTTTCATTGGAACGGATGATTCAGGACATTCAGGTGATGAAACGCATGAACATCAATGCCGTACGCACCTGCCACTACATTGATGACCCCCGTTGGTATGACCTATGCGATGAGTACGGCATCTATCTGACAGCCGAAGCCAACCTTGAGAGTCATGGCATGGGATACAACGAACTGACTCTGGCCAAAAATTCGACATACGAACTGGCACATATAGAACGCAACGACAACAATATCCGCCTAAACAAAAACCACCCAAGCATTATAGTATGGAGTCTGGGTAATGAGGCAGGTTACGGACCAAACTTTGAGAAAGCTTATGACCATGTAAAAGCCTATGACCCAAGTCGTCCTGTACAATATGAGCGTGCTTGTCATGAAAAAGACAGTCAGGGCAAGCGCATCGGCAAGACAGACATTTATTGCCCTATGTATGACACCTATGACAAATGCAAGGAGTATGTCAAATCTCCTGACGCCAAACCTCTGATACAGTGTGAGTATGCTCACGCTATGGGTAATAGCCAAGGCGGTTTCAAGGAATACTGGGACATGTACCGCGAATATTTCCCCAAAATGCAGGGCGGCTATATCTGGGACTTTGTTGACCAGGCTCTGCACGGCAAGAGCAAGATTACCGGGAAGCCTATCTACACATATGGCGGCGACTATGGACGTTTTCCGGCTTCCGACCACAATTTCAATTGCAATGGCTTGATTAACCCTGACCGCGAACTCAACCCGCATGCTTACGAAGTTGCATACTACTATCAGAATATATGGACAAAACCTGTCAATTTGAAAGCAGGTATTATAAACGTATTCAACGAGAATTTCTTTGTGGGTCTGGACAACATCGCCCTGCATTGGGATTTGCTGGCAAACGGTAAAATCGTTGCAAGCGGAGACGTTCAGAAATTGGATATTGCACCGCAAAAGAGCAAGGACATCCAACTGACCGGCTATACCATTCCGGCAAATACAGAAGGCAAGGAAGTGATGCTGAATGTCAAATACACTTTGAAACATGACGAGCCACTACAGAAAAAAGGCGAGACAGTGGCTTATCAGGAACTGACAGTGCAAGAATATAAATTCCCGGCTGCTCAATGCTCAATGAAACATTCAGCGGCAGATGCCAAGAAACCCTCTATTACAAAAGAAGACAAACTGGCATGGCTCAAACTTAGCGCAAACAATCTGGATGTGACTTTCAACAAGAAAACAGGATGGATTGATTATCTTGACGTAGACAACAAGCCAATGATGCAAGAAGGATACTCTCTGAAGCCCGAGTTCTGGCGCGCACCGACAGACAATGACTATGGTGCATCTTTGCAGAAAAAGGATCAAGCATGGGAAAAACCGGAGATGAAACTTGTTGAGTTTAAGGCAAACGAAGAAGGTAAGGTTGTTGCATCGTATGATTTGCCCACTGTTGATGCGAAGCTGCAATTAACATACACCGTGACACCTTGCGGAAAGTTGATCGTCAACCAAAAGCTGAAAGTCAATGCTAATGCCAAAGAGAAGCCTTACCTACATCGTTTTGGCATGCAGTTAGTCATGCCAGAGGAGTTTGACGCAATCAGCTATTACGGTCGCGGACCTATTGAAAACTATTGGGACAGAAAGAGTTGCACGCTGCTCGGCGAGTATAATCAGAAAGTTTCCGACCAATATTGGGGTTATGTACGCCCGCAAGAAAGCGGCAACCACACCGATATCCGCTGGTGGATTGTCAAGAATGCTCAGGGAAAAGGATTAAAATTCTATGCCCCAGAGCCTCTGGAATGCTCAACACTGAATTACCTTCCAGACGATCTGTCTTCAGGACTGGACAAAAACAGCACACAAGTTCACTCTGGTGATTTGATACCACGCAAAATGTCTGTCGTGCATATTAGTGAACATCAGATGGGCTTAGGATGTATCAACAGTTGGGGACAAAGGCCGTTAGAGAAATACATGCTCCCCTATGGAGATTATGAATACACTTTCGTAATTACCGGAACAAAATAAATAAAAAGGCCTGCACGATAATTTTGTGCAGGCCTTTTTATATGAAGTTAATTTATTCCGTCAGTCTTTCCAACACGCTCTGGTATTCCGATGCGCCTTTTTTGATATAATCTTCTGCATTAGGTGCACTAACGGAGTACACAACAAAAGGAGTGATATAACCCATTCCCGCATAAAGTGCCGTGAATTGATATGGACGTAGCAGCTCATCCATAGTAAACATGTCCCGCCCACCAGCACGGTATGCTTCATATTCTGATCCAGCTGTTGTGGCAATCATCAATGATTTTCCCGACACTCCCGGGTTTTCATATAACTCCATGAATATTTCATCTGTCCATTTCTTAAGCAAGCTCGGTGCACTCCCCCAGTAAAAGGGAAACTGAAACACAATAATATCGGCACGCTTCACTGCATCATAGTAATTGTCAACCGTAAACGGCTCAGCATAGATATCTTTTATCACAACATTCCGGACCTTGCGAGCTGCCTCAACGAGAGCTTTATTCGCTTTGGATTCTTTATAATTAGGATGTGCCACCAAAACAAGTATATTCTTCATTATCTTAAATTTTTCGCTTTCGGAATTCAAAGTTAACAATATTTATTGATATTCTTCTCTCTTTGAAAGCCACCTTACTTCCATAATTTTCTATACCTTTGTTTGTAAATAGCCGAAAATGCTAAAAAAATATCTGAATTCCAGTATGCTGTCCTTGTGGCATCAAATAATTGATGACGCACAAAACATTATTCTTATTGGTCATTCCAGTCCCGACGGAGACGCAATGGGGGCAACATTAGCAATGTTTCATTATCTGAAAGCGTTGAAGAAATCTCCTGTTGTCATTATGCCTAACACTTTCCCCGATTTCTTGTGTTGGATACCTGGAAGCCAAGAAGTCCTCAATGTCCAACACAACTATGACAAAGCTTGGAGAATATTTCAAAAAGCAGATGCAGTAATATGTCTTGACTTCAGCGCTTATAACAGAATAGACGAGATGAACCAGTGGTTGGATGAGAGCCGACGCCCTCGCATTATCATTGACCATCACCTCAATCCTGAGTTGAACGCAGACCTTTTAGTATCTGACCCGCAGGCATGTTCTACGTCAGAAATAGTGTATTGCCTGCTCACGCAGTTGGGTTATGATAACCTGATGACCAAAGAATGTGCCATGTGCATCTACTGCGGCATGATGACAGACACTGGAGGATTTATCTACAACTCTAACAGACCCGAAATTTATTATATCATTTCACAACTGCTGGAAAAAGGTATTGACAAAGACAAGATTTACAGGAATGTTTACAACAACTATAGTGTAAATCGCATGCGCCTGATGGGTTATATCCTGAACGAAAAAATGGTTTATCTGGAGGAATACAAAACATCGTATTTTTCCATTACACGTGACGAGATGTTGCGTTTTCACTTTAAAAAAGGAGATGCCGAAGGTCTGGTGAACCTGCCATTATCAATAAAAGGATCTATACTGTCCGTTTCATTGCGCGAAGACAGCGAAAAAGAGCTGATAAGGCTTTCCTTGCGTTCGGTCGGAGAATTCCCTTGTAACAAAATGGCTGCAGAGTACTTTAATGGCGGCGGCCACTTAAACGCAGCAGGCGGAACGCTCTATTGCACGATGGAAGAAGCCATAGCCATCGTCAACAAAGCCATAAAAGACTATGCGCCACTGCTAAAGGATAATAAATGTTAATCTTGGTTAAACTCGACGTTATAATCAATGGTTTTCGTAATTTTGCACTCAGTATGAAAATAGTTAATACATTTCTGACAGGGCTTCTGTTCGTCTGTTTCGCTCTCGTTTTCTCTTCATGTGACGACGAGGAAACCTATGGTGACAAGAAGAAGAAGGAGCATAACACTATCAGCAACTTTATTGCGGCAGGTACATGTGTTACAGAGGAGACGACAGGTGATACATTATTATATGTAGCTCCCATTACCGTCATCAGTGAAGAGGCATTCGCTGCTCAAGACAGCATGACAAACATCGCCAACAATGAGTATGTACTCTTATCAAAAACCGGTATTTACATGCAGATTCTCCGCAAAGGTTGTGGCGAAAAGCTGAAAAACGGCGAGACTGCAACCATCTTTAACCGATTTATTGAGTTTAACATTGCCGGAGACTCCATACAAATAAGCAACAACAATCTGCATTATATTGCTGTGCCTGACAAGATGAGCTGTACAAATACTTACGGAAACTACACAGGCTCTTTCATTTCAGGCATCATGCGGACAACATATGCAACGCAGTCTGTCCCGGAAGGTTGGTTGGTACCACTACAGTATATCAATTTAGGAAGAATTGCCAATCCTGACGACGAAATCGCAAAAGTCCGCGTCATTGTTCCTCATTCTTCCGGCAACTCTGATGCCCAAAGCAATGTTTATGCATGCTTCTATGAAATCACTTACGAAAGAGGCAGATAATACACAACAAAACTTAAGACTATAACAACAAGAGAGAGTTACTCCAACACTGAAGTGACTCTCTCTTGTTATCTGATGCAGAATAATTAATCTTCTGTTTCTTCTGCCTCGTGTTCTTTTATCAGTTTCTCCTGAACATCTGTAGGTACAAGTTCATAGCTTGAGAAGGTCATGCTGAAGCCTGCCCTGCCGCCAGTGAGTGAACTCAATGCAGTAGAGAAATTGGACAGTTCCTTAAGAGGCACTTTTGCTTTGAGCGTCTCAAAGTTTTTACCAGATTCCATACCCATAATCATGCCACGACGTCCTTGCAAATCGCTCATGACATCACCCATGCCGTCAGCCGGCACATTGACATTGACATCATAGATAGGCTCCAGAATTTTAGGACCAGCCTGTTTGAAAGCCAGGCTGAATGCGTTACGGCCGGCAAGCATAAACGCCATTTCGTTAGAGTCAACCGGGTGCATCTTACCGTCGAATACGATTACTCTGACATCACGGGCATAAGATCCTGTCAACGGGCCGCGCTCCATACATTGCATGATACCTTTGAGTATCGCTGGCATGAATCGTGCGTCAATAGAACCTCCGACAATACTGTTAATGAACACAAGCTTACCGCCCCATTCCAAGTCTACTTCCTGAGTTGCCTTGACATTGATACGGTATTCCTGTCCATTAAACTTGTATACAGTCGGCGCAGGCATTCCTTCAGTGTATGGTTCAATTATCAAATGGACTTCACCAAACTGACCGGCACCACCACTCTGCTTCTTGTGACGGTATTCACCAATAGCTGCTTTGGTGATAGTTTCACGATAAGGAATACGCTGCTCATAAAATTCTACAGGTATCTTGTCCAGATTCTCCAGTCTCCACTTGAGTGTCCTCAAGTGGAATTCACCCTGTGAATGAACTAATATTTGGCGCAATTCCTTGCTCTGCTCCAGCACCCATGTCGGATCCTCTTCTGCCATACGGTTAATGGCTGCAACCATCTTTTCTGTATCAGAAACATTGACAGGACGGATAGCACGGGTGTATTTTGCAGGCGGGAACTTAATAAAGCTGAATCTGTTGTCACAGTCTTTGCCATTAAGTGTATTGCCCGTGTGGACATCTTTCAGCTTCACCGTACAACCAATGTCGCCAGCTTGAAGTTCCGTAACACTCTGTCTGTTTGCACCTGAGCTGACATATAATTGCGCCAGTCGCTCTTTGGAACCTCTGTCTGCATTGACCAATTCGTCACCTGCCTTCAGCGTACCACTCATAACCTTGAAATACTGAACTTCGCCGATATGAGGCTCCATACCTGTCTTGAAGAAGAACACAGAAGTTGGCTGTGATGCATCCGTCGGAACTTCCTTACCTTCATTGTTGCACACTGCCGGCATTTCATTAGCAAATGGTACAACGTTGCTGAGGAACTCCATCATGCGGTCTACTCCGATGTTTTGTCTTGCGCATACAAGGAACAACGGGAAAATGCTGCGTGTAACCAATCCTTTGCGGATACCTTCACGCATCTCATCTTGTGTAAGCTCACCCTGATCAAAGAATTTCTCCATCAGGGCCTCATCATGCTCAGCTGCAGCTTCAATCAGGGCGCGGTTCATCTCTGTGGCCTTGTCCAGTTGGTCTGCCGGGATATCCTCTATCGTTGCATGCCCGCCCTCTTTAGCGTTATAGGTATATTTCTTCATTGTCAAAACATCAATGAATGAATTGAATCCCTCGCCCTGGTTAAGCGGATATTGTATAGGAATTAATTTTGAGCCATAGGTCTCTCTCAGTTTCTCTACCACTGCGTCATAGTCGCATTTCTCATCGTCAAGCTGGTTGAGCAAGAAAATGACTGGCTTGTTCAACTCTTCAGCATAGCGCAAGTGGTTTAAGGTACCTACCTCAAGTCCGTACTGGCCATTAAGAAGGACTACAGTCGTGTCAGTGACATTCAACGCCGTCAATGCTGCACCTACAAAATCGTCAGCACCCGGGCAGTCAATGAAATTCAATTTTTTATTGTTGTATTCTGCATGGAAGACAGTAGAAAAAACAGAATAGCCATATTCCTGCTCTACAGGGAAATAGTCACTGGCCGTGTTTTTTAACGAGATACGGCCTCTTCTCTGGAGCTGCCCACTTTCAAACAGAATAGACTCTGTAAGAGTGGTCTTGCCAGCTCCGTCATTACCAAGCAAGGCAATGTTCTTGATCTCTTTTGTTGTATAGTTCTTCATAATCAAATATTATATAATAAATTTTTTTATTTCCCGAACAAAAAGCAATGCAAGTTAATCATAAAAATTCAAAAAAGCAACAGTTAGAGTATTTTTTTTACTAACAAATGACATAAAACAGTGCTAACTATGTTTTTCTCCACGCATTTTTTGTACAGGGAGCCAGCGGCACAGGCTTTTTGCGTATCTTTGCACAGAAGGAGTCAAACACCCCGAGATGAACGGAATATATCTTCACATCCCATTTTGCAAGAAACGGTGCATTTACTGCGATTTCTACTCCACCGTCAAGGGAGAAGAGACTATAACGCAATATGTCAAAGCCTTATGCAATGAGTTGTCTCTACGCAAAGATTTCTTGCCTTCACTTAATATTGACTCCGTCTACATTGGCGGCGGCACGCCCTCACTGCTGTCGCCAAAACAGCTGGAGACGATTTTCAAGACACTGACTTCTATCTATTTCTTAAACGACAATGCAGAAGTCACCCTTGAAGCCAATCCTGACGACATCTCCGGGGATTTTATCCGCAGCATAGCCTCAACACCCGTCAACAGGGTCAGTCTCGGCGTTCAGTCGTTTGACGACCGCATGCTGAAATTCTTAAACCGCCGGCATTCATCCCTTCAAGCCATCAAAGCCATTACCCTACTGGCGGAAAAAGGACTTGAAAACATCAGCATGGACCTCATTTACAGTCTTCCCGGTCAGACGCTGTCACAGTGGGAACAGGATATAGACAAAGCCCTGTCGCTACCCATCAAACATCTGTCTTCCTACACATTGACCTACGAAGAGGGCACTCCCTTGATGCGCATGCTCCGAAACGGCAACATAAGTGAGGCTGACGAAGAACTGAGTCTGACCATGTACACCCTGCTGATGGATAAAGTGGCCAACGCAGGCTGGGAGCACTACGAAATATCCAATTTTGCCACGCCCGGTTATCGTGCCAAGCACAACAGCGGCTACTGGAAGGGCATGTTTTACCTCGGTTGCGGTCCCTCCGCACATTCCTACGACGGAACTTCACGTACATGGAACGCTAAAGACATTGACCGCTACATCACACAAAATGGCGACACACGCTCACTGCAGGAAAAAGAGATAATCACACAAACCATGCGATGGGACGAGACCGTTATGGTAGCCTTGCGGACTAAGGAAGGTATTGATTTGACGTATTTCTCAAACCTGTTTGGCAATCAGGGAAAAGACAAGTTACTTCACTACGCCTCGCGCGACATCCAAGACGGCAACCTTAAGATTGAGGGACAACGGCTACACCTGACACGCAAAGGACTCTTTGTATCCGACAGCGTCATCGTCAATCTGATGAGAGGGTAACATTGTCGCATGGGCTTTTTATACATATTTAAATATACCCGCTGGATGCATTAAACACATCTCACTCTGCATGAAGTCCGTCATATCCTGATTGTATACAGGAGGAACAAAGTGTTGCTTTAGCCCGACAAGTTTTCCATTCCATAGGCTGGAACATACGTTCCATCGGGTGGAACTTATATCCCATACCATAGAACCTTCATTCCAGCCTATGGAACGGAAAATATATCGTCAGAAGTCGCCGTGCAGAACAGGGACGGCTATACCCGAGAGTCGACTCTGTGAAATGTTATATTTTAATGAAGATGCGCTGCCTGTACATCCATCGGAGAATAAAAAACACTATCAAGAAATTTCCGAAAGCGAGCCACGCGTCATAACCGTCTGCGCTCAGGTATTGTTTGAGGCCATAGCTGACGGATTCAACGATGCTCCTGAAATTGACATACTCTCCTATCATATAGGCTACAATCGAGTTCATACCATAGATTTTCAGCCAGTCAAGTCCCTTTTTCCTTCCCTTGCAATCGACGATGAAATAAAACAGTGCCATGAGCAAGAAACTTATTCCGCCTGCGAACAAAGTCATGCTACACGTCCAGATATGCTTGATTATCGGCATCTGAACACTCCAGAGCAATCCGCCAACAGTCAGTGCAACGCCCACGACAATCATATTGAGACAGGTTTTACGACGGTCCGTCTGCCCATCCTTCATCATCTGGCCGGCAAACGCACCCAACATAACCGTCACACCAAAAGTCAGACTGCTCCAAATCCAAGTATAATGAGGATTGCCACAGAAACGGCCCATAATTAGCTGGTCAACTTTGTACGCAAAATTACCTTCGGGTGTCCAGTCGCCCAACAAAGTCATTGGCAACCAATAAATAACAAGAAGAAGCGCCGTCGCCAGAATTTGACCTCTCCTATTAGAATAAGTCAACAAGAATGCCGTTATGACATAACCCGTACCGATGGCTTGCAGTGTATTAACATAGAGATGTATGTCATTCGGATCCAGACCTAAGAGATTTCCCTGCCCGATCATACCCAAAATGAAAAGTATAACAAAACGCCTGAATACTTTTCTCCACAAGGCGGAATTGTTTCCCTTATACTTGCTCAGGGAGAAAGGCATTGCCGCTCCCGCCATAAAAAGAAAAAGCGGCATAATCATATCCCAACAGCGGAATCCCTCCCATGACTCGTGGCGGAGCTGATAAACAATAGGCTCCAATGCTGGCCAGTTCAGCGCCTGCGCCAATTTCATAAAGACGGGCCGAAAGAATACCAGCATAAACAAATCTAATCCTCGGAGGATGTCAAGTGACGCCAGGCGACCGGCAAGAGGGGTAGAGTCAACTTTATTCATAAGAACGCAATAGGTTATTTGTTCAAAGATAAGCGTTTTTAAGGAAACTTACCTATTTACCGGCAAAAAGTTTGTTTCAACACCTGCGCTGCGAATTATTTTGAATAAAATGTTATCTTTGCCTTTGAATATGCAGAAATAATCTCCACTAAAAATCATTCGCTATGTTTAACTTTACAGAACTATGGTTTGGTGTTATCGGTCCGATACTGCATGAGCAGCACCAACAAGAGATTCAAGAGCAACAACGTCTCTATGATAATCACTGCGGTGCACCAGATAATTGGCCACACAATGATGATGCCCTTTTCGGCCAGGAAGGACAAAACAATGATTTTACCGATTTTGGCAACGACCAATCCACAAACGATTTTAGCAACCCGATAGACACCAATCCCTGGGACCCCAGCGGAAACGGATGCCCTTTCTGACTCTTAAACCTGCTTCAATGAAATTTTCTTTATCATTAGCGGGACTACTGCTAACGTGCTGTTGTGTAAAATCTCAGCAATTCCTCCCTATGGAGTGTAATAGAGTGAGTTATCAGGAGATGGCATCTCTTCCATCTGACACAATAAAACCTGCCCTGATTGTATATTTACATAGTAAAAGTGGCAGCGGTAATGACAATAAAGCCCAACTGGAGCAAGCGGCAGTCGGTGAAATCAAGAAGTACATCAAGAAGCACAACTTGTCGGTTTATTTTCTGGTACCGCAATGTCCAATAGATCACGAATGGGTTGGTCGCGGAAGTTCACAGGGCTATACAGAACAGATTGAAGAGTTGATAAAAACCTATCTTAACTCAAAAACCATTGACACAAAAAGAATTTATTTATGCGGAGCATCGATGGGAGCATGCGGAGTTTGGAGACTACTTAAAAACAGCCCGGACTTATTCACCGCAGCGTTGATAGCGTCAGGACAGGCTGTCCGAGCATATCCGTCTGATTATACACATATCCCTTTATATGTAACAGCCGGCACAAAAGAAAAAAGTTACGATGCGCTCAAACGATTCACCTCTGAGATAAATAAGGCGGGAGGTAACGTCCAATTTGAGGAATTGCCAAACCTTAACCACCGGGAAGCGTGCGACAAGGCTTTTACTGCCCAAAGACTGGCTTGGCTATTTTCACATAAATAAATCTATCACCTTGAAGACATTGGCGCAAGGAACTACATCTCCGTCTTCTCGTGCTTCTTTTTCCTGATCTCTTCTGCGAGGTCAGCAAAAAAATAATGCCCAAGTATCAGACTTATCTGAACCAACAAACCCGTATCGATGGTTTTCCGCTTGTAAATATTGTACACATTCGTACGTTCACAATGAATCTGGAATGCCATCCATTCCCGACGTGCTGTCGCCTACCTGTAGCCTTTCACAAATGCCCACCACGGCCCAAGAGAGATTTATGTATTTAAAGTTATTCTGCATAGTTGTTGCGGTTTAGAAGCGGTTCTTTT
>CACXEH010000102.1 GCA_902766625.1 uncultured Bacteroidales bacterium | reverse complement strand
ATTCAATCAGCCAAGTTTTTTCTAAATATTTTTTATTTTTTATCCGCTAAAAGTTCCTGAAATTCGTGCCGGTGCGTTTGTTTTAAGTGCGAATCGCTTTTGCGATGTTTTGTATGCAACATTATTATAATGAATTGTCGTGGCCTTTCATTGCCGTTTCTATTGCTGGAGATTGGTGAAAGTTGAAGTCCGGTTAAGTGTATAAATCAGTTGGAAGTGTTGATTAGAGTAGTCGTTTGAATTAAATTTCCTTCCGTCCGGCATTTCTTTTCAGATTTTCAGTTGCTGTATATACGATGAGGATAGCTTTGCCTATGCTTGTCTGGAGGATTCTTTGTCGTGCTATCCCCGTTAGGCGTTGAAGTTTTTCCCGCTATGTTTTCCGTTCCGCGGGATGGAATGTAGGTTCTATGGTATGGAACGTAAGTTCCGGCTGATGGAATGTATGTTCCAGCCTTTGGAATGGACCACTTGTCGACTTGAAGTGATATGTTGCTCCTCCGCTATCCGGTCAGGATATGGCATAGTTCACGCAAAGGTGAGATGTGCCCAATCTGCCTCCTATTACATATATAATAAGAAGCTGAGGTTGTGATTTGCACTGTGACCGGTTGCGCTTCTTGCAGGGAAGAGCGTTATGAACGGCGAAAAACGAATAAAACTTAGTCGCGTGAATAATTATGATGTGAAAAATCATATGTAAAAATAAAATGTTTCTTAGTCTCAAGGAGAATTTTATACATGAAAAAGAGTAACTTTGTAATATAAATGAGATAACAGGAATTCCCTATGATAAAATTTTTTAAGACAACTTCCGGGAGCATCATTGCGGTAGGTCTGACCAATGAACTTTCAGGAGAGCAGTTTGATGCTTTATGCTGGCTGTTTGGCAATGCCGGTATGGTTAACAGTGAAGAGATTGGCGGCTGTTTTGTTGGTCCGCGCCGCGAAATGATTACTCCGTGGAGTACCAACGCCGTGGAGATAACTCAAAATATGGGTATCCAGGGGGTTGCGCGTATTGAGGAATATTTCCCTGTCAGTGGTGCTGACGCTAAATATGACTATATGTTGCAACGCCTGTACGAAGGATTGGATCAGGAGATATTCACGGTCGATATCCAGCCTGAGCCTATTAAGCATATTGAGAATATCGAAGAGTATAATGAGCAGGAGGGCTTGGCGCTTTCGCCGGAGGAGATAGAATATCTGCACAAGATAGAGAAGGAATTAGGCCGTCCGCTGACCGACTCCGAGATATTCGGTTTTGCACAAATCAACTCTGAGCATTGTCGGCATAAGATTTTCGGCGGCGTGTTTATCATTGACGGCGAAGAGAAGGAGAGCAGCCTGTTCTCCCTTATCAAAAAGACGACGCAGGAGAATCCCAACAAGATACTCTCCGCATATAAGGATAACGTTGCTTTTGCGCAAGGTCCTGTGGTGGAACAATTTGCACCGTCAGACCAAAGTACGAGTGATTACTTCAAGATAAAAGACATAGAGAGCGTTATCTCACTGAAAGCGGAAACGCATAATTTCCCGACGACTGTAGAGCCTTTCAATGGTGCTGCAACAGGTACGGGCGGTGAAATACGTGACCGTATGGGTGGAGGCACCGGCTCGTGGCCTATAGCCGGAACGGCTGTCTATATGACATCGTATCCCCGTAAGGAAAACGGTGTTCAGTCGTGGGAGAATATCCTGCCTGTACGTAAGTGGTTGTATCAGACGCCGGAGCAGATACTCATCAAGGCTTCTAACGGAGCGTCGGATTTCGGCAACAAGTTTGGCCAGCCGCTCATCGCCGGCTCAGTCCTGACCTTTGAGCACGAAGAGGGGCAGGAGAAGTATGCCTACGACAAGGTTATTATGCTGGCAGGCGGTGTGGGTTATGGTACAAAGCGTGATTGCCTGAAAAAGAAACCGCAAAAAGATAATAAGATTGTGGTCGTAGGCGGTGATAACTATCGTATCGGCCTCGGTGGCGGTTCGGTGTCATCGGTTGATACGGGTCGTTACTCCAATGGCATAGAGTTGAATGCCGTGCAGCGTGCAAACCCGGAAATGCAGAAACGTGCTTACAATCTGGTTCGCGCACTCTGTGAAGAGGATGTCAATCCTGTCGTTTCAATTCATGATCATGGTTCAGCGGGACATGTGAATTGCCTGTCGGAATTAGTAGAGGAATGTGGCGGAGAGATAGATATGACAAAACTCCCGATAGGAGATAAGACTCTCTCCAGTAAGGAAATTATCGCCAATGAAAGTCAGGAGCGCATGGGTTTGCTCATTGACGAAAAGCATATTGAACATGTACGCAAAATAGCTGAGCGTGAGCGGGCGCCACTCTATGTTGTAGGTGAGACAACAGGTGACGCTCATTTCAGTTTCAGGCAAGGTGATGGCATTAAACCGTTTGACTTGGATGTCAAGCAGATGTTTGGTCACTCGCCTGTGACATATATGCACGATGAGACAGTAGAGCGCAAATATGAAGATGTGACATATTCCGCTGATAAGTTAGAAGAATATTTGGATAAAGTCCTACGGTTGGAGGCTGTGGCTTGCAAAGACTGGCTGACCAACAAGGTAGACCGTTCGGTGACAGGTAAGATTGCCCGTCAGCAGTGTCAGGGTGAGATACAGTTACCTTTGTCAGACTGTGGTGTCGTAGCATTGGATTACCGTGGGCGCAAAGGTATCGCAACGGCGTTGGGGCATGCTCCACAGGCAGGACTGGCGTCACCGGAGGCCGGTTCAGTGTTGTCGGTTGCAGAGTCGTTGACCAACATCGTTTGGGCTCCACTGACAGAAGGGCTCAGCAGTGTAAGCCTCAGTGCCAATTGGATGTGGCCCTGCCGTAGCCAGAAAGGAGAGGATGCACGCCTCTACAGTGCTGTGCAGGCCTTGTCGGACTTCTGTTGTGCCCTGCACATCAATGTGCCAACAGGCAAGGACTCTCTGTCCATGACACAGAAATATCCTAATGGCGAAAAGATCATTGCCCCGGGAACGGTCATCGTCTCCAGTGGTGGCGAAGTGAAGGATATCCGTAAAGTGGTTAGTCCTGTGCTGGTGAATGATAAGAACAGTTCGATTTATCATATTGACTTCAGTTTTGATGCGCAGCGTCTCGGTGGCTCTGCGTTTGCGCAGGCTCTCGGGAAAGTAGGCAGTGATGTGCCGACAGTCAAAGAACCTGAATATTTCGCCCAGGCGTTTGATGTTGTACAGACACTTATCAACAAGGGCCTTGTCATGGCAGGACATGATATTTCAGCCGGTGGACTAATTACCACGCTGCTTGAAATGACATTTGCCAACACAACAGGCGGACTCCACGTTAACCTGCATGACCTGCACAGTGATGATATCGTTAAGACCCTCTTTGCAGAGAATCCGGGTGTCGTAATAGAGATAGCCGACAAAGACAAGGATGAATTCAAAAAAATAATGGAAGATGCAGGGGTGGCATATGCAAAGATAGGCTATTCCGTACCTAACGCACGCACGCTTACCATTAAGAATGGCACAGAAGAGAAAGTCCTTGACATAGACCATTGGAGAGATGTGTGGTATAATACGTCATATTTGTTGGAGCGTCGGCAGACTGCCAACGGCCGTGCTGAAATGCGCCGTGACAATTATAAAAAACAACCTTTGGAAATGAAGTTCAAACCAAGTTTCAAGGGTACATTGGCGCAATACGGCATTTCGGCAGACCGGCGCAAGGAGATGGGAGTCAAGGCGGCTATTATACGAGAGAAAGGAACAAACGGCGAGCGTGAAATGGCATACTCGTTATATCTTGCAGGATTTGATGTCAAAGATGTCATGATGACCGACCTCATCAGTGGCCGTGAGACATTGGAGGATATCAATATGATTGTATTCTGCGGCGGCTTCTCCAATTCTGACGTATTGGGTTCAGCTAAAGGATGGGCAGGTGCATTTCTTTATAACCAAAAGGCAAAAGAATCATTGGATAAGTTCTATGCACGCAATGATACATTGTCGCTCGGTATTTGCAACGGCTGTCAGTTGATGGTAGAACTTGGCCTCACAGGCAACAACGGCAGCAAGATGCTTCACAATGACAGTCATAAGTTTGAAAGTGAATTTGTTTCCTTGCAAATTCCTCAGAACGACAGCGTGATGTTCGGAAGCCTGAGTGGTTCTAAACTGGGACTATGGGTTGCACACGGAGAAGGAAAGTTCTCACTGCCTAAAGGCGAGGGTGCATATAACATTGTTGCAAAATATAACTATTCAGAGTATCCGGCAAATCCTAACGGATCTGATTTTGACGTAGCAGGTATATGTAGTTCTGACGGTCGTCATTTGGCCATGATGCCACATCTGGAGAGGGCTATCTTCCCGTGGCAGAATGCATGGTACCCTCTCAGCCGACGTATGGATGAAGTTACACCTTGGATAGAGGCATTTGTCAATGCGCGCAGATGGATTGAAAACTTCAGGTAATCATGCGGACTGATCAGGAAATGAAATGGGAGGTCTTGAAGACTGAGCAGTTGTTCAGTCACCCATGGCTTAATGTTACGCGTGAGCATGTAAGGCTTCCCAATGGTACAGTATATGACGATTACTACACGTTACATTATCCGACATTTGCCAATATCATAGCAATAACTAAAGAAGGAAAAATTATTCTAGAACGGCAATATCGTCATGCCATGGGCATAGTGTCTACGGAACTTGTGGCTGGTTGTGTGGAAAAGGGTGAGACACCGCTTGAAGGGGCACAACGTGAGTTGTTGGAAGAAACTGGATATACTGGCGGGAAATGGACGGAACTGATGGTTATAGCCCCCAACTCGGGAGCAGCTGATAATCTGTGTTATTGCTTTTTGGCAGAGGGCGTTGAAAAGACTTCTGGGACACATCTGGACAGGACGGAAGACTTAGAAGTATTTTTAAAATCCAAGGAAGAAGTCTTTGAGATGTTGAAGCGCGGTGATTTTATGCAAGCGATGATGGTTGCACCGCTATGGAAATACTTTTCTGAAGATAGATAGAGAAAAAGAGTCCAATATAAGTACGGGGCAAATCCTGAATAAGGATTTGCCCCGTATAGTTTATATGCAACGAGATTACATTCCTAAGACTGTTTTCTCAAACCAATATACGATAATACCAGCCAAATAACCGATGGCAGCAATCCATGTAATGTGTTTCATGTACCATCCGAAAGTAATCTTTTCGATTCCCATGGTGACTACACCTGCTGCAGAACCAATGATGAGCATTGAGCCACCTACACCGGCACAATATGCCAACAATTGCCAGAAGATACCGTCAGTTGCCATGTCACCTGTAGGCATTATCGGATACATCTTCATTGCGCCCGCCACAAGAGGAACATTGTCCACGATGGATGACAGGACTCCAATGATACCTGTGACAAGATAGTGATTGTGTATGTTTCCTTCAAGCCATTTCCCGACTGCGGATAACACACCAATCTCAGCAAGGACACTGACAGACATCAGGATACCAAGGAAGAAAAGGATTGTTGCCATGTCAATGCGTCGTAGCATATTTACTACGCGTTTATTGGCGGTTTCTGTATGACGATAGAATAATTCTGTGATTATCCATACCATACTCAAAGCAAGAAGAATACCCATAAAAGGTGGCAGACTGGTGAGCGAATGGAATATTGGAACGAAACATAGGCCTCCAACGCCAAAGATAAACACTGTGCGACGTCGGAAGTGACTTTGCTCCTCCTGTGCAGAAATCTGCGTGTCTATAGTTTGCGGAATGGGTAATTCGCCTTTAAGTTTATACTGAAGTATGAAACATGGTATAATGAAACTAACTATTGAAGGAATGAAAATCTCCTTTAATACGCCAAGCGAGGTAACCATTTTGCCATTCCACAGCATAATGGTTGTCACGTCACCTATAGGAGAGAAAGCTCCGCCGGCATTGGCTGCGATAACTATCATAGAGGCGTAAATGACACGGTCTTGATGATTGCTTACTAATTTGTGCAAAATCATCAGCATCACAATAGTTGTGGTCAGGTTGTCTAATACGGCACTTAAAAAAGCAGTTATAAAGGACATCCGCCACAGAAGTGCGCGTTTGGATGTTGTCTGTAATGTGTCGCGAACAAAATTGAAACCGCCGTATTGATCTACAATCTCTACGATGGTCATAGCGCCCATAAGGAAGAAAATTGTTGTGCTGGCTTCGCCTAAATTGTGTTGTAATACATCTGTCAGTGTTTCGTCAGCATAGTCTCCAGCAGAATATAAGACCCAACATATCACACACATCAGCAATGCAAAAGCCGCTTTGTTGATTTTAGTAAAGCTCTCTGTAGCTATAAGTAGATAGCCTAAAAGAAAGACGATGATGATTAGAGTTGTCATAAATAAATGATCACGTTTTTATCGTATAGACTAATTTTAGTTTATAAATCGGCTGCAAAGGTAACAAAAGTGATGTGATGAGCCAAATATTCAGTTAAAATTTTGTTAAAAACAAAACAGACACTGAAATTTGAATTCCAGTGTCTGTTCTATAAATTGTGGGTAAGAAGTTATACGCCCAGAATCATCTTAACGAGTAATAAAACTACAGGGATGGTAACAAGGAATATACCGATAAAGTCAATGATAACACCAGACTTGATCATCTTGGTGATGGGAATGTATCCGCTGGCATAAACGATGGCGTTTGGAGGAGTAGATACAGGCATCATGAATCCAAGTGAAGAAGACAGAGCGATACCGATGGCAACAGGTATTGGATTGAAACCTAAAGACAGGGCTGTACCAATAGCAATTGGACCGATAAGGTTGGTGGCTGCAGTGTGAGATGTAAGCTCAGAAAGCAACAGTGCTGCAATACAGAAGATGGCCACAAAGACAATTTCTGACGGATTGCCACCCAGCATTGATTTGATAGCTTCACCGATCCACTCGGAAAGTCCTGTGGTGTACATCAGACCACCCATAGCCAGACCACCGCCGAAGAGAAGCAAAGTGCCCCATTCAACGCCAGCGACAGCTTCTTTCCACTCCAAGGTCATCTTGCCTTTTTTAACAGGAAGGAAGAACAAAAGTAATGCGCCTACCATTGCAGCAGTAGCCTCAGGGAAATATTTGTTGTATGTCTTCAGGATGGCAGCATCTGAACCGTAAATAACACTCAGTATACCCGGTGTTACCCATAATACTACTGCAACGATGAAGCATACGAGTGTGTTCTTCTGTGCTTTTGTCCATTTGCCGAGAGAACGTACTTTCTCTCCAATAAACTCCTGAGCGCCTTCAATGTGATCTACGTCTGAAGGAAACAATTTAGATAATACAACGTAGGCAATAGCGAAATAGCAAACCATAGCTACGAAGCCCCATACCATCCAGTCAAAGAATGAAATATGGATGTGTGACATCTCGTCCAGGAAGCCAAGCATGATGATGTTGGGAGGAGTCCCGATAGGAGTCAATACACCACCGATAGAGCAAGCGTATGCTGTCATTAACATCAGACCGGTTGCATATTTGTAATTAGAAAGGTCTATGACCTTACCTTTGCTTGCCATCATCTCGCGGATAGCTTCCAGAAGACCTAAAGCGATAGGGAACATCATAGCCGCGGTAGCAGTGTTGCTAATCCAACCTGAGCAAATCATGCATGCCAAACCGATAGCAAGGAATATACGACGTGGGGAGTCTCCAACCCATTTCATTGACATAATGCCATAAGCAATACGTTTGTCTAATCCGTTTACCATCATAGCTTTTGCAATAATAAATCCGCCCATGAAAAGGAAAATCATAGGGTTAGCAAATGCTGCAAAGGCTGTCTTCATGGGTACGACACCCAAAACTACACATAGTGTAGGACCAACCAAAGAGGTTACAGGTATGGGTACCGGTTCACAGATCCACCAAATAGCTACCAAAGACATAATGGCAAGCAGATGGTGGGCTTCAGGTGATAGAGCCTCAATTGGTGTAAACCAAATAAGTAACGCGCACAGGGGACCGAAAATGGCACCGACGAGGTGACGCTTCTGATCAAACGATGAAACGGGTTTCATCGGAGTTTCAACAGGTTTGACATTTTCCTGCTGCACTTCTTCTGCATTTTTTGTTTTTTCCATTACAAAATAGTTATGTATAAAATAGTTGTTATGTTCAAAAAACGATGCAAAATTACATAAATAATGTTAAAGGAATAAAGTTTTTCTCTTTTCTTTTTGTCTTCAAGAGATGGCTGTTTATAGAGTGATTAAGCAACTTTATTCAGCTTTTTGATGATAGAGAAAATAAAGACTGCTGCAACTATGCAGATGCACATCAGTGTTCCCCATACGATGGAGAGGTCTTGGTCCCACATATGGCCGGGAATACTGACCAGTTTGTTTCCTAATGCGGTAGCCACGAACCAGCCGCCCATCATCATGCCACGATATTTTGGTGGTGCCACTTTTGTTACGAAAGAGATTCCGATAGGTGAGAGGAGTAACTCGGCGAAAGTGAGAATAAGATAGGTTGATACCAATAGATTTGGTGTGACATCTGCCACATGGTTAGGATGGTCTGTAGCAGGCAGGCCGATAGAGAAAACTGTCATAAGTAGGTAAGCTACAGCCGCAACGAGCATTCCCAAACCAATCTTGGTAGGTGCTTTTGGTTCTTTGCCTTTTTTTGCCAACCATCCAAAGAGTGCGATGCTCACAGGTGTAAGCATGACAACAAAGCACGGGTTAAAGTGTTGGAAGATAGGAGCAGCGATGTTTACCTCGCCAGTGGTAGTGTATTTGTAATACAATAGGGCGGCTGATGCGGCCATGACGATACCCCAAATGGTTTTGCCTTTGGGGGAAGCTCCGCCGATATTGAATATGCCAAATACAATAATGATAGCAAGTAGCAGATTGGTTACATCAAAAAGCATAGCCTGGGCACCGGTAGCTGTCGTCGCAGTAAATTCATCGGCAAACCATGTGAGTGTAAGACCATTTTGGTGGAATGCCATCCAAAAGAAGATGACGACGGCAAATACCAGTACTAAACAGATGATGCGTTCGCGGGTCTCGGCCGGACTCATTTCTTCAGTGCTATTTGTCTCCGCCGTTTTCTCAGAGGTTTTGCCAGCGGTGTTTCTTGCAGAGATTACGTGTTGGAAGGTACTCTTACCTAAATAATATATAAGAATTGATGCAATGACTGAAACACATGCCACCGCGAAAGCGAAGTGGTAAGAGTCAGCTTTGGTGTATCCTAAAGATTGCTGTGCCCAATCCATAATTTTGATGGCAGCGGTCGGTGCAAAAAGAGCGCCTACGTTGATAAGCATATAGAAGAGGGAGAAGCCTGCATCACGTTTATTGGCATATTGAGGATCGTTATAAAGATCGCCAACCATAACTTGCAGATTGCCTTTGAAAAGTCCTGTTCCTACACTCACAAACAGTAGCGCTGCACCCATGAATAATGCTGCCACGGTTCCTCCGCCGAGAGGGAAGGAAAGCATGAGGTAGCCGATAAACATAATAAAGATTCCGATAACAACCATCTTACTGTATCCCCATTTGTCGGCAGCCATACCGCCGATAAGTGGAAGAAAATATACAAGGGTTAGGAACCATGTGTAAATCTCAGATGCTGTTCCTGCGGAAAAACCAAAATTTTCTCCGAGGAAGAGTGCAAATACAGCAAGCATGGTATAATAACCAAAACGCTCGCCCGTGTTGGCAAAAGCCAATGCCCATAGGCCTTTGGGTTGTCCTTCAAACATAATTTTTACTTTTTTGATTAATTTGATTACAAAAATAATCAATATTTATCTTTTCCCAACTTTTTGTTCACAATTGTTTTGTAATTTTGTGTAATCAAAAGAAAATTTATGGACGATAGCCAACATAGACTGATAGAAATAGAGCGCATCATTCAAGAAAAGGCTGGTAGCAAGGCCAAGTTTATACCAAAGATGTTGATAGAATGGTTGCGCCGTTTAATTCATGAAGATGATGTTAATGCTTTCATGGCGCAGAGTTCGGGTGCTGAAGGTGTGGAATGGTTGAAGCAGTGTGTAGAATATCTGGAAATGAAAGTTAACGTGAAGGGACAGGAAAACCTTCCCGCTGATGACGGTAAGAAATATACATTTGTCTCTAATCATCCTTTGGGTGGTGCTGATGGTGTGATTTTAGGTTCTATCATCGGAGAACATTACCATGGCAACATACGTTATTTGCTAAATGACTTATTGACGAATTTACCACCTTTAAAAAAGTTAGGTATTCCCATCAACAAAACAGGTGCGCAGAGTCGTAACCTGCCCCAAATGGTCGAGGCAGGTTTTCAGTCAGAGCACCAGTTACTGCTTTTTCCTGCAGGGCTCTGTTCTCGCAAGAAAAATGGTGTTATCGCTGACTTGCCCTGGAAAAAGACGTTTATCGCAAAGAGCATAGAAACACAACGTGACATAGTACCGATACACTTCAGCGGTCATAATTCCAATCGCTTTTATCGTATAGCCAACTTGTGCGCATTGTTGCATTCTAAAATTAATTTCGCCATGCTGTTTCTTGTTGACGAGATGTATAAGAACAAAGGTAAGGATGTCGAGGTAAGTATAGGCAAGCCTATTCCGTGGCAGACATTTGACAAATCTCATACAACTAACGAGTGGGCGCAATATGTGAGAGATATCGTCTACAAGTTGTAGCGTCTTAAAAATATCCCAAAATAATTTTGTTTTCTGTCAAATCTTAACGACAAAAATTATATTTTTGCATTTAATATTAATCTTGCATTAAGAAACATATATGGAAGAAATTATTCAACCCATTGACCGCAAGGTCTTGAAAGCAGAGCTTACTCCAGCACACAGGTTAAGGCATACCAGTAAAAGTAATAATGACATATATGTTGTTACATGGCAAGACTGTCCTAATGTGGTTAAAGAGATTGGTCGTTTGCGGGAAATTGCATTTCGTACATCTGGTGGAGGTACGGGTAAGAGTATGGACTTGGATGAATTTGATTTATGTGAGAACCCATACCGTCAGCTGATTGTTTGGAATCCTGAATCCGAAGAAATCCTGGGTGGCTATCGTTTTTTTCCTCTAAACGAAGTTGAAATCAGTCCAGAAGGCCAGCCCGTCTTGGCAACGTCTCATATGTTCCATTTTTCGGACAATTTCAAGACTAATTACATGGACCAGACAGTAGAGCTTGGACGATCTTTTGTGACACTGGAGTATCAGAATACGCGTCATGAGTTATCCAAGAGTTTGTTCGCGCTTGATAATCTCTGGGAGGGTTTAGGTGCCTTGACGGTTGTAATGCCTAATGTTAAATATTTGTTTGGCAAGATGACCATGTATCCAAGCTTTAGTAAGTATGGCCGTGATATGATTTTGTATTTCTTGAACAAACATTTTGGTGACAAGGACAAATTGATATATCCGATTAATCCCTTGAAGATTGAGACTGCGCCTGAACAGTTGGCGGAAGTTTTCACGGAGGACATATTTAAAAATGATTATCGCATATTAAACACCGAGGTTCGGAAATTGGGCTTTAATATCCCGCCATTAGTGAATGCGTATATGGGACTGAGCCCGACAATGAGAGTTTTCGGCACGGCAATTAATGACGAATTCGGTATGGTTGAGGAAACGGGAATATTGATAGACATTGATGAGTTGTTTGATTCTAAACGCAAGAGATACATTGACTCGTTTGCTGATTCTCATCCGGAGTCATTGGAAGAGTTGCGCAAACTTCTTGTAGTGCAAAAGAAATAATTTTTTGAATATAGGGACGGGTTTTACTTGTCCCCTTATTGTTTTATGGCATTTTAAGGGAAATGTGTGTAAAAGAATTATATCAGATATTTTTGACTCACCCGCAGGTTACCACGGACAGCCGTGATTGCCCTACGGGTTCATTGTTTTTCGCTTTGAAAGGAGCTAATTTTGATGGCAACCTCTATGCAGGCAAAGCTTTGGAACAGGGGTCTGCATATGCGATTGTTGATGAACCTGACGTGGTACCTGAAGGTGATGAGCGTTATATTGTTGTTCCGGATGTGTTAAGTACATTACAGGAGTTGGCGCATTTTCATCGGGAGCAGTTTCGCGGTCCTGTCATCGAGGTGACCGGAACGAATGGTAAAACAACTACAAAAGAACTCATTGCCACGGTACTTTCAAAGAAATATAATGTACTTTATACTGAAGGAAATCTCAATAATCATATCGGTGTTCCAAAGACGTTATTGCGCCTAAAGCCTCTTTTTCATCAGATTGCCGTCATTGAAACAGGCGCCAATCATCCTGGGGAGATAGCGTTCCTTGCCAATATTGTTGATCCTGACTGCGGGTTGATTACAAACGTGGGCCGTGCACACTTGGAAGGCTTTGGCTCCTTTGAGGGAGTTGTTAAAACTAAAGGGGAATTGTACGACTACCTGCGCAGCAAGAATGACAGTTTTATCTTTCTTGATGCTGACAACCCTTATCTGTCAGACATTGCTCATGGTCTGGTGACTTTGCGTTATGGTAGACCTGACTCTGCAGACAAGATGGTGGAAGGCGAGGTAATGGCATGCAATCCTTTTTTGACTTTGAGATGGCGTAAAGGGTCCTCAGGCATATGGCATAAAGTTGAGACCCATTTGATAGGTGCTTATAATTTGCAAAATGTTCTGGCGGCGGCCTGTGTAGGTATACGTTACGGAGTTACCGAAAAAGACATTTCAGAGGCCGTGGCGGGATATATACCTAAAAACGACCGTTCGGAGTTGCGTATCACGCAGAAGAACCGCCTGATTGTGGATGCCTATAATGCCAATCCGTCAAGTATGTCGGCGGCTATCGCCAATTTTTCCCAGATGAAAGGAGAACATAAAATGGTCATCTTGGGCGATATGCGCGAACTGGGCGCGGTCTCTGAAGAGGAGCATCAGAAGATTATCTCAATGCTTGAGCGACAGGAGGATTTGGAGCAAGTGTGGCTTGTCGGAGAAAATTTCCAGAAAGCAAAATCCTCATACAAATGTTTTAAAAATGTTGAAGAGGTAAAGGATGCACTTAAAGCGTCTCCCGTTGAAGGGTTTTTGATACTTGTAAAAGGGAGCAACGGCACGCGCCTTTATCAGTTACCTGAATTGTTGTAAAATGCGAAATATGAAAAGTTTAATTACTGTCTTATTGTTTATTGTCTGTGTTGTTTCTTTGCCAGCCCAGAAGGTACTCAAGGTCTTGGCTATAGGCAATAGTTTTTCAGTTGATGCCATTGAGCAGAATTTATATGAACTGGCTCATGCCCAAGGCGACAGTTTGGTTATAGGTAACGCTTATATTGGTGGCTGTACCATTGACCGCCATTGGGAGAATACGTATAATGGCAAGACAGATTACTCTTACAGAAAAGTCGTAGGCGGTGTTAAGATAACCAAGAATAAGGTGACTTTAAAGGAGATTATCCAGGACGACGAATGGGATGTCATCACAGTCCAGCAGGCCAGTCCTTACAGTGGCTATCCGCCAAGTTTTTCCCATTTGAGCGAATTGATGAATTATGTGAAGACTACTGCCCACAAGCCTTTCCGTTTTGCTTATCATGAGACATGGGCATTTTCCAAAGAGAGCACCCGTATAGGTTTTAAGGAATATTACCAGAATCGCCAGTTTGTGATGTATCAGTCAATACTTAATACGGTTTATTCTGAGACGCGCAAGGTGGATATTTCTGACATTATCCCATGTGCAGTGAGCATACAGCGCGCGCGTGCCATTCTTGGCGATTCGCTTACCCGCGACGGTTTTCACTTGGAAAAAGCTTATGGCAGATATGTCGCAGCCTGTACTTGGTGTGAGTACCTGACGGGTAAAAGTGTACTGGGCAATCCTTATCATCCTGAGAGCATAACGCCTCAGATGGCCTATGTGGCGCAGAAGTCTGCCCATGAGGCGAGTGAGATGCAGAAGGCGCAGGACATAGAGCCCGTCTATTATATAAATGGCGATTTCTATAAAGAATGTCCGCAAAGTGTGGAATATCAACTCATGCAATGCCATAAGGCAGGCGGCAAGAAGATTATGACAATAAATACTCCGGCAGAACTGCCTGATGCAGACCGTTTCTACGCCATACCGGAGTTTAAGGTGAAGGATGCCGCTCTTTTGAAACAGCTGGCCGGCACGGAGGATAACGCCAAAATCGTTAAAGGTCCGG
Organism: uncultured Bacteroidales bacterium; assembly: GCA_902766625.1. GTDB lineage: Bacteria > Bacteroidota > Bacteroidia > Bacteroidales > Bacteroidaceae > UBA6382. Next base: position 26,465 of record CACXEH010000102.1, on the reverse strand, counting down.
CGGCGTTTAATCAGATTACTAACTCAAAGGAATTTCCTTTTTCTCTCGATGACGCAGGCATCAAAGGCAAGCCTTCTGTCTTTGTCCTGAAGAAAGGCCGGCTGTCTGAGTGCGAGACAGCTGAACTGGAGATGTGGAAGAAGATATGCCCCCAGGCAGAGATCAATGTTACTTCCGCCAAGACATATATCAAACAACTTAACATAAAGGAGTTTCCGACAATGATTCTGGTGGACAAGGATGGTAAAATCCGTCAGTCCTTTGCCGGTACTACCCGGCAGAAATGTGATCAGATGCTGAAGGAGCTGTTCCACATGTGTCGCTATGAATAAGAAATAATTAGAACTAGTGTTATTATGGATAATTTTTTGGAGATTTCTAATGTCTGCAAGCGTTTTTCCAATCATGTCGCGTTGGACAACGTCAGCATGGATATACCCCGAGGTAAAGTGTTTGGCCTTCTCGGACGTAATGGTGCCGGTAAGACTACGCTGATAAGAATAGTCAACCATATCACGATGGCAGATTCAGGCACGGTGATGTTTGACGGACATCCGCTGTGTGAACAGGATGTTTATAATATAGGTTATCTGCCGGAGGAACGTGGCCTGTATAAAAAAATGAAAGTGGGAGAACAGGCCATCTATCTGGCACGTTTGAAAGGCCTGTCGGCAATCGAGGCCAAGAAGAGACTCACGGAGTGGTTTGAGAAATTTGATATCATGCCGTGGTGGAATCGCAAACTGGAGGAACTCTCCAAGGGTATGCAGCAAAAGATACAGTTTATTATCACCATCCTTCATCGCCCTCAGTTGCTCATTTTTGACGAGCCGTTCAGCGGTTTCGACCCCGAGAACGTGGAACTGCTTAAGAGGGAGATGCTCAAATTGCGCAACCAGGGAAGTACCATATTGTTTTCAACCCATAACATGGCATCCGTAGAGGAGATTTGCGATAATATAGCCTTGATAAACCATTCCAAGGTCGTGCTGTGTGGCGAAGTGGATGACATCAAAAACCGTTATAAGGATAACACTTATAATCTCACAATTCCTTCCGACGCTGTTTTGAGTGATGTTGAGGTGATTTCTCAGGAACAAAAAGGTCAGAAACTTAATCTCATTGTGCGCAAACCTGCCGAGGAAACCAACAGCCAGTTTGTTTCCCGCCTGGCCGGACAAGTTGAGATTCTTAGCTTTGCCGAGCGTATGCCGAGTATGAATGAGGTGTTCCTCCGTGTAGTTGGTAATGACGAAATTAGATAACCCTAAAGGTAGAGTACGGCTATGAACAAAATATTTATCGTTATTGAGCGTGAGTTTATGACACGCGTCCGTAAGAAGTCATTTATTTTACTGACCATATTGATGCCAATCTTGTTTGTCGGTGTCATAACCGTTCCCGTCCTGTTGTCCACAATGGATAACGATGAGAAATTCAACGTTGCCCTGATAGACCACACGGGCAAATATGCGCCGCTCCTGAAGGACACCGGCAAAATACATTTCATGCCGGAGAAAAAATTCGCTGAGGAACTCCGCAGCGAAGACAGTCCTTATACGGCAGTTATAGTCATCAGCAAAGATTTGTCACAGGACTCATTGGGTGCCACTATCTATTCCCGTAAGGAAGTTCCTGTGGAGATAACCCGCTATTTCAACAGCGTCGTCCGCGACAATATCCGCAATGAGCGCATGGCATCGTATGGCATTCCTGATATTGACAGGATTATAGCCGAGAGCGATGTCCGCTATGAAGTTCGCACAGTCAAGTGGACCGATGACGGCGGTGAGAAAATGTCAGATTTCAAGATAGCCGGACTAGTCGGCATGTTGTTTACCCTGCTTATTTATATGTTTGTCTTGTCCTATGGCAGTATGGTCATGCAGGGCGTGATGGAGGAAAAGACCAATCGCATCATGGAGATTATGGTCTCTTCCGTCAAACCGTTCCAGATGATGATGGGAAAGATTATCGGCGTGGCTCTCGTCGGCTTGTTCCAATTTCTTATATGGGGTGTATTGATAGCCATAGGCATGGTGGCTCTTTCCGGCGTATTGTCATCCGATATCGACCCGTCTCAGGCTGCTGCTATGGCCGGAGGTGTGCAGGGCGTGACTATCCCCGACGCGCAGACGCCTGAGTTCCTGCAGATTATTCAAGGTATGAATCTGTTGCAGATAAGCATTATGTTCGTCTTGTATTTCATTGGCGGTTATCTGCTGTATGCCTCATTCTTTGCGGCGATAGGTGCGTCCATCAACGAGCAGGCCGACTCGTCGCAGTTTATGATGCCCATTGTTATCCTCATGATTTTCGCACTGTATGCCGGCATGTTCAGCATTGAGAATCCTGACGGTCCCTTGGCACTGTGGTGCTCTTATTTCCCGCTGACATCACCCATCGTCATGATGGTGCGTCTGCCTTTCAGCGTGCCTGTATGGCAACTTATCCTTTCCTTGGTGCTGCTTTATGCCACAGCCATTCTCGTGATATGGCTGAGTGCGAAGATTTACCGTGTCGGCATTTTGATGTATGGCAAGAAGCCGTCATTCAAGGAAATGGCAAGATGGATTAGATTCAAGTAAACGCTGGAGGGTGTCTCTCCTGTGATAAAACGTCCTTTACTGCGGAATATTGCGCGGTAATGTCGCTGTAAGTTTTCAGTTCCACGGGATGGAATGTATGTTCCATCCCGTGGAACTTATATTCTGCCCAATGGAATTTACATTCCATCCTTTGGAACGGAAAAGATGCCGGAGAAAAACAGCCGATAGTATCGGCATACGGCAAAGGATCCTCGACCCCATCCCGGAAGTTCTGCTTGAAGTGGTTTACTGCCACCACCCCGACCTTTCGAGGCAGTCGGTCGTGGACTTCCTTGATGATGTCATCTTTGGCTTTCATAACCAGTTTTTCTATGTTCCTGGCATCCATAGGCATTACTTAGGCATGGCTGTGAAGAGTGCCATTTCGCGGAAGTAGTCAGCATCTTTGTTCACCTGCTTGGTGCTTATCCAGAACTTAATCTGCTTCATGGAAACGACAGTTGGTTTGCCCTTGAAGTTGAGCACTAAGAACTTGCGGCGTTGCTCGTTGGCGAGCTGCTGAGCCTGCTTGATGGCTCGCTTCTTTCTGATGTTGAAGAGCCAATTTACTTTATCTGCTGCTTTCTTCATCTTGTTATCGATGAGAGGGCAACTATAGCAATTCTTCTCTTGATTTAGGAATAAACCTTTGAGTTTATTCTTCAATCCTCGGTTAGCGAAACAACGGTTGCAATCGCTGGGGAAATACGGGTGTTTGTCAGAGAACGTATGTCCGTCTTTGCCCGGATTGTTTTCAAGTCCGCGTTGTGGATGTGTAGGCTCCAAGTCAGCGGGACGCACTACAGGCTCATCGGTAGCCTCCAGAGAGCATTTGCAGTTCCAGCGGTCGCCAGGATGATGCTCGTTCCAGAATGGATCATCGACGGGCAGCGTGAGCTTCATGCGCCATCCGCGCGCCGAAGGATGCTTATCGCAAAGCGTTATGGGTTAAAAGTTTGCAGAAAAAAATAAAGGAACTCATGAGAGTTCCTTCTTCAAGTGATCCGCTTGGGGCTCGAACCCAAGACCCCAACATTAAAAGTGTTGTGCTCTACCAGCTGAGCTAGCGGATCGACCTTGTTTTTTCGTTTGCGGGTACAAAAGTACTGCTTTTGATTAAATAACCCAAATAATTTTTAATCTTTTTTTATGTCAGTTGTTTCTTTTTTTATTTCTTTTACCACATAACGCTTGTAATATGAGATGATTAACGTGGTTATTGGCAAGGCGACAATCATGCCGATAATTCCTAAGAGATAGCCCCAGATAGACAATGAGAGCAGAATGAGGAAGGGTGGCAGCGACATGGCCTTGCCCATTATCTTTGGTGTGAGTACAAGATCCTGAATGGCTTGCACGATGAGGAAGACTGCCAATGTCATGGTTAGTATCAGCCAGAAGTTTCCACCGGTATCCACTGCTTTCATCAGGCTCAGCAAGACGGCTGGGATAAGTCCCAAAGCGTGCAGGTAGGGTACAAGGCTCATTATGCCTATGGCGATGCCGAGAGGAATAGCCAACGGCAGACCGATAATCATGAATCCGATGCAGAAGAGGATACCGACGCAGAGGCTTATCAGGGCTTGCCCGCGGAAGTAGCTGTTCATGCCTTTACTCAAATCGCCCAGCAGGCTGGCGACAAATCCGCGTTGCTTGTCTGGTATGGCCTGGATGAAGCCGTTGTACAGTTTCTCGTAATCCACCAGGATGAAAAAGAAATAGAGTAATCCTATCAAAGACCCGATGATGGTCAGTATGATGTTGGCCGTCTGGTAAATGACATTCCATATTCTCGGTGCGACCTCTTTGACTGCCTTGATGATGTTTTCTTGGTTCAGGTACTGTTCCAGTTGTAGTTTGTGAGCGTTTTTCTCGACAAATTGCTGCACTTGCTGGGGTATGCTTTCGTTGTCGGCGGCACCATTCTTGACAAATCGTGTGACTACTTCCTTAAACTGTTCAATTTCGTGATTGACGGAAGGCATGCAGACAGCAACCAGTCCGTAGACGAGTCCGGTGATGACGACAAGGGTTGCGACAATTGCCAGAATGCGGTAGTGAAAATGCAGTTTGTCCTGAAAAAACTTTACGACGGGAAACAGCAGGTATGCTAAAAACCATGCAACGAAAAAAGGCACAAGAACCTTGTTAAGATAACTGATGACGGCAATGGCAAGTCCTATTCCAAGTAAGACGAGAAGACCGCGCACAAAACGATCAAATGTTATTTCTTTCTCTAACATACAAAAAAACGTATAGCATTTAGTTTCGGCAAAGGTAATAAAATATTGTAGTTTGACGAAATGTAGGCATTGATTTTAACAGGTCAATATTTATTCGTAACTTTGCGTACTTATGTTATATATTGTACCCACTCCGGTTGGAAATCTGGAAGATATTACCCTCCGGGCACTGAGAGTGCTCAAGGAGGCTGATTTAATCCTGGCGGAAGACACCAGGACATCCAGAGTGCTGCTCAACCACTATGATATCCATAATCAGTTGGAATCATATCATAAATATAATGAGCATGGCAAATTGGAAAGTGTAGCCAACCGCTTGCGCGGTGGCGAGACGGTAGCGCTGATAAGCGACGCGGGGACGCCGGGTATCAGTGACCCGGGTTTCCTCATTGTGAGGGAATGTGTCAGACTGGGTATAGACGTGCAGTGCCTGCCGGGTGCTACGGCTGTCATACCGGCGTTGGTCGCGTCGGGCATACCTTGCGACAGGTTCGTGTTTGAAGGTTTCCTGCCGCAGAAAAAAGGACGGATATCGCGCATAGCCGCCCTAAGTGAAGAGACGCGGACGATGGCTTTCTATGAGTCGCCATATCGCATCGTGAAAGCGCTGACACAGCTGGCAGAGGTTATGGGTACGGACAGACACGTGGCGGTATGTCGTGAAATCTCCAAAATACACGAAGAGTGTGTAAGGGGTACGCTGGCGGAAGCCATTGCTCACTTTACGGCACATGAGCCGCGCGGAGAATTTGTTATTGTTCTGGCAGGTAAGCCGGAAAAATAAATTCAGAGGTTACAAATACAGAGATAAAGGATATGAAAAAAATATTGCGAAAGATGAAGAAAATTGTTTTGATATTAATAAGTGTAATAGCAGTGACTGCATGCACCGACGGACTGAAACAGCAGGAGAAACGTGCAGATGTTGTACGTGACTCCCTGATGCAAGTCATCAACCAAAAGGATGCTGAACTCAACGATATCATGGGAACTTTTAATGATATCCAAGAGGGGTTCCGCGAGATTAACCTGGCTCAAGGTCGGGTCAACCTGAGTGCGCCCGGTTCCGAAAAGATGGCAAAAGAAGACATCATGGAGAATATTACATTCATCCAACGCACTATGCAACTCAATAGAGAGCGCATAGCACGCTTGCAGCAGCAATTAAAGACAAGCTCCATCAATGCAGACAAACTCAAATCGACAATAGATGAATTGTCCCGTCAGATGGAAGAAAAAGAAAAGCAGATTCAAGAATTGGAAGCGCAGCTGAAGGCCAAAGACATACAAATTGAAGAGCAAACCAAGACGATTAAGGACTTGAATACAAACGTGGCAGAACTTACTGCATCCAACGAACAGAAAACGCAGTCGGTAAACCGTCAGGACAGAGAATTGCACACTGCATGGTATGTGTTCGGCACGAAGAAGGAACTGAAAGAACAGGGTATCGTAAAGAGCAGCCAGGTACTGAGGGATTCTGACTTCAACAAAGACTATTTTACGAAAATAGACACCCGTGTGGTGAAATCAATTAAACTCTATTCCAAGAGTGCTTCTCTGCTGACTTCACATCCGGCAGACTCGTATGTTTTGGAACGTGATGCACAAAAACAATATACGCTATATATCAAAAATCCGGATGTTTTCTGGAGTGTCAGTAAGTATTTAGTTATCCAAGTTAAATAAATGATAAGAATGAACAGACTACTCTTTATTTTTCTGCTTCTGCCGGTTGTGGTGTTCGCCCAGCAGACTGTAACGTATGAAGGTTTACCCATAGGTAAGACCAATACATTAAAGGTGACGCAAATAGGTTATCTGGATACGAGTTTCAAGTCCAGCTTTCAGGGTATGGAGATTTATAAAAAATACCTTTTAAGCCTGCAGCATTGCGGTATGGCGACAATGTATAAGACGAACGGCAAGACAATCAAAAAGATAGGACGTTTCAAGTTAGGCTCCTTTGACGACCAGCCGAAAACGGCCAACCATGCAAACGTGGCGAGCTTCAGTAAGCAGTTTCTGAACAAGGGAGATAAACTGCCGTTGGTATACGTTACTCGTTGCAACGCAAGCAACTATGGCAAGGGTATGCAGCAAGTCCTTTTTGTTGAACATGTGGACCCTGTCAAGATGACGTCGGAATGTGTGCAGACCATCAGCTTTGATGACCGGACTTTAACGACACTGCACACGACCCAGTGGTGCGTGGATGTGGAGAATGGCATGTTGTACGGATTGAGCAATTCAAAGGAGAAAAGCGGTAACCGCCACCAGATTGTTAAATTCAGATTACCCGCATACAACGGACCGCAAGACAGCATCGTAATATTGAGAGATGAAGATGTCCTTGAAAGGTATTTCATGGAAGATTACTACAAGAAACCCGATTGGCAACCTGTAATTCAAGGTATGTTTATCCGTGACAACCTGCTCTATCTGCCTTGGGGTGTCGGTAGTAAAAGCAATCCGTCGGTACTATACATCTGGGATTTGAAAAACCGTGTTATGCGCAATGCCATTAATCTTCAGAAAGAGATTCCTCACGAGATGGAAGACTGCGCGTTTTATGATAAGAACAATTTGATTATTCAGGTGCAGAAAAGGCTTTACAGGATTACGTTTAAATGAAAGAGTTCGTTATTTCTGAAGTAAAAGCGGAGACTGCCATTCTTGTTGGACTGATTACCCAAGAGCAGAACGAGGCTAAGACCAAAGAGTATCTTGATGAATTGGAATTCCTCGCCGATACTGCTGGAGCTGTGACTGTTAAGCGTTTTACGCAGAAGGTCAACGGGCCGAGCCAGACGACATATGTGGGAAAAGGCAAATTGGAAGAAATAAGAGACTTCATCAAGGCTGAGGAAGAGGCAGAGCGTGAAATCGGAATGGTTATATTTGATGACGAACTTTCTGCCAAACAGATACGCAATATTGAAGCAGAACTAAAGGTAAAAATACTTGACCGCACGACTCTGATACTGGATATCTTTGCGATGAGGGCGCAGACGGCTAATGCGAAGACGCAGGTTGAACTGGCCCAATACCGCTATATGCTGCCTCGTCTGCAACGTTTGTGGACTCACTTGGAACGGCAGGGTGGCGGCTCCGGTTCGGGTGGAGGAAAGGGAAGCGTGGGATTGCGTGGTCCGGGTGAGACACAGTTGGAAATGGACAGGCGTATTATCTTGCACCGCATTACCTTGCTCAAGCAACGTTTGGCAGAAATAGACAAACAAAAGACAACACAGCGCCAGAACAGAGGGAGGCTTATCCGTGTGGCACTTGTAGGCTATACCAACGTGGGCAAATCCACGTTGATGAATCTTCTGGCAAAGAGTGACGTGTTTGCAGAAAACAAACTATTTGCAACGCTTGATACGACTGTGCGTAAGATGACTATCGACAACCTGCCGTTCTTGCTTAGTGATACTGTCGGATTTATACGCAAACTGCCAACGGATTTGGTTGACTCCTTTAAAAGCACGTTAGATGAGGTGCGCGAGGCTGATTTGTTGTTGCATGTGGTGGATATCTCGCATCCAGACTTCGAAGAACAACTGCAGGTTGTGGAGAAGACACTGGCAGATATAGGCGCAGGCTCAAAACCGAGCATGATTATTTTTAATAAGATAGACGCGTATACCTATGTCCAAAAAGACGCGGATGACTTGACGCAGCGCACGAGAGAGAACTGGACTTTAGAGGAAATGGAAGAGACCTGGATGGCTAAGTTGAATAACGACTGCGTGTTTGTCTCGGCAAAGCAAAAGACCAATATTGAACAGATGCGCAAGGTTTTATATCAGCGTGTGCGCCAATTGCATGTGCAGAAATACCCATACAATGACTTCTTATACCAAGATTATGAATAGTTATAGGCATCTGACACAGGTAGAGATTGACACACTGGAAAAAAACGGTTGCTGGGCTGAGGACTGGCAACGTGTTATGGTTGCGCAAGATTTTTCGCCCTACAATTTCCATCGTGTGGTCTTCTATGGTGACATCATCTTGGGTAAATTTGACAAGCAAGTAGAAGTCAGCCTCGGATTTATGAAACATTCCGGTATTAATGACGCTACGCTTCGCAATACTTCTGTTGGCAATGACTGCCTGATTGAAAAGGTCGGAAATTTTATCAACAACTATGTCATCGGCGACGACTGTTACATATCAAATATATGTACACTTGAGACAACCGATAATGCCACTTACGGCGAGGGTTCCACGATTTCTGTCCTTAATGAGATGGGCAAGGGTAATGTCACTCTCTTCTGTGCATTAAACTCGCAGATGGCAGCGTTTATGATGAAACATGCATCAGATACAATCTTTTGGAATCGCATCCAACACTTGATTAAAGTTGAATTGCAGTCAACACACGTTAAACGAGGTATTATAGGCAACAATGTGAGAATAATTAATACCAAAGCCATCATTAATGCCGTCATCAAGGGAGATTGCGAAATCAATGGTGTTTCGCGATTGTCAGAATGCACAATAATGAGTTCCAAGGATGCTCCGGTTTATATCGGCACGGGTGTTATCTGTGAGAATAGCATCATCTGTGACGGATGTGATATTAACAATTCTGTGAAGATGCAAAATTGTTTCGTCGGGGAAGCTTGTCAGATTACAAACGGTTTTACTGCCGAGTCGAGTGTTTTCTTTGCTAACAGCTACATGGCAAATGGTGAGGCATGTGCAACATTTTGCGGTCCGTTCTCAACAAGTCACCACAAGTCAAGTTTGCTTATAGGCGGAGAATTTTCTTTCTACAACGCAGGTTCTTGCACAAATTTCTCAAATCATGCGTATAAGATGGGCCCGATGCATTTTGGTACTTTGGAGCGGGGCTCCAAGACGGCAAGTGGTGCCTATATACTAATGCCGGCTACGATAGGTGCCTTCTCTGTATGTTTCGGTAAGTTGATGCACCATCCGGATACCCGTAATTTGCCTTTCTCATATCTGATTTCGTATAATGACAACTGCTATTTGGTGCCGGGACGTAACATAACGACTGTGGGCCTCTATCGTGATATCAAAAAATGGCCCAAGCGTGACAGGCGGGCGCCTCATTCCAGAAAGTCTATCATCAATTTTGATTGGCTGTCGCCTTTTACCGTTGGCGAGATTATTGAAGGCAAGAAAATCTTGGAACAGTTGCGTCAGGCTTCTGGTGACAATGTGTCAACATACAATTTCCACGAATATGTCATCAATGCATCTTCATTACGCAAAGGATTGAAATATTATGACATTGCTTTGCGGGTTTATATGGGTGCAGTGTTGAAAAGGGCTTTGAAGGATGGTTATTGCAGTCAGCCGGCCTGTAGTGTCGGCACGGGAAGATGGATAGACTTGTCAGGACTCCTCTTGCCGGAAAGCGAAGCGAAACGTTTGTTAAATGACATCAAGGATGGTGCTATAGATAATATCCAAGATGTGCTCGAGCGTTTCAGTGACATCAATGAACATTATGCGGAATACCGCTGGTCGTGGACATACAGGATGATTTTGGACTATTACGGCAGCAATGAACTGACGGATGAATTATGTGAGCGAATTCACGAGGATTATGTTTCTGCACGCAGGGCGTGGATTGCCGAAATCCGTAAGGATGCTGAAAAAGAATATGCCATGGGGGATGTCGAGCCTGACGTGTTGGCTGATTTTGCTTCCATGCTTGACCATGAAATTGATTTTGAAAATTGATATTTTAAATATATAAACTAAAGATATGGCAAATCCGGAATTTAAGTATGCGCCAATGTTTCAACTTGGCGAAGACAAGACCGAGTATCGTCTCCTGACTAAGGAGGGCGTCAGTGTCGGTGAGTTTGAGGGTAAGAAAATCCTCAAGGTTAGTAAGGAGGCTTTGACTCTGCTGTCGCAGCAGTGCTTCCATGATGTTGAGTTTATGTTGCGCCGCGAGCACAATCTCCAGGTGGCAAAAATACTCCATGACCCAGAGGCAAGCGAGAACGACAAATATGTTGCATTGCAATTTCTGCGCAATGCCGAAACTGCTGTCAAAGGCATCCTTCCGTTCTGTCAGGATACGGGCACAGCCATTATTCACGGCGAAAAAGGACAGCAGGTCTGGACAGGTTTTGAGGATGAAGAGGCTTTGAGCAGAGGCGTATTCAATACTTATACGCAAGACAATCTCCGTTATTCCCAGAACGCTCCCATGAATATGTATGACGAAGTCAATACAAGGTGCAACCTGCCTGCGCAGATTGATATCGAGGCTGTTGAAGGTGCTGAGTACCGCTTCGTCATGGTGGCAAAGGGAGGCGGCTCTGCCAATAAGACATATTTCTATCCCATGACCAAGGCCACAATACAAAACGAGGGCACTTTATTGCCGTTCCTTGTTGAGGAGATGAAGCATCTGGGCACAGCGGCTTGTCCTCCTTATCATATTGCATTTGTCATAGGTGGCACAAGCGCAGAGAAGAATCTGCTGACGGTTAAACTGGCCTCCATCAAGTATTATGACAGTCTGCCGACAACGGGTGACGAGACAGGCCGCGCCTTCCGTGACATTGATTTGGAAGAGAAATTGTTGAAGGAAGCGCAGAAGATAGGCCTTGGCGCACAATTTGGAGGCAAATATCTTGCTCACGACATCCGTGTCATTCGTCTGCCCCGTCATGGCGCCAGTTGCCCTATCGGTATGGGTGTCAGTTGTTCGGCAGACCGCAATATTAAGGCAAAAATCAATGAGGACGGTATCTGGATTGAGAAGATGGATGATAACCCTACAGAACTTATCCCTGAGGCATTGCGCAATCCCGGTGAGGGTCCTAAAGGTATAGAGATAGATTTGGACAAAGGCATAGACGCTGTCCGTGCCGAATTGACAAAATATCCTGTCAGCACACGTGTCAACCTGAAGGGTACCATTATTGTGGCACGCGATATCGCCCATGCCAAGCTGAAGGCCCGTCTGGATGCCGGAGAGGGTATGCCTGATTATTTCAAGAATCATCCTATTCTGTATGCCGGTCCTGCAAAGACCCCCGAGGGTTATCCTTGCGGTTCTATGGGACCGACCACGGCAAACCGTATGGATCCATATGTGGATGAGTTCCAGGACAATGGGGCAAGTCTCGTGATGATTGCCAAGGGCAACCGCACTCAGCAGGTTACTGATGCCTGCAAGAAGCATGGCGGTTTTTATCTCGGCACTATCGGCGGTGTGGCAGCGGTATTGTCACAGAGTTCTATTAAGAGCATTGAATGTGTTGAATATCCAGAGCTGGGTATGGAGGCAATATGGAAAATTGTTGTTGAGGACTTCCCTGCCTTCATTCTGGTGGACGATAAAGGCAATGACTTTTTCAAGCAGCTCAAGCCTTGGTGTCCGCAATGCTCTAAGTAAAAAAAGCCTTCCGACAAGAAAGCAATTGTATATTGAGACGCTGCGACAGTGGCGTCTCAATTATTTTTGTGCCGTGATATAATCGTTTTTTCTTCCCTTTGCTGAAATTCCTTTTTAGTATAGGGTAGAAATGTCGCTTTTTCTGCCGATACGATTTTCGTTCCATCGGGTGGAACGTAAATTCTACAGGATGGAATGTATGTTCCATTGTTCGGAACTTACGTTCTGTGGGATGGAATGAAAAAAGTGTCGTGACGGTTTGTTTGTTTCTTCCAGTATAATGCTAATCAGAAAGCCTGTAGCGGCCGACTCCCTTCCGCCACTCGCGGGCTCTCACATTGATGTTCTTCTGCAGACATTCGCTGTAAAGCCATGGCTCGCAGCTGTGGATATCGCCCACGTTGATGATGCCGCGGTAAGGCTTGTACTCTGATGCGCTGTAGCCTGTGGCCACGAGAACGTGATGCTTTGGCGACAAGGTAATGGTGATGGTGTCATGCAGTCTGGCCGGTGTGGCATCGGTGTACCAGTTTACGGGGTTGATACATATGGACGAGCTGGCGATAAGGGGCTTGACATATTTCACATCTTTCACTGTGTTGTAACAGATGGTGACTCCCGTGTCCTTTTCACCTTTGGCAGGGAGAATGTGACTGCACTGCGCCATGTCGTCATCGGTCACTTTATAGCCCAAAACATAGGCTGCAGCCATCTGGCTGTATGTCGCGTCACTCATGTGCTTCAACAGTTCTACAACAGCCATGCCACCTTGACTGAATCCAGCGATTATAAACGGGCGCAGAGTGTCGCGCTGTGCCTGAAAGCGATCAAAGGCATCACATACGTCGGCCATGGCCAGACGAGTGCGCTGCTGGATAGTGTCTTCATTCTGAGTTACCCATGCGTCGATAGTGGTATGCCGGTAGTAAGGTGCATAAAATCGGTTTCCCGGAGCCATATAGCTGGCTATGCGGTTGATTTCCGTCGCCATTCGTTGGCGGTGCCCGGGATTCCATACATCGGCATAGTGGCAGAGGTGTCCGTCATCCGTTGTCCAGTCTTTTTCCCAAGTCGAGACGACATAGAAAATATCTGCCCCTGTACATTCCGTGTCCATGTCCATGGTTATCCACATCGTCGTGTCGGCATAGTCGGGCGCCTGTGGGATGTATACTGTCGTGTCGGCCGATGCCGGCGGATTCATGCCTTTGCCGGTACATGAGGTCATGGCACAGATACCTATGATGATGGCGGCAAACAGCCCCAATAATTTACGTTGTTTCATGCATCGCATAATGAAATACTCTTATATACATATGGATTGCAATTGTAAAATTACGCATTTGTCGTGACAAAACATACATCTGCGCCGTAAATCATACTGATAGTCGCATAATGGTCAGTCACCATATCAGATTCATTCATAGGAATACATCAAGTCGTTTTCAGTATTTTTATTTATCTTTGCATTTAAATAAAGAAAATAATTATGTTTGAAAACCTATCCGACAGGCTTGAACGTTCGTTTAAGATATTAAAAGGTGAAGGTAAAATCACCGACATTAATGTAGCGGAAACGCTGAAAGACATCCGTCGCGCATTGTTAGACGCCGATGTCAACTATAAAGTTGCAAAATCATTTACAGACAGGGTTAAAGAAAAGGCGATGGGACAAAACGTCCTCACGGCCGTCAAGCCAGGGCAGTTGCTTGTTAAGATTGTCCACGATGAGTTGGTGGAGCTCATGGGTAGCACTGCGGCTGATCTTAAATTAGAAAACAGGCCTGCTGTTATCTTGATGAGCGGTCTGCAAGGTTCGGGTAAGACGACCTTCAGCGGCAAACTTGCAAACTGGCAAAAGACGCAGAAGCATCGCAATCCGCTCTTGGTGGCTTGTGACGTGTATCGTCCTGCTGCTATCAACCAATTACAGGTTGTGGGCGAGAGTGTCGGTGTTCCAGTATACACCGAGCCGGGGAACATGAATCCTGTTGAAATAGCCAAAAATGCCGTTAAAGAGGCCAAGCAGAAGGATTACAACCTTGTCATTATAGATACTGCCGGTCGTCTTGCTGTTGACGAGCAGATGATGAATGAGATTTCCGCTTTGAAGGAGGCCCTTCATCCTGATGAGACGCTGTTTGTCGTTGACTCCATGACGGGTCAGGATGCAGTCAATACGGCTAAGGAGTTTAATGACCGTCTGGATTTCAGCGGCATTGTCCTGACAAAGCTTGACGGTGATACCCGAGGCGGAGCAGCGCTCTCCATACGCACTGTTGTGGATAAGCCGATTAAGTTTATCGGTACGGGTGAGAAGATGGAGGCGTTGGATGTATTCTACCCCGACCGCATGGCAAACCGCATACTCGGTATGGGCGATGTGGTCAGTCTTGTGGAGAGAGCGCAGGCTGTATATGACGAAAAAGAAGCCAGCAGGCTGCAGAAACGCATCGCCAAGAACAAGTTTGACTTCAATGACTTCCTGAATCAGATTCATCAAATCAAAAAGATGGGCAATATCAAGGAATTGGCGGCGATGATACCAGGCGTGGGTAAGGCTGTCAAAGATATGGACATTGATGACAATGCTTTCAAGAGTGTGGAGGCTATCATCTACTCCATGACACCTTTTGAGAGATCTAATCCTGCAATGATTAACACCAGTCGCAAGATGCGTATCGCCAAAGGCTCTGGTACAACGCTGCAGGAAGTGAACCGTCTCATCAAACAATTTGAGCAGACGCGCAAGATGATGAAGATGATGAGTGACAAACGTTTTTCTGCGGCGATGAAGAATATGCAAGGTAATATGCCCGGTGGCATGCCAAAATAAAGAAAGAACATGATACTTATTGACGGAACGGCGACAGCGGCGACTATCAAGGAAGAGATAGCGCAACGTGTCAGACAAATACTTGCTGACGGAGGAAGGCGTCCGCATCTGGCGGCGATATTGGTCGGCCATGATGGTGGCAGTGAAACGTATGTTGCCAATAAAGTCAAGGCGTGTGAAGTTTGCGGCTTCCAATCGACGTTAATCAGATACGAGGCTGACGTCACAGAGCAGGAACTGATAGACAAAGTCATTGAACTCAACAACGATGACTCTATAGACGGCTTTATTGTACAGTTGCCGTTGCCCCGACATATTGATGAACAGAAAATAATAGAGGCCATTGACTACCGTAAGGATGTAGACGGTTTTACCCCTGTCAATGTGGGAAGGATGGCGATAGGTTTGCCCTGTTTTATATCAGCGACCCCAAAAGGTATCATGGAACTGCTGAAACGCTATCACATTCAGACGAGTGGAAAACACTGTGTTATAATAGGCAGAAGTAATATCGTAGGAAAGCCGATGGCGCAGTTGATGCTACAGAAAATATATGGTGACAGTACTGTGACAATCTGCCACAGTCATACGGAGAACCTGAAAGAAATATGCCGTACTGCAGATATACTTATTGCCGCAATAGGCCGTCCGGCTTTTGTCACTGCAGATATGGTCAAACCTGGTGCCACGGTGATAGATGTCGGCACGACGCGAGTCCCCGATGCTACGCGCAAAAGCGGGTTCCGGCTGCAAGGTGATGTGGACTTTGAGCATGTGGCACCCTTGTGCAGTCACATAACCCCCGTCCCGGGTGGAGTGGGGCCGATGACCATCAGTATGCTGATGCAAAATACACTGCTTGCCGTAGAAAAGAACTGGTAGCACACCATTAAACATATATCAAATATGAAAGTTGTATTACTTGCCGGAGGTTTCGGTACACGCATTTCAGAAGAATCGGCATTTATGCCCAAACCAATGATTAAGATAGGCGGTATGCCTATTCTTTGGCATATAATGAAAGAGTATTCCTTTTACGGCCATAATGAATTTATCATTTGCGCCGGCTATAAACAGGAATATATCAAGGAATGGTTTGCCAATTATTTCCTTCACAACAGTGACGTCAGTTTTGATTTCCGTCAGGGCAGAAACGAAATGACAGTGCATCACAGTCACTTGGAGCCTTGGAAGGTAACCGTAGTGGATACAGGTTACAATACAATGACTGGCGGGCGTATCAAACGGGTACAGGAGTATGTAGGCAAGGAAACCTTTATGATGACTTATGGTGACGGTGTGTGCGATGTAGACATCAACAAACTCGTTGCTTTTCATCAATCACACGGCAAAATCGCAACGCTGACAGCCGTCAAGATGGCGCAGGAAAAAGGCGTACTCAATATTGGCGGTGACAATGCGGTAAAGTCATTCCGTGAGAAGAATATCAATGACGGTACACCTATCAATGCTGGTTATATGGTACTTGAACCGGCTATTTTTGACTATCTCAAAGATGATGATACTGTGTTTGAAAAGCAACCCCTTGTTGAACTTGCGGAAAAGGGCGAATTGATGTCATATATCCACACTGGTTATTGGCAGTGCATGGATAATATCCGTGAAAAAAATATGCTGGAGAAACTTCTTGCTGAAGGCAACGCGCCTTGGAAGAAGTGGTAATTTATCATCAAAAAGTTTATGAAAGCTTTTGTTACTGGTGCCAGTGGCTTCGTAGGCTCTTATTTGGTCAAGGTTCTCATCGATGAAGGACATGAGGTGCTGTGTCTGAAAAGACCCTCTTCCAATCTTTCCAAATTAGATGACTATGTCAGCAAGGTCAGATGGGTGGATAATACGGATAACTGGAAAGAATCTCTTGTCGCATTTCAGCCTGACATAATCTATCACCTCGCCTGGGATGGCGTAACGGCTAAGGAGCGTTCTGTATGGCAAAAGCAAATAGGCAATATTATCTTCCAACAGGAATTGCTGGATGCAACTCTCGCCGCGGGTAGCAAGAAATATGTAGGTATCGGCTCTCAGGCAGAATATGGCAATTTTAAAAACAAAATTGACGAGTCATATCCAGTTTGTCCTATGTCTGCATATGCCGCTGCCAAGGTTGCGGCATTGGATATTGTGAGAGCGTTTTGCGAGATAAATCAGATAGAATGGTATTGGTTCCGTCTTTTCCCTCTCTTTGGCCCGCATGAGTCGGATCAGTGGCTTATTCCCAGTCTTATCAAGAACATCTTTACGCAAGAGTCAATGGATTTCACTCCAGGAGAACAGAAACTGCCGTATCTATATGTCGGTGAATGTGCCAAGGCTATCAAGGCGGCGATTACAGTTGACGGACACAGTGGTGTGTATAATATATGTTCTGACAATCCCTTAGCCTTGAAGGAACTTGTTGCCCGTATTCGTGATAAAGTGAGGCCTGACTTCAAACTGAATTTTGGAGCTTTTCCTTACCGCTATGGGCAATCTATGTATATGGAAGGCGACACAACTGCTTTGAGAAGAAATATTTACAATATTGTTACTTCCGATTTTGAGCAAAGACTTTCAGAAACTATTGATTATTATATCAGAAAATATTCAAATAATCCTTCAGAATGAAAAGAAGAGATTTTCTGGGCAGTATACTCGCCCTTAGTGCGCAAGGATTGATGCTGAAAGCAGCAACGCCCAATCCGCAAGAGATGAAAATGGATATGCCACGTCTTGCTTCCCGAAAGAAAGCAAAGTTTGATGACAATCTGGTAGTATTTATTTCAGACTTGCACACGCGTGACAGTGGTCCCGAACCAATACGTCAGAGACGTGCGTTTGAAGACATCCTGAAGATGAATCCGCTCCCACGGAACATTATAGCACTGGGTGACCTGGCGCATCTTTACGGCTATAAAGAGAATTATTTGCTCTTGAAAGAGAATATTAAACGTATAGAAGACGCCGGTATCAATTTAACGCTTGGATTAGGTAATCACGACCGTCGTGAGAATTATAGTGAAGTGTTTCCGCAATATGCTGCACGGACACTCGTCCCAGGCAATATGGTCTTCAAAGTAGAGACACCGCACGCTGACTTTATTATCTTAGACTCGTTAAACGAGACGGAGGATACTCATAAATGGAATGATGCCGGCATCATCAGCGATGCGCAGACCAAATGGTTGACAGAGGAGGTAAAGAATTACAAAAAACCCTTCTTCGTGTGTTTGCACCATCCGATTAAAGATGCGGTGAACCTGAAGATGAGGATGCTGATGGATTCCCCTTGCTGTGGCTATATTTATGGCCATCTGCATCGTTGGATTGACGATTGGGTGCGTCGCGAATTCCATAATACACGTATCATTCCGACGCTTTGTGTTCCATCTTTATCAAACTGGGGCGACATAGGATATGTCGTTATGCGCTTGCATGAAGACCATGCTGAGGCAGAGCTCAAGGAATATGAATTCTTCTTCCCTCCCAAGGATCCTGGGATAAAGCCGGTTGATCATAAACCTTTATGGGATTATATCGCAGCTGACCATAACGGACAAAAGTATCATTTCGTTTATGAACCTTAGTACAATGATTTAATATATACTAATTACATAATTCATGATGGATCGTAGAGACTTTATCAAGACTTCTGCCGCTGTGGCGGGTTTGGCGTGGCTCGGTGATTGGGAAAAGGCTTTCGCCATAGGCAGACAAGATAAAAACGTAGGAAAAGCATGGAAGGGATGGAAAAAAGGACAGTTCCAAGTACATTTCATCTATACAGGTGTGTCGGAGTCGATGTTTTACATTTTCCCGGATGGGACAACCATGTTGTTGGACTGCGGTGATCATAATGCCATAGGCAGAGGTAGTAAAGCTGTACCGATTCTTCCGTCACCTGATTTACATGCTGGCGAGTGGATTAGTCGTTATGTAAAGAGAGTCAACCCTTCTAAGACTAAGGTGGACTATATGATGCTTTCCCATTACCATAGCGATCATGGCGGGTGTGAGACATTTTCGGCTTCTGTCACCGAGCGTAATGGGACGCCATACCATCTTAGCGGCTTTTCACAGGCAGCCCAATGGCTGACATTCGGCAAGGCAATAGACCGTTGCTGGCCTGACTACAATGATCCGATACCTCTTGTAGATGACGGGTCAAGAGTGGTTGCCCATATGAAGAAGTTCTATGCTGAAATGCAGAGACAAGGTATGAAGATTGAAAAGTTTCGGCTCGGAGAGACTAATCAGATAGCTTTGATACATCATCCTGACAAATATAAGAATTTTACTGTCCGGAATATCAGCGCAAACGGTCGTGTATGCGGTCCAGACGGGAAAATCATTGACATTTATAAGGATTATATAGCGAGCCAACATCCTAAGAAGCTCAACGAAAACGGTATGAGCCTCGGTATGATTTTCCAATATGGCGATTTCCGCTTCTATACTGCCGGAGATTTCTCCGACAGACTTAAACAAAGTGACGGGACTAAAAAGGAGATAGAAGATTTTATGGCTGATGTTTGCGGCAATGCACATGTGGCTAAGCTCAACCATCATGGTCATTACTCTATGCCGACCAAGCTTGTTGCGGCATTGCGGTCACAGGTATATGTCAGTTGTGTATGGGATCAACTTCACAATGTAGACCCCGTTATGGCTCGTCTCTCCGATCAGAGCATTTATCCAGGTGAGCGCGTAATATGTCCGGGAATTATGCCTCGTGAGCGTCGCGAAGTGGACAAAGGAAAAGATTGGATGAACAATGTTCCTAAAACAACATACGAAGGCTGTCACATCATTCTTAACGTAGAGCCTAACGGAAAGGATTACACTATTAATCTTCTTTCAGCAAAGGATGAGGCTATGACAGTAGAGAGTGTGTTGCACTTCAAGGCAACACGACTTGATTAGCACATGCTGTTGTCAGTCTATACGCAGTCCTAACTGACTGTTTAATGCTTCTAAAGCCGGATTTTCTTTTAGCATCTGCTTGAAGAGCTTATTCGGATTATACAACACTTTTTGTTGCTCCTCTTCCTGCATTGCAAAACCGACAGAGATGTTGCGGTTGCCGAGAGCTTTCTGAAGATATGCCTCAATTTGAGGTATAATAGGCTTCATATATTCTATAATATCTTTGCTGCCGACGTTAATTGCAACTTTATTATCTTTTTCCAAACTGAGTGTCATACCTTGCATTCTGCCTTGCAGATCTTTATGCTCTTGGGGAAGATTGCTTGCAAACAGTATCCATTGTGTGTTTAAATCTGCTTCGGTAAATGGCGTGTCTCCAATTTCTTCTTTGGTTTCTGTCGGGGTATCGGTATGGGTTGTGTCGGTAATGTCTTCAGTCTTTTCCGGCTGAGGCGGTTGTGGCGCAGATTGATTAGTTGCGTTGTCCAATGCGTCATTGATGGATATTGACCCTAATTTCTTTAGGATTAAAGACGGGTCTATTTGTCCGGCGTTAATGCTTTTCTTGACAGGGTTAGCTTTCGCTGTTTTTTCAGGAGCTTCTGGCGTAGCCGTCTTTGTTGCGGGGCTTGGCGCAGAAGGCGTGGATACAGTCTTTATGTTTTTGTTAGTCTCTTTGAATATGGGTTTTATCTTCTTTGCAGGGCGAAGCCCCGCGCTGTCGTCATCGCTATTATCCGCAACGTCTATTTGCGTGATTTCTATCAAAGTTATTTCCACGGAAAGACGTTTGTTGTACGAAAACTTGTATTCATTACCACAGCGGTCACATAGACGGATGGCTTTGTATAAAAATGATGCCGGACACTTTTGTGCCTGTTCGCTGTAACGGGTGCGTACATCATTGGAAACGTCCAGCAAAGATATCGTCTCTTGATGTTTGCTGACCAGCACATCCCGCAGATGAGAGGCCAGACCTGCGATAAACACACCTCCGTCAAAACCTTTGGTAACGACATCGTTAAACAACAACATTACATTTGTGACATCGTGTTGTAAGACATAGTCTGTCATCTTGAAGTAATAATCATAATCCAAGACATTAAGACACCGAAGGACACTTTCATGTGTGATTTTTCCACCCGAGAAACTTGTCACCTGGTCAAAGATAGACAGGGAGTCGCGCATGCCGCCGTCCGCTTTTTGTGCGATGACATTCAATGCCGCATCTTCATATTCTATACCTTCTTTCTCTGCCACCATCTTGAGCTCCGTAAGGATATTTTCTATTTCCATACGGTTGAAGTCAAATATCTGGCAGCGGCTCAATATTGTTGGTATAATCTTTTGTTTCTCAGTTGTAGCCAAAATGAAAATCACATACGAAGGCGGTTCTTCCAGTGTTTTCAGCAATGCGTTAGAGGCGCTTTGCGAGAGCATGTGTACCTCGTCAAGGATGATTACCTTATATTTTCCCAGTTGAGGCGGAATGCGCACTTGGTCAATAATAGCACGAATATCTTCTACGGAGTTGTTGGCGGCGGCATTGAGTTCCTGAACATTTACGCTGCGTCCGTCGTCAAACGATTTGCAGCTTTCACATTCGTTGCAAGCCTCTCCGTCTTCTTTTGGGTTGAGGCAATTGATTGCCTTTGCAAAAATGCGGGCACAAGTTGTTTTGCCGACACCCCGCGGACCGCAAAAGAGATATGCTCCCGCTAACTTGTGATTAACAATCGCCCGTTTCAGTGTGTTGGCGATAGCTTGTTGTCCTATCACGTCATCAAAATGACGAGGGCGGTACTTCCGCGCAGATACTATAAAGTCATCCATCTTTAACTGAGAATATATTTACAAAGATAGTAAATTTACGTTGAGTACACTTTATATGTGGGTCAAATAAATTTGTTATGCCAACAAAAAAAGGACTTCATGCGTGAAGCCCTTTTTTGTGTGTTTATTTCAATCCGCGTCCTTTTAGCAATGCGTCCGGGTTCGGGTCAGCTCCTCTGAAGGCACGATAGAGTTCCATTGGGTCTTCGCCGCCGCCTTTCTCAAGAATGTTGGTACGGAACCTGCGGCCTATTTCCTCATTCATTACATTGCCACTCTCCTTATATGCTTCAAAAGCGTCAGCATCCAGTACCTCGGCCCACAGGTAACTGTAGTATCCTGCCGCATAGCCGCCGGAGAAGATATGGTTGAAGTATGTTCCTCTGTAACGGAAAGCTATTTCCGGTATCAGGCCCAGTTTGTCTGCGACAGATTGCTCAAAGGCGTTCGCCTCAAAGTTAGTGTAGTTGTTCTGCATGTGGTATTCCAAATCCAGCAAAGAGGCTGCAACCAATTCTGTTGTTTCAAAACCTGTGTTGAATGAAGACGCTGCCTGCATTTTTGTGATGAGTGAATCGGGTATTACTTCGCCTGTCTTATAGTGGAAGGCAAATTGTTTCATCACTTCTGGCTCGACAGCCCAGTGCTCAAGCACTTGTGACGGTAATTCGACAAAGTCGCGTGCAACGCTCGTTCCGCTCACAGAAGGATATTTGCATTTGGTCAGGAATCCGTGAGTGGCGTGTCCGAACTCATGGAACAGTGTGCGTGCCTCGTCAATGTTCAGTAGTGAAGGCATGTCGCCTGTCGGTGGCGTGAAGTTGCACACATTGACAATCATGGGGTCTTGGTCTAATGTTCCGACATGTCCTGCCTCATATATGTTGTTCATCCATGCGCCGGCGCGCTTGGTTTCACGCGGGAAGTAGTCGGTGTAGTATAATGCCAGATGTTTTCCGTCGCTGTCAAGTACCTCAAAGCAACTTACTTCAGGATGGTATACGTCAGGCATTTGGCTCTTCATCTCATTGTCTTTGGCAATGGTGCCTGCCAGGCGCAGCGGTTTGAATGTCACGCCGTACAATTTGTTGGCTACCATGAAGACGCCTTTACGGACGTTCTCCAATGAGAAATAGGGCTTGATTTGAGCCTCGTCAAATGCGAATCGCTGTTGGCGCAGTTTTTCTGCGTAATACCACCAGTCCCAAGCCTCCAGCTTGCCTTCCACTCCGCTTTCGTTCATCAGTTTCTGCAGGTCATCGCGCTCTTTCTTTGCCTGTTCTATGGCAGGTTTCCATATTTTCATCAGCATATCATAGGCTGCCTCAGGAGTCTTTGCCATTTTGTCTTCCAACTGATATTCGGCAAAATTGTTGAAACCAAACAGTTTGGCTATTTGTAAGCGCAACTCAAGGATTTTCTTGATGACGGCTTTGTTGTCGTTGTTGTTATTGTTGTTGCCACGATGTGTGTATGCCAGATACATTTGCTTGCGCAGTTCCCTGTTATCGGCATATTTCAGGAAAGGCTCCCATGATGGTTTCTGCAATGTGAACAGCCATCCTTTTTTGCCTGCGGCCTCAGCGCGCTCCTGTGCTGCGCTCATAACGTCGTCGGGTAGTCCTGCCAAGTCTTTCTTGTCGGTTATCAGCAAGGTGAAGGCATTTGTCTCTGCAAGAGAGTTTTCGCCAAACTGTATTGTTGCTAACGATAGCTCTTTGTTAAGTTCTACGAGTTTTTTCTTCTGGGCATCGTCCAGCAGAGCACCGCCGCGCACGAACATACGATAGTATTTGTCCAATACCATTTCTTGCTCGCGTGTCAGATTCAGATTGGCCTTATTGTCATACAGGGCTTTGACTCTTTGGAAGAGCTTTTCATTCTGTGTCATGTATGCACTGTGATCTGTTTCCATAGTGGAGACTTTTTTCTCTGTTTCCCGCATGATGTCGTCGGCGTCTGTTTCGTTGACGTTGTAGAATATGCCGGAGACTTTGCTCAGTAGTTTGCCTGACGATTCCAATGCGTCAATCACGTTGGCGTATGTCGGCTCCTCTGTATTGTTGGCAATCTCGTCAAATTCAGCCTTCTGCTGTTTGAAGGCCTCTTCAAAAGCGGGAAGGTAGTCAGTGGATTTAATCTGCGAGAATTCTGGCGCGCCGAAAGGTGCTGTTGACTCTGTCAATAATGGGTTTTCTCGTTGAGAGCAAGCTGTAAAAGCCAATGTTGCCATAAGCAATGCAAGAAGTTTTTTCATATGGTCTTTATATAAATGTGTTTCTTACCAGAATTTGTTGTACTTTGGGCTGTACACATAGCCGCCTGAAGCCATAATCGTGCATAGTTTCTTCTTGTCTATGTCTAATGCGTCGCACAAATCGTCCAGTGTGGCATATTGGTCACGAAGCTTGAGGTTGATGAAACTCAACAACATGTTAGGGTCTTGAGGTAGTTCTGTCATGATTTTTTAGATTTTGTGTGTATTTTATATATTTGTTTACGTATTTTGTCAATGTTGTCTACAATGAGATAATACTCGTATTCGACAACGGAATTTTTCATCATTACCTGTGTTCTTGTCGGTGCAATGTAGGATGTCTCGGCATCGGCTGACTCACCTTGTCTGCTTGAGCCTGCTCTGCCTGCCAGAAAGCCTGTTGCGCTCGGACTGTATACACCAATACCCCAGCCGCTGTCATCTACAAATGCCATCCATTTTTCCGTGACATGGTTATAGACTCCCCAGAAGTGGTCAGGGTCGCCGACAATGATTTCGTGTACCTCTGTGGTATCTATTTCCTCGTTGGTAAACGGCGCGTCGCCAAAGTAACCGTATAGGCGGTTAAGCGAAGAGATGGGATACACCGCCGGTATCTCCTGCGAGTTATGTGTGCCTTCGCCGTAAATGGTGTCGGTGCGCTGGCATGTCAGTCTGTTTCTGACTTTGATAACCGTTCCCTCCAGCGTCGTCCATTGCTCCATCACAGCCTCTGCAGGCTTGTCCGTCATGTCCCATTGCATAGGGATACACTTGACATACAGCGTGTTTCCTTCCTTCTTGGAGTCTAATATGATGGCCGGATTGCCTTTGTGGTCGCCTACCTGAATGGGGTTCCACGACCAGGGTGACCACACTTTGGCCTGACCCTCTGGGCGCCGGTTTACGGATTTGCCTGCGTAATAGGACTGCTGGATATATCGCCCCAAGTCGTGGATGTTGACAATGTTCCGGTCTGCACCCGTCTTGGAGATGTAACATATTGCCCCGCCTCGCGTCAAGTCCTGACGCAAGCATATTTTTCCGTTTTTCAGTTCAAGATAGTTCTCTTTTGCTTCAAGCAAGGTGCTGATTGTGAAGAGAGCAAGCAGTAAAACAGATACGACTTTCATTTTGCAGGTCCAAATCTGAATGCAAAAATAGCAATAATTGGCATACTAAACCCTTTCCTGACTGTAATATTTATTGCTAACTTATTGATTTGCCGTGTTGTTTTTCAAAACTGTAATGTGAATGGATGTATGCTGCCAGGCACTTAAACCCAATATTTTTCAGATTCTTTTATAATGTCCACCTCCGCGCAAGGTGTGTCCTTGAGCATTTCATACAGTTTCGAGGCATACAGCACATCATGCAGTCCCAATCCGTAATTGTAGTCAATGATGCGCTGTGTCTCCGACTTCCTGCCAGGGTCCCTGCCGGCAAGCACCTCGCCTATTTCATTGTAATCTTTGTATTGGGGGAAATATTTGAAATTCTTGATGTGGTCCGTGTCATCACCGAACACCCTGTCAAAGGTCGTGTCGCAATTCTGTAATCCGCGCATATGGACGGGTATCACGGTCACACCCGGTTGGAATGTCTTCTCATCCTCTACCAGCAGGCCGTCCGCACTGGTGATGCAGCTGATAAATACATCCGCTGTCCGGGCTATCTCGTTGATGTCCTCAATAATATCAAACGTCACGTTGGTATAATCCGCAAAACGCTCTGCAAATAATTCCGCCTGATTTTTATACTTGAGCAGCTTGACATGGAATTGCCGCTCCGGCTCAGCTTCCAGTATGCAGAGCAAAGCGGCTCTCGCTGTATTGCCGAGACCGATAAAACCATAAACGTGTGCATTTTTTTTGCGTAATGCCTTGGCGGAAACAGCAGCGACTGCTCCTGTGCGCATCGTGGTAATCCAGTCGCTGTCAAGCAATGCCAGCAACTCGCCGCTTTTGGCATTATACAGCAGCATGTCGCTGCCCAGACTGGGCACAGAACCTTTGATGCGGTGAACTACTTTTACTCCGAAGTATTGCACCGTACTGTCGCCTGATTTTGGTGGCAGCAGGCAGGGCATGGAAGTAATAAAATCGGTGTCGGCAGGATGTACGCTTATCTTTGTGGGGAGTTGTGCGCTCTGTTTGAGTGAGAAACTTTCATAAATCCAGTCTACACATGTCTTTGGCGTGATGCTCAGTGACCTGATGGCTTGTTCTGATATGATTTTCATTTTGTCTTGACTTCAGCGGTTATGTTTTTATATATTATGACAAAATTATACAATTTATTTGTGAAGATGTTTCGGCGGCTTTGAAATTTTTATCGCGATACATGAAAACTTTTATCCTTGATACACGAAAATTTTCATCGCGAT
>CACXEH010000101.1 GCA_902766625.1 uncultured Bacteroidales bacterium | reverse complement strand
CATTGCTGCCATGACTGCGTTGGCTCCGCTGCCGACACCGCTCTGGAACACCAGATGATCGGGATTCAGCACACCGCACTTGATATTCCATTTTATAAACTCTGCCACGTTGCCGCCTACAGCGTTATGCACATCCGACGAAGGCGGCATCGGGCGTGATTCATCAGGCAAATTGCAATATACCAAACCTTTGATACGTTCTTGAGGCACTTCAATATACGGCTTGCCAATACGATCCATAGGGGTTTGGATATCTATTACCGTGCGTGCCCAACTGTCCTGTATCTCATATACATCGTGCACGCCCTTGATGTCTTCTCCGTGCCAAGCGTTGAGTTCTATAAAAATTCCCTTTTCTGCCATACGGCATACTGTAGGAGCTATGCCCGTCGCCGCTGTGGGATATATGCGGCACATACCATTTACATACTCAATATCACAGGCTTCCACAATACCCCATACTGGAGTGTTTGTCACCTTCTGGCGCAAAAAAGCAGCACTGTCTGTGAGGTTGAGGTCACAAAATTTCAATTTGCCACCATTATACGCCTTACGCATATCTTTATTATCGCAATAGGGTATGCGGCTGATGACCGCATCGGCACGTACAAGAGTGCCGTCACAACTATCGCCAACCGAAGCACCGGCATTGAGATGTATCTTGAATTCACGCCCTTCCTCGTGCTCCTTCATAGCCTTTTGCGCTACAGCAGGCATAATAGTTTTGGGAGTACCTGAGGGACTGAAACCGCCTAAAGCGACAGTATCACCGTTTTGGATAAACGCAGCCACCTCCTGTGCTGTTAATTCGGGGATTTTCATGAATTCATGTTCTAAATTATGGTGCAAAGGTATATCAAGATTTTGTATTAACTATATTTTTTGCACAAATAAATCAAAAATGCGCCAAAAATATGAAAATGAAAGAAAATTAGAACAGCATATCTTTAAGACATACTATGCCGATGCGCCAGCGCACGACAGTTTGAAGTGCACCGGCCCGTCGTGCCGGATGTTTTCGTTGAAACGGAAACAGCTCTCGTCTTACGGCGTGAAACTTTCCGTCCCTCCAGGTGGAACGTATATTCCATCCCGCAGGACATACGTTCCATGGGCCGGAATTGAAAACATGACGCGAGAAAGATAAAAAAAATAAGGGCACCTGACGATTCAGGTGCCCTCTTGCTTGTGTTTTAACTATCTACATCTTGTCAAAGAGGATATTCCTCAAAGGCATACAATACTGTAGAGAGATATCTCTCGCCTGTGTCCGGGAGCAGGACGACAATTGTTTTCCCCTTATTCTCCGGACGCTTGGCGACCTCCTTAGCCGCATAGGCCGCTGCACCGCTGGATATGCCGACCAACAGACCTTCCTGCTGAGCCAACTGACGGCCGGTGCGTATGGCGTCATCATTGTCCACATCAAACACTTCGTCAATAAGACTTGCGTCGTATGTCTTGGGCACAAAGCCTGCACCGATGCCTTGGATTTTATGCGGGCCGCTTGTTCCGCCGTTCAGCACAGGTGATGTCAGAGGTTCGACAGCAATGATTTTCACTGCCGGGTTTTTCTCTTTCAAAGCCTTGGCGACACCCGACACCGTACCTCCGGTGCCCACGCCGGCAACAAAGATATCAACCTGTCCGTCAGTATCTTCCCATATCTCCTGACCTGTTGTCAGGTAATGTTTTTCAGGATTGGCGGCATTCTCAAACTGCTGCAAAATGACACTTCCCGGAATTGTATCGCGCAATTCATTGGCAGCCTTAATCGCCCCCGGCATTCCTTCTTTGCCACTCGTCAGCCTCACCTCGGCACCATATGCCTTGACGAGGTTACGCCGCTCCACGCTCATGGTTTCGGGCATCGTCAAAATGAGTTTGTAGCCTTTTACGGCAGAGACCAGAGCCAAGCCGACACCCGTATTGCCGGAGGTAGGCTCTATGATGGTCGCTCCGGGCTTGAGCAATCCCTTGGCTTCAGCATCCTCAATCATGGCAAGAGCAATACGGTCCTTCACCGACCCACCTGGGTTAAAATACTCTACCTTGGCAATAATCGGAGTGTCTACTCCTGCCGACTGACTGAACTTATTGAGTTCTAAAAGAGGTGTATGACCTATCAAATCTGTAAGTTGTCTGACTATCCTTTTCATATCTGGTATTATTGTTTAAATCTTATCTAAGGCCTGACGCAAGTCAGCAATGATATCATCAACATGCTCCACACCAACAGACAGACGTACTGTCGTCGGAGTGATATGCTGCTCTTTCAGTTCCTCGGGAGTCATTTGGGAATGGGTTGTCGTAGCAGGATGAATGACCAGCGATTTGACATCGGCAACATTAGCGAGCAGAGAGAATATTTTCAAGGCATCAATAAACCGCCATGCGTCTTCTTGCGTACCATTGATTTCAAAAGTAAAAATAGAGCCACCGCCATTGGGGAAATACTTTTTATACAACTCATGATCGTGGTGAGAAATCAGCGCCGGGTGCGACACACTCTTTACTTTGGGGTGCTTGGACAAGAAGTCAACCACCTTGAGAGTATTCTCTACATGACGCTCTATACGCAATGGTAATGTCTCAACACCCTGTAGCAGAATCCATGCATTGAACGGAGATATAGCGGCACCGGTATCACGCAGTATGACTGCACGTATACGGGTAACAAAAGCCGCTGCGCCCGCAACATCGGCGAATATCGCCCCGTGATAAGACGGGTCAGGCTTGCCAAGCGTCGGATATTTGTCCGCATTGGCTTTCCAGTCAAACGTGCCGCCGTCAACGATAATACCTCCAAGCGATGAGCCGTGACCGCCGATGAATTTTGTCGCGGAATGTACCACGATGTCTGCACCATGCTCAATCGGGCGAATCAATATTGGAGCAAATGTATTGTCAACAATAAAAACAATGTTATGCTTGTGGGCGACAGCGGCAACGGCATCCAAGTTTGTTACATCTGAATTAGGGTTACCGAATGTCTCTGCATAGATAACCTTAGTATTCGGACGTATGGCTGCCTCCAGCGCATCCAAGTCATTAACATTAACGATAGTATTGCTGATGCCATAGCTGGTCAGCGTATGAGTAATCAAATTAAACGAGCCTCCGTAGAGATTGTCGGCAGCCACAATATGGTCGCCCTCGTTACAGATATTCTGCAACGCATAGGTTACAGCCGCAGCGCCAGATGCAACAGCCAGAGCGGCAACGCCACCCTCTAATGCGGCAATACGCTTCTCCAATACTTCTTGGGTAGAATTAGTCAAACGGCCGTATATATTACCCGGATCTTTTAGTGCGAAACGATCAGCCGCATGCTGCGAATTGCGGAAAACATATGATGTCGTCTGATAAATAGGCACGGCGCGGGCATCAGTCGCAGGATCTGCCTGCTCTTGCCCGACATGTAGTGCTAAAGTCTCTAAATGAAGTTTGTTCTCTGTCATAATCTTTAATGTTTAGTATTTAAATATGTATAGATAAATTTCTGTATTGTCAATGCAAAGGTACGGAGCATTTCACAACTGCGGAATCGTACACATGAGGTATTTTATATACCACAATTATGGTATATTTATCGTCGGCTAATGACAACGGACTACGATATTAATTTTACAGAACGCTTTGTCAGGTTGACAGAATATATTACTTTTGTAAAGTGCATACACAGGATATGAAATATACGGTTGCCGGACATACCTTCAGCGTGGAAGCCCCTGTGGGTATAATGCGTGAGGGATATATGCCTTTTGTCACCGACTGTGGTGATAATGTGTTCAAACTGACATTGGTCAATGAAGCTGTCAATGAGGAAGGCTTCGTACTCGAAATAAAACAAAATCTTGAAGGGCAAGTGATTGAAGCGGGCCACATAGGTAATCTGCCCGCCTTTCGCTTCGGTCTTAAAAATCAAATGACCGGCACTCTGATATGTGCTGAGGACTATAGTGAGAATACGCTGTCGCTGAACACATCAGACAAACAGTTGGCTTTCTACACTATAGACAACGCGCTGATGATACTCTATGCCTTGTCTACTGCTGACAAGAACACGCTTCTGGTGCATGCTTCCGTAACGGTGAACGATGGACGAGGATACCTGTTTATGGCTCCAAGCGGCACGGGAAAGAGTACACATTCACGCCTGTGGCTCCGTCACATCAGTGGTACTCACCTCCTCAATGACGATAACCCTGTATTGCGGCTCATGCCTATCGACAAAGCTACAGGACGCGAAGAAGCGATTGTCTTCGGGTCGCCATGGAGCGGAAAGACACCATGTTACCTCAACGAGTCCTACCCCATCGGCGCTGTCGTTGAAATCGCCCAAGCGCCATATAATGCCATCCAAAAACTCTCTCCGTTGAGGGCATATAGTGTACTTATGGCATCCGCATCGGGGAAAAGATGGGACAGAAAATTGGCAGACGGTTTGCACAACACGCTCAACATTTTCGCACAAAAGACACCTGTTTATCATTTGGACTGTCTGCCTGATAAAGAAGCAGCAATCCTATGCAGCAGCACCATAAGACGCCCAGAATAGCCCGGACGAACATGACAGACAACGAAAAGATAGAAGAAGCTGTACGCCTCGTGAACGAGGGAATGAAGGTCACATTGGCCGTGAGAGGCAACAGCATGCTCCCGTTTATTATCGGCGGGCGCGACAGTGTTGTGCTGGAAAAGCCAGAGGGTATTTCTGAAGGTGATATCGTCCTTGCGTGGTGCGATTCCAACTATTATGTGATACACCGCATCATCAATATTGACGACAATAAGGTGATTTTGATGGGCGACGGTAACGTCATCGGCAAGGAACACTGCCTGCTCAGCGATGTGAAGGCCAAGGCGACACATGTAGTCAGAGGTAACGGCAAACCACCCAAGCCACTCTACACAAAACGTATGCGTCTGATGACTAAACTGTGGAAAACAGCTATACCTGTAAGGAGATATATCCTATTTGTCATCAGAATAATAACATCGAAAAAATATAAACTTTAAATATGGAACTGAAAAAAGGATTTGTATTACGCGAAATTTGCGGTGAAAGAGTCATTGTTGCCGAAGGCCTTGACGTAATTAATTTCAACCGATTGCTTAGCCTTAATGACACTGCGGCATTCCTATGGAAAGAAGCTTCGCGAATGGGTACTTTCACAGAAGAAGATTTGGCGGAAGCACTATGCCGCGAATATGAGATTGATGCAGATACGGCACGCGATGACGTACACAGCATTGTGCAAGAGTGGCAACGTCTTATGCTGGTATGAGATACCTCAAATGGATATGGCTTAATACACTGGGCATCAGAGCCAACATGGCGCTGAGGGTAATGCTTGGATTCGTTCAAGTAATCTTAGGACTGGCGCTGGTTTGGCTCTGCAAAGAGTTTATTGACATAACCATCCGCACAGACACCGTACACGACATCTGGATTAATATCATTCTGCTCATCGCAGTCATGTTAGGCAATATCGCACTGAGACAATGTTATTACTATATGGGTGTCGAAGCCCGCATGAGGCAGACAAACGGCATCCGCCTGCGCATCTTCAGCAAGCTGATGTTCCAGAGGCTCTACGAAGGTGAGACGCTGCACTCCGGTGACATGGTGTCAAGACTGGAGCACGACATAGACCAGGTAGGCGACACTGTGACCTCTGTTATCCCTGAAGCTTTGGTAACCTGTGGAAAACTTCTCGGTGCATTTATCCTGCTACACTGGATGGATGCCACGCTGGCGTGGGTGTTATTATTAGCGACCCCACTCTTCATCGCTTTCGGCAAACTGATGGCGCGGCAACTGAAGTCCATGACCCATGACATCAGACAGCAAGAGAGCCACATCCAAATGACAATACAGGAAAGTCTGGAACACAATACCATACTTAGAGCGCTGGAAAGCACCAGCCTGATTACCACACAGGTCGGAGAGATGCAGCACGAGTTGCACGGCAAAATCAACCGCCG
This sequence comes from uncultured Bacteroidales bacterium, assembly GCA_902766625.1. Lineage (GTDB taxonomy): Bacteria > Bacteroidota > Bacteroidia > Bacteroidales > Bacteroidaceae > UBA6382. The sequence goes on along the minus strand of CACXEH010000101.1, from coordinate 25,982 downwards.
CACTCGTTTTACCATTGTGACACGCACTGTCATAGCACTGTGTTTCGGACTGGGTTATCTGTTTGCTTTTATCTGGGGTGGTCTCCAGCTGCGCGAAGGTGCCATAACACTTGGTGTTATGACATCGTTCCTGCAACTCGTAGGACAAATTCAACACCCTGTACTGAACCTGCTCAACGCCATACCACAACTTATACACACCGCTGCCAGCATAGACCGACTGACAGAACTGGAACAGCTCCAGACTGAAGAGCAACAGACGGCAACGGGACAGGCAGCAGCAGGACAAATGATACAGGGGGTATGTGGCGTGACATTCGACAACGTCAGTTTCAGCTATGCCAAAGGAGATTTTCCCGTGACGGCAGGATTTACCCACGACTTCCGCCCGGGCTCAAAAACAGCTATCATGGGGCATACCGGCGTAGGAAAGACTACCCTTTTCAGGCTGCTCCTCGGCCTGGCAGAACCGACAAGCGGGACTATCTCCATTTATGACGACACCCGACGGCTGCGCATCAATACGGAAACCCGACGCTACATGGTATTTGTTCCGCAAGGAAACACACTGATGAGCGGTACCGTGCGCTACAACCTGTTGCTGGCACGACCCCATGCCAGCGATGACGAACTGCGCAGCGTTTTGCACATAGCCATGGCAGACTTTGTAATGGATATGCCCGACGGTTTAGACACCGTCTTGGGAGAACGCAGCGCAGGACTCAGCGAAGGTCAGGCACAGCGCATCGCCATAGCGCGCGGACTACTCCGCCCCGGCAAAATATTGCTGCTCGACGAAATAAGTTCGGCACTTGACGAACAAACTGAGAGCGAACTCTTCAAACGACTTTTTGAAGCCTATCCCGACAAAACGGTTTTAATGATTACACACCGTCAGGGCGTCGCTAATTTGTGTGACAAAATTGTGACATTGGGATAAACGCTTCCTCTCTCCTTGCGTAAATTCGGCAGGTTATTGCCGGTAACCGGCACTGACCAATGAGTATGGGGTAAACCTGCCGTTAAAAAGGCATGCCGATAATTGTCATGCTCGGTTGTGCGTATTATGAATCCTATTCTGCTGGAATAGTGTGCGACAGTGACGCGTTATTTTTTCTATTCCTGCGCATGGAACATAAGTTCCAGCCTATGGAACACACATTCCGGCCCTTGGAACTTACGTTCCACTGGCTGGAACGGAAAACTTACCGGCATCAAAATAGCGAAACGTAGGGCTGACATTTGTCAGCCCTACGTTTAATATCCATAAAGATGCCCGAAACCGAGCGCCAGGCATATTTAAGTCTCAATCAAGCCGTATGCGAGGACTTATAAAATAGCGTTAAGTTTTTCCTCAAGCACATTGGCAGGAACTGCGCCGATGCTCTTATCCTTTACTTCATCGCCGACGAGAAAGAATACTGCGGGAATATTGCGTATGCCGAAACGGCTCGTCAACTCCTCATTCTCGTCCACATTACACTTGCCGACAATGGCCTTTCCCTCATACTTCTGCGCTAATGCCTCGACAGTCGGCGCAAGATGGCGGCAAGGACCGCACCAGTCAGCGTAAAAATCAATCAACATTGGTTTGTTCTGGGAAGTGTATTCCGCAAAATTCTGATCGGTAAATTCAATTTCCATTTTGTTCTTATATTTAATTGTTAAATTTTATTTGTTTGAGCGCTGCGACAAGACGGTCGTTCTCCTCCGTATTGTGTACAGCGATACGGACAAAGTTTTTGCCCTCCAGACCATGTTTGCTTTCGCAATCCTTGATAAGGATATTTTCGCTCTCAAGCAACCTGATTGTCAGTTCTGAAGCAGTGAGAGGAGGCTGCACCTGACACAAGAAGAAGTTGGCCTGCGAAGGCAGCACCTTGAGATAAGGCACTTTATTCAACTCTGACTTAAAACGCTTGCGTTCAGCTACAAACTTGGCGCAGGCTTCCTTATACAGAAAGTCATATTTATTGAAAATCTGCATATAGAATTCAGCAAAAGAGTTGATGTTCCATATTGCCACATCATGCCGGATAAACTTGACCGTCTCTTCGTCACTCGTAGCCAATAAGCCGAGCCGTAATCCGGGCACGCCATATGATTTGCTGATACTCTTAATAACCACAAGCTCCGGATGACGCTCCAAGATATCATCTTTGAGCAATGAACTTGTCGCGTAATCATCACTGAAGTCCACGAAACTTTCGTCAACAATCAGCCTTATTCCCTTGCCAGCGCACCAGCCACTCATTTTAAGAATATCGCTGGTGGCAATGAAGTGTCCTGAGGGATTATCCGGATTAATCAACAGCAAGGCAGAGATATTCTTGTCAGAATAATAATCTTGCAGGTCCGCGATTGTGTAGGAAAAGTCTTCTTTGTCAGAAACAAATGGGACGATGCGATCGCTGTCGATACGATTGGGATATTCCTCAAAGGTGGGATAAATCACGCCAAGTCTGCCCGTGACAGAACTCACGAGACTCTTTATCAGTTCTGCAGCGCCATTGCCCACGGCAACATACTTGCTGCGGATATTAAAGTACTTACCACCCAACATACTGTTAATACCCATGCCGGAAGGATAATCCCTCAACAGCACTTCAAAGTTTGCCTTCATCTCCTCAATCATGCGCTGAGGCGGAAAATAAGGATTTACCAATAAGCAGTAATCCAAAGTGCCGGGAAAACGCCAGTAACCGCCAAAGCGGTGAGTATAATCGCGCAGACGGCTCCTGCTGTCTTGGAAAAGCGATGAAGCCGTATTCAAATCCTGAACATCATCTATCTCATACCATTTTTTCTTGCCAATAGGCATAGCCTTCAACTCATGGCTATTCAGAAAACTAATGATGCGCAACACGTTCTCGTAATACTCATTATTACCGACAGCCTTACAATATGCGTCTAAGAAAGGAACATACTTGTTGGCAGAAAAAGCCTTACTGAATTTGTAGATGTTGACGGTTTTGTAATAAAATGCCACCTCTTCGTACTTAAAGGCTTTCTTCGGAATGAAATTAACAATATTGTTATCATCATCCAAGCGAACCACCGTACCATCCATCCACGTCTCATATTTAGCCACTAACGCCAAATTAGGATAGGGGTTGTCAACAATAGCCTGCAAAACCTGATCTTCAAATATAAGGTCTGATTCAAGTAACAGCGTATCATCCTCCTGCATTTTGTCTTTGGCGAGAGACAGTGAGAAGATATTGTTGGTCTTGTCATATATAGGGTTGGTCACAAACTCTATATTCACTTTACCCTTATACCTGTTTCCGATATAGTCAATAAGTTCCTGACCTTTGTAGCCGACCACAATGACGACTCTCTTAAGGTCTAATTGGGATAGTTGGATGAGCATACGATCAATAAGTCTGACGCCATTGACCTCCACCATACACTTGGTATTGTTCCTGGTAAACTCACCAAGACGCTTACCCATTCCCGCTGCTAAAATAATCGCTTGCATCTGTCTCTTGTTTATGAAGGCTGTACTAAACTATTGGAGTTTTTTGACTGCCTCTGCTATACGTCTGAACGCCTCGCAGATATTGTCCTCACTGGTAGCGTAACTCATTCGGATACAATCATCATCACCAAACGCTTTGCCACCTACACAGGCCACATGACCTACCTCCAGTAAATACAACGCAAGGTCCATGCTGTCATTTATCTTACGGTCGCCATAACTTTTACCGTAAAGAGAAGACACCTTCGGGAAAATATAGAAAGCACCTTCAGGATCATTTACTTCAAAACCTGGGATTTCACGCGCCAGTTTGACGATAAGATTCTTTCTTCGCTCAAAAGCCTGACGCATATCCTCAACACATTGCTGGTCGCCCTCAAATGCAGCCTGCGCAGCAACCTGACTGACAGAACACGGCCCACTGGTATACTGCCCTTGAAGTTTGTTACATCCCTTTACGACCCATTCAGGAGCAGCGATAAAACCAATACGCCAGCCAGTCATGGCATATGCCTTGGAAACGCCGTTGACGATAACCGTGCGCTCTTTCATACCAGGCTCTTTGGCAATGCTGGCACTCGTGCCGATGTAATTGATATGCTCATATATCTCATCAGAGACAACAATGATATTCTCATATTTCTTGACTACTTCTGCCAACGCAGCCAGTTCTTTTTGACTGTAGACCGCACCGGTAGGATTACTTGGCGAACAGAGAATGAGCATCTTTGTCTTGGGCGTGATAGCAGCATCCAGCTGTTCTGCTGTAATCTTAAAGTTTTGGGAGATGTCAGCCTTGACAAAGACTGGTTTTCCGCCCGCCAGTTTCACCATCTGGGGATAGCTTACCCAATATGGCGCAGGTATAATAACCTCGTCACCTTCATTGACCAATGTCATGACAACATTACATACGCTCTGCTTTGCACCATTGGAGCAGAGTATCTCTGCCGGAGTATAATCCAGCCCGTTCTCTTTTTTCAGTTTGTTTACAATGGCTTTGCGCAATGCAGGATAGCCCGGAACGGGAGAATAATGAGAGAAATTGTCATCTATGGCTCTGTGGGCAGCTTCTTTGATAGCTTCAGGTGTATTAAAATCAGGCTCGCCAATGCTTAAATTGACAACATCAATGCCCTGTGCTTTTAGTTCCGCACTCTTTTGCGACATCGCCAAAGTGGCAGACGGTTCCAAACGATTAAGTGCGCTTGATAACTTTTCTTCCATAAATAATTTGTTTAAGCAGTTATTTTCTGTCACCGAAGAATCTCAGCAGATACAAAAACAGATTGATAAAGTCAAGATATAAAGAAAGGCTACCCATCAATGCCAGCTTCTGAGTGCTTTCATTAACATCGTCACCATACATCAAAAACATTTGTTTAATTTTCTGCGTATCGTATGCAGTCAGTCCGACAAACACAATGATGCCGATAAAACTAATGAGCCATTGTAACGGACTACTTGCTAAAAAGATATTCACAACACTGGCAATAATCAAACCGACAAGCGCAAACAGCAAATATCTGCCGATGCCACTCAAGTCCTTTTTGGTATTATAGCCAATCAGGCTCATAGCGGCGAAGGTTCCCGCAGTGATGAAAAAAGTCGATGTTATAGACGTTAATGTGTATGCCAAGAAAACAAACGACAGGGTCACGCCGTTAAGAATACTGTACACAACGAATAGTATGCCTGCCGTAGGAAACGACATCTTGTTGATTCTTGCTGTCAGATAAATAACAAGCCCTATTTCCGCAATACAGAGGACCCAAATACTTGCCGGATGCGTCATGATAGCTGTCATCAAGCTGGCATTCTGCGCAACACACATAGCCGTTAAACCTGACACGACCAGTGCCAATGCCATCCACACATAAACCTTACGCATCAGCGATGCAAACGCGGTTGTCTGATAAACAATTTTTTCTTCTGTGTCTAAATTATACATAACATTCAAAGTTAAGAGTTTCTATTTTGTTTTCCGTAATTCATAATCCTAAAAATGGAGTTTATGCCCCATGCGCTCACGCTTGGTCTTTAGGTATTTTTCGTTATAGGGATTAGGCGTAATCTCTATGGGCACAACCTCTGTCACTTCCAGGCCGAAGCCTTCCAAACCGATACGTTTCACGGGATTATTGGTAATAAGGCGCATTTTACGCACGCCGACCTTATTCAGTATCTGTGCCCCGATGCCATAATCGCGCTCGTCCGGGTCATAACCCAAATGAATATTCGCGTCAACGGTATCATATCCTTCCTCTTGCAACTTATATGCTGCTATCTTTGCCATCAATCCGATGCCGCGGCCTTCCTGATTCAGATAAAGCACAACACCTTTTCCCTCTTTGTCTATCATTTCCATCGCTTTATGGAGCTGGTCGCCACAGTCGCAGCGCTTGCTGCCAAAAATATCGCCGGTCATGCAACTGGAGTGCACTCTGACAAGTATCGGTTCTTCTTCCTTCCACTCTCCTTTTATCAAGGCGATATGCTCCAGCCCGTTGCTTTTTTGGCGGAAGGGTATCAGTTGGAAATGTCCATAGTCTGTCGGCAAATCAACCTTATTACCCATCTCCACGAGTGTCTCGTGCTGCAAGCGGAAAGATATTAAATCCTTTATGGTAATGATTTTCAAATCATATTTGTGCGCCATCTCTATCAACTGAGGCATCCGTGCCATTGTACCGTCTTCATTCATTATTTCCATAAGCGCACCTGCAGGATATAATCCGGCCAGGCGGCACAAGTCGATACATGCTTCCGTATGACCACTACGGCGCAACACGCCATTGTCCTGGGCATACAGGGGATTGATGTGGCCCGGACGGCCAAATGTCTCAGGTGTCGATGCGGGGTCAGCCAACGCTCTGATTGTAGCGGCACGGTCGTGAGCTGAAACGCCAGTAGTACATCCCTCCAGTTTGTCTACCGTGACAGTAAACGGCGTACCCAGCATTGAGGTGTTGTTGGTCACCTGATGCGGTAAGTCCAGTTCCTTGCAACGGCTTTTTGTTATCGGTGCGCACAGCACACCTCTGGCATGGACAAGCATGAAATTAACATCCTCAGGCGTTATTTTCTCTGCAGCGATAATGAGGTCGCCCTCGTTTTCCCTATCCTCGTCATCGACGACTATAACAAACTTCCCGTTCTTGAAGTCTTTTACTGCGTCTTCTATATTGCTCAATTGAAAAAGTTCTTCCATATATTATTTTGCTATATACATTGTTTCAGTTGTTCTGTTGTTTTCTCTATCTGTCTCATGTCATGATAAAGCATTATGCGGAAACGCCAAATACGCCATGCGAGAATTAATCCAATAGGAAACAATACACCTACTGCAATATTTATGCCACGCTTTCTGAAAGGTGACAGATGTGCCGTCGCATACATCTCCGGATAGTTGCTCATATAAGTCAACACCTTTACATTACGACTATTGGACAAGTTTGCCAGACACTCTTCCAAATCATGAGATATGTCAGAAACTTCATCGCTCCTGACAGGCCTGAACCACAGTTTAATGTAATTGGGTGCATAGGGCAGATGTTCAGTTTTGATGTATTCTCTGCAACGTTCGACAATTCCCTCCAGAGTTTTCAGTTCCGCCTCATGGTCAGGTTCTTCTATAATGACCTCTTTGCGGTTGAACATCCTTCCGCGCCTTATACCGAAGAATCTGCGCACCGCATTAATGTAGTTGTCAAGGTTGAATACCGTGGAGTCTTTGTTGGCCTTATAGGTGATAAACGCGCCAAACGGAGCCAAGACGATGGTACTGATCCACATACCCAGCCAAACGTCTACAGACTCTTCTCTGGCAAGTTTCATACCAGAGGTATTGATGATGTAATACGTGATAAAGATAATCACGGATATCACGGTCGGGAATCCCAATCCGCCTTTGCGGATAATCGCTCCGAGTGGTGCGCCAATAAAGAAGAAGAACAGACATGCCAGTGACAGCGCAAATTTGTTATGCCACTCTATTTTATGCTTTCTTACATCCAGGTAGCCAGACGATGTGAGCGGTTTTTCCCATTCCAAATCCGTTTTGATCTGCTCCGTTTCCTGTTTTGCCTTCCGCACGGCCTCCAGTTTCTTTTCGGCACTCAACTCCGCGAATATTTTGGATATGTCTGTCTTGGTCTTGCGCGCATCTTTTTCGGCTTTGATGGAATCTGATTTTGTCAGGTCGGTCTGACTGATGTAATGGTCGTAATAATTTTTATAGTAGTTTTTTCCTACACTGTCTGCCACAGTCTTCAAGGAGTCTGCACCCCTGTTGAGTTCTTTCAGGTTCTTGGCTTTCGCCATTGTGCTGAACATATTCTCGTCCAGCAAGTCCACATCACTGTCAAAATCTATCAGCAAATCTTTCTTTTTGAAAGTTTCACGGTCGTAAGGCACGTTAATGTTTGCCTGCAACTGCCCTGTTGTCGTGCGCAAGTTTTCAAACTGCTCACCGCTATACACCGTGAACTTCAGGAAGTGTTTGTCGGCAGTGGTTTCCAGTCTGCCGGAGTCAGCCACGACTATCTGGGCATTTTCAAAGCCCTGGTCCATTTTATAGATTATGAGATTGTAGAGCATACCCGTGGCAGCCTCTTTGTGCTTAACATATAAGTTTACATTGGGTATGCCGTTATAGAAGACTCCCTCTGGTATCTCCAGAGCGGGAGATGTCTCTTTGATAGTGGCCAACAATCTCGTCAGCTGTTTCTGGGCATTGGGTGAAATGCGATTCTGAAAAATAAATGATACGCACATTAAAGCAACGCACACTATCGCCAGCGGAGCCATGATGCGCCTCAAAGGAATTCCTGCCGACTTCATGGCAGTCAGTTCAAGGTTCTCACCCATATTGCCGAAGGAGATTAATGCTGTCAGCAACACGCTCAAAGGCAATGCCATAGGCACAAGTGTAAGCGCCATATACCAGAAAAATTTTGCAATGATATCCATGGACAAACCTTTGCCGACCAGTTCTTCCAGATAGCGCCACAGGAACTGCATCATCAGAATAAACAAACATATACAAAATGCACCCACAAAAAGCAGAAGGAACTTTTTGAGAATGTAGATATCCAGTTTCTTAATGATTTTCAGCATGCTCTGTTGTTAGACGTGCGTACTATTTAAGATACAAAAATACGGAATAATTATGAATTATTCCGTTAAAGTCTTTTAAATCCGGCAATTTTCATCGGTGCGGCCTGCATGGCGGTTTACCGGAAGACTGTTTTTCAGAAAGACGGCTGTCCGGACACCCTATTTCTGTCATACCCACAATTGAAGGCCGCACTTTCAAATGCTGTAATCGGTGTAATCCACCAGTCCGGCGCGAATGGCATAGCGGATGGCCTCGTATGCAGTATTGACTTTAAGCTTGCGGAAGATGTTTTTCCTGTGCGTATTGACAGTGTGAAAACTGGAATGGCGTTCACTGGCGATTTCTTTTGTTGTCTTCCCCAGAGCAATTTCCTTAAGGATATCAATCTCCGTGGCAGACAACCTGTTGTCTTCCTTCGGGTCTTTACGATAAGTATACGCCAATATTTGCTCTGTCACAGACTGACATATAAAACGTTTGTGCCGTACGGCCATGCGTATGGCTTTGTCTATGTCAGCCACCTCGCCATTTTTGGTGACTATGCTGAATACCTGACTCTCCAGTGTGACACGGCGCACAAAATCACTGCTCAGTTCGTCGCTCAGAAGCACCCACATTGCTTCGGGGAAGCGCTGATGCAGAATGAACAACTCACTTATATCTACAAAATCAAAGAGGGTATAGTCTAAAACAATAATGGCATCTTCATCCATTCGCAGCAAAGGCAACAGTTCCTTCTTGCCGGTAACAATGTCTACACGGCACTCGCCGAGACTCTTACACAGACTTTGAAGTCCTATGCGCGTTAAGCCTTGATTATCTGCAAGAATAAAGTGTGTCATAACAGGTGCAAAGGTACATTTTTTCGGAGAAATCGTCTGCATAACAGCTTGACAAAAAGAGAAATTAATCAATGCCTTTGTTTGAAAACGGCTATAGCAAAACAGCTTCGTTATGCATATAGTCAAAATTTATTACCTTTGCATCAAAACAAACATACAGCATGAGCAATCTTATATTCACACGACGCAGTTGCCGAAAATACACTACAGACGTTCCATCAGAAGAAGCTATCAACAAAGTCATTGAAGCAGGACTGTATGCACCTTCCGGCCACAACCAGCAGTCTTGGCTGATTATCGCCGTTCTCAACAAGGGCGTACAACAGCGTTTACGCAAGGTCAACGCTGAGATATGGGGCAAAAGCATGGACCCTTTTTACGGTGCGCCCGTCATTCTTATCGTGCTTGCCGACAAGAGTAAGAAAACTTATCTCAACGACGGTTCCCTGGTTCTGGGCAACATGATGCTGGAGGCACACGAACTGGGATTGGCTTCATGCTGGATAAACCGTGCCAAGGAAACTTTCCAACGTGAAGAATGGCAAGAATGGCTGAGAACTATCGGCGTAAACCCCGAAGTCTATGAAGGCATCGGGCATCTTGCCCTGGGCTACGCTGACGGCCCACTACCCGCACCACTCCCGCGCAAACCCGGCAAAGTGCTGTGGGTAAAATAAAGACAGACTGCCAACATCGCTCTCACGCAGTAGTCACGTAAGGAGCTGTTACCGCATAAGCGTATTTTTTTTCGTCGACATGTTGTCCGTTCCATCGGGTAGAATGTAAATTCCATAGAACAGAACTTACATTCCATAGGCTGGAACATAAGTTGTATTCCCCGGAACAGAAGACTATACTAGGATGGAACAGTTTTTTTGTACACCTACAGGCAGACACTATATTGCACAAAAAAGGACAAGCCTGTTTGTATGTCAAACAGGCTTGTCCTTACAAAACCCTTCTGAAAAACGGTTTTCAATATTTGATCGTCAGGCTCTCTTGCTCACCGTAGCCCTTAATCTCCATGCGGTCAGGATAGAGACTGACAATAGAGTAATGGTTTGCACTGCCTTCTATCATTCCCACAAAATTATAATGCTTTACAGGACCTTCCAATGACTTTGAACCTTCATGATGATGGCCGGTCAGGACAGCCTTGACATTGCTGTAACGGCTCAAGATTTTATTGATTTTATCGCCTTGCATATCTGTGCCGGCAAATGTGCCATACGGTTGCAATGGCATATGGGCAAAGCAGATAACCTGCTGACCTTTTTTCTGAGATTTCTCTATGAGTTCCACCATCCAGTCAATCTGTTTCTGGCTTAATGTGCCATTGTACTTATGGCCCGCCTTATTCTTCTCTGCCTTGAGTTTATTGTACAGTGCCCTGGCTTCTTTTCCCTCAGACGTATTCTCCGCACGGGAATAGAGAGCCAGATCGTTAGAATCCAAGAAGATGAAACGGATATTGTTTTTGACAAAACTATAATACGGCTTTTTCACGCCCAATATCTTCAACACAGAGTCTTGCTTCGGCGTACCATAAAAATCAAGAAAGTCATGATTACCCAAGACGATGTGATGAGGTTTGTCAAGCTGGGCAAGCACGGGTTTCAATTCATAGAAACTCTCTGCATATAAATCGATATTATCTCCCAGAATAGCAGTAAAAGCCACTTTTTCTTGATTGAATGTATTGACAGCTTCCTGCAATTTCGCTTTTGGAAGTTTGTACGAGCGTGTAGGATGTTTTTTGTTTTCCGGATGTTTCGGAGAATAGTGCATGTCTGTAACAACACCAAACTTAATAATAGGCTCCTCTGCGGAAAGACAGCAGCAGAAGAACATTGCAACAACTGTTAAAATAACTGATTTCATTTTTCTCTTTTTTTTAGTATACCAACAAATATAAGCCTGCGGCAATAATGCCGCCTACAAGCGGACCGGCAACAGGAACCCAACTGTAAGCCCATCCACTGTCACGCTTGCCTTTTATAGGCAGGAGGGCATGAGCCAAACGCGGCGGCAGATCTCGCGCAGGATTCATGGCGTATCCTGTCGTTCCGCCAAGCGACATACCCAAAGCGATTATCAGACATGTCACAGGGAAAGCGCCAAGGCTTCCCATGCCAATCGGGGCATCACCCATGTGAGCCGCATTGCCACTCGTCCCTATAGCCAAAATGATAAAGACAAGAACAAACGTTGCAAGTATCTCACTGAACAGATTGTTACCTCTCTTATCTATAGCCGGCATTGTGCAGAAACAGCACAACATACCGTCAGGATTATCTGACGAAGCGTCAAAATGATACTTATAGAAAACCCAGACTAACACTGCGCCCAAGAAACCGCCCAACAACTGAGCAGCAATATAAGGAGCTACCGATGCCCACGGGAAAGTGCCCGCCAACGCCAATCCCACACTCACAGCAGGATTAAGATGAGCACCGCTATAGGGACCGGCGATAAACACACCGCACATGACAGCGAAACCCCAGGCAAAAGTAATAACCACCCAACCGGCACCTTGCGCCTTGGACTTATTAAGCGTGCATGCAGCACATACCCCATCTCCCATCAGCACCAAAATCATCGTGCCGAGGAATTCAAATACACATTGCTGTAATAATGTTATTTCCATAAATATCGTTTTTATTTCGTATTAATTGTTCTTCGGATAGCATCCTGCCAGCCCGCATGGAGCTTGGCAACATTTTCCGCACTGGCTTTCGGACTGAATGTGCAGTCAGCCTGCCACTGCTGCCGGATATCGTCCAACGATTTCCAATAGCCCACGGCAAGACCTGCCAGATAGGAGGCACCTTTTGCCGTTGTCTCTGTAACCTTGGGACGAATAACCGGCGTTCCCAATATATCTGACTGGAATTGCATCAAGAGGTTGTCGAGCGACGCACCGCCGTCCACTTTCAACTCTGTCAGGGATATACCGGCATCTTTTTCCATAGCCCGCACAATGTCCATTGTCTGAAATGCTATGCCTTCCAGTGCGGCACGCGCAATATGCGCCGCCGTAGTGCCACGGGTTATTCCGTAGATTGAACCTCTGGCATACTGGTCCCAATAAGGAGCGCCCATGCCCGTCAATGCCGGTACAAAATACACGCCTCCGTTATCAGGAACAGTGGCAGCCAAGGCCTCAACCTCGCTTGAAGACTTGATAATGCCCAGACCGTCTCGCAGCCATTGCACCACGCTCCCTCCGACAAAAATACTGCCCTCCAAGGCATAGTTTACCGTATTGCCAATCTTCCATGCTATGGTTGTCAGCAGACTGTTTTTGGACATGATAGGTTGTTCGCCCGTATTCATCAAAAGGAAGCAACCGGTACCATAAGTATTTTTAACAGAACCCGGCGCAGTGCACATCTGGCCGAAAAGTGCGGACTGCTGGTCACCTGCGATACCGGATATGGCTATCTGACTGCCTAACTCTGCCAAGGACGTATTGCCATAGACTTCGCTGCTGGAGCATACCTTTGGCATCATGGAAGAGGGAATATCCAGCAGTTTCAGCAGCGTCTCGTCCCACTCCAGTGTATTTATATTAAAAAGCATAGTACGGCTGGCGTTGCTGACATCTGTGACATGCACCTTACCGCCCGTGAGGTTCCATACGAGCCAAGAGTCTACCGTGCCAAAACGCAGTTCTCCCCTTTCAGCTTTCTCACGTGCACCGGGAACATGATTAAGAATCCAACGTATCTTAGTACCACTGAAATATGCATCGACTATCAATCCTGTACGTTGGCGGATGTCCTCAACCAACTCAGGTGTTTTCAGACTGTCGCAATATTCACATGTGCGGCGATCCTGCCACACAATCGCATTATACACAGGCTCACCGGTCTCTGCATCCCATACAATAGTCGTCTCACGCTGATTCGTAATACCTATGGCCGCAATATCAGCACCATTACTGCCAAGCTGCCTCATTGCCTCAAGCATCACACCATACTGGGAAGACCATATCTCCTTCGGGTCATGCTCCACCCAACCGGGCTGCGGGAAATACTGAGTAAACTCTTTCTGAGCTACCGAGCAGATATCGCCCATCTGATTAAAGACAATCGCTCTTGAACTGCTAGTACCCTGATCAAGGGCAAGAATGTATTTTTCCATATGATATCCGTTTAATTATTCTCCTATCAAATTAGCGGCTAAATCCAATAGAGATATCTCATTGGCAGCTTTAAGTCTACTCTTAATCGTCACTTGGGGACCGACAATCTCTATATTCTTCATCTGTCCGAACATATCTGACATGACACGACCGGCACAAGGAGCCCACGAACCATTTTCCACGATACCCACACGACGATTCTGATAGCCTTTTATTTGTAAATGCCATATAAAGTCATGCATCGGCGGAAAGACTGTACCGTCATATGATGACGAAGCGACGACCAAAGTTCCATAACGGAAGGCATCTTCTATATTCTCTGCCAAATCGCTGCGGCATAAATCCGTAACAACAACCTTAGGGCAACCTTTCTCACGAAGCATCTCTGCCAGACGTTCTGCGACTTTTGCCGTTCCGCCATGAATAGAAGCATAGGCAATAAATACTCCCGGCGTTTCAACTCCATAGGAACTCCATGTATTATACAACGCCAACTGTGCCGGCAATGTGTCTCTCAACACGGGACCATGCAATGGACATATTGTCTGAATGTCGAGTTGGGACACCTTGCGTAATAAATTCTGAACCTGCACGCCGTATTTCCCGCAAATATTAAAATAATACCTGCGGGCCTCACATGCCCAATCAGTTTCCGCCGTACAAAACAGTCCACCCGTCTTTGACAATGCGCCAAACTTACCAAAACCATCTGCGCTAAATAACACTTTGTCCGTTTGGTCATAAGTTGTCATTACCTCCGGCCAATGAACCATAGGAGCCATGATAAATTGCAACACATGCTTTCCGAGCGACAAGGTGTCACCTTCTTTTACCGCCAATGTCCGCCCCTCAAGAACTATGTCTTCAAAAAACTGAGGTATCATCCTTATGGCTGCGGCAGTAGCGACAAGTATCAGGTCAGGATATTCCTGCAGCATTTCAGCTACCAAAGCCGCATGGTCAGGCTCCATATGGTGTACAATGAGATAATCGGGCTTCCGACCATTCAACGCAGTCATCAAATTGACCTTCCACGCTGTGGCCGTACGCACGTCAGTCGTATCCATCACTGCAATTTTATCATCCAGAATGAGATAACTATTATAAGACATTCCTTCAGGTACAGCATATTGGCTCTCAAACAAATCAAGATCAATGTCATCTGTACCGATGTATTTGATATCAGGAGTAATAATCATAATGTTGATATTAAACAATTATATCTACAAAAATAACAATTAATTTGCGAAGCACCGGACAAATAGCCTTACTTTTTATTTGTTGTTGCATTTAACAGGCAACGGTTCTATCCGACATGAGAATAGCAGTAAGAAGCAATATCCAAGGTTTTGTCAAGAATCAGACGCCAAACATATGTTTAGCATTTAGAGTTGTCACGCTTTCAACTTTTTGTGCAGAAACCTGATAGACTTCCGCTAAACGTGACACAATAAAAGGAATGAACGATGGCTCATTCCTTTTGCCACGATTAGGCACAGGAGCCATATACGGGGAGTCGGTTTCCAACACAATTCTATTAAGTGGCACCTTCTCCGACAACACCTGCGGTAAAGTAGACTTCTTAAACGTCAGGACTCCGCCTATACCCAAGAAAAAAGCAGGGAAAGAGTCTAACAATTCTGCAGCCTCGTCAGTTGTTCCCGTAAAACAATGAAAAACGCCACGAAGGTCTTTCTCGGCAGCATACGGCTTCAGACAATCAATCAATTCGCGATGAGCCGAGCGTGCATGAATCATCAACGGCAAGTGATATTTCAGAGACCATTCTATTTGTATACGGAAGGCTTCCATCTGTTGTTCCTTCCGGGAATTGTCCCAGTAGAAATCCAGTCCCACCTCACCGACGGCAACATAAGGATGTTCACCTTGAAAACGCCTTTCCATTCGCTTTAAAACATCCACATAATCATCCGGCAAGTCCTCGGGATGAAGACCAATCATCGGATAAAGAAAGCCCTCGTACAACTTGGACAAGCGCATAACCTCATCTGCCGATTGCTCGTCAGTGGCAGGCATAAAAATACAGACTGCGCCGGTCTCTTTGGCACGGGCAATCACAGCATCCAAATCGTCCTCAAACTCTTTGCCGTAAATGTGAGCGTGAGTGTCTATATACATAACGGCCTTTAGTTTATGCGATGCATTAACTTGTCTGCAAAAGCTTTCAGTTCTGCTTTGGCATCTGCCGGCACCTGTAACTGGGCAAGGATGGCATCGGCCTTGTCATAGCATTCTTGCATACACAACTCATAGTCAGCGGGGATTCCCAAATCTTCGTACAATTGTGTAATAAAGTCTATCTTGTCTTGCGGGTCACAATTCGTATTTTCCAGCCAGTCCAGCATCTGCAACTTCTGGGTTGCCGTCGCCTTATTGAGAGCACGGATAAGCAAGAACGTCTTCTTACCTTCCAGGATATCGCCGCCTATAGCCTTCCCAAAAGTTCTCGTGTCGCCAAATACATCCAGATAATCATCCTGCACTTGAAACGCCTTGCCAATCTGTATGCCATAGTCATACAACAACTGTGCGTCCTGCTCTGACGCACCGCCCATCAAAGCGCCCATTTTTAGCGCACAGGAAATCAAAACACCCGTTTTCAACCGTATCATCTCAAAATATTCGGAGAGCGTGACATCCATACGAGATTCAAAATTCATATCATACTGCTGTCCTTCACAAACCTCCAAAGCCGTATTCAAAAAGACCTCTAAAGCCTTTTGATTGGTTACCGCAGTGAATATTCTCTTATAGACCTCCATCAGCATGGCATCACCGGAAAGAATTGCCGTGTTGGCATCCCAACGTCGATGCACGGTTGGTTTGCCCCTGCGCACATCCGCATTGTCCATTAAGTCGTCATGAAGCAACGTGTAATTGTGGTACATCTCTATGGACACCGCCGCATCCATGAATGCCTCAGCATCTTTACTAAAAAGTTGCGCGCTCAAAAGCATGAACACAGGGCGGATGCGCTTGCCTCCTAAGGACAATGCATAGGCTATAGGTTCATACAAGCCTTGAGGGCTCTTCGGATATTCTATCGCAGCAATCGCCGCATTGCACTTCTCTATTAGATTCTGATACGTATACATAATTAATTAATTTTACGATATTGGTTAAGAGAAAGGCTGGTCGTCAAACTCAAATTCTACCGGAAGGGTCACTTGTGACCGTATCGGTTTGCCGTTTCGCTTGCCAGGTATCCATTTGGGCATAGTCTGCAACACGCGCAAGACCTCATGGTTCAACTCGCGTATTTTGCCGTCAACGATACGGATATCAGTCACTTCGCCCGTAGGCTCCACAATAAACGCGACAATGACCTTACCGCTCTGCTTGCGTTCCATACATATACGCGGATAGACCATATATTTGTTCAGCCATTTCATAAAATCAGCCAGTCCGGTAGGATATCTTGGAATGGAATCCACGACTATACCCGATGTCTGTTGCTCAGCCTTGGCGTATTCCAGTTTTGCCTCCTTTATCAGAGTCTCCAGCGAATCCAAGGATATATCTTTGAGTTTGTCTAATTCTGTTTCGCCATCCTCTTTCTTTTCTTCGACGGCAACGTCGCTGAGTACAGTTTTTTCTTGAATTTCCTCTGTCGCATCGGGTGCACTCGTCACCTGGCGCCGCTCCTCGTGGCGCACCGGACGCGCTTCCTTGATGCGGACGCCCTCAAAACGGGTGACATGCTTTATAGGATCACTCACTTTGACTTTCTGAGGTTTGTTGAGGCAGGTATATACAACCACAGGAGCAAAAGCTAAAAAAACAAGAAGAAACAGCACGCCTAATGCGAAGGCATAACGGCGTCCCGTTTCCCTGCGCAGCTCATAAGCGCCATACTCCTTGTTGCGATGCTTAAACAGTATCTCGCACCAACGCTCTGAGAACAAGTCGTTTCTCTTCATCCTTTTTCTTCTGCGGAAAGATTGACTTTATACAATAAATAAGGCCCTGCCTCGTTATTTTTTTAAGTAAGTTATCTTTTCCAAATGCAAAATTAGTGCAGATGTTGAAAAAAACGTAACTTTGAATTTTAATTTTAGTTAATAATGAACAATCGCAGAATACTTTCTTTGCTTTTCGTGCTGCTCACAGGGTGCATACAGGCTCAGGAGAAATCATCTGTTTTCAATTTTCTGAAAATACCTATTGCCGCCCACACGGCAGCACTGGGAGGAGAGAATGTCTCGTTGGCCATTGACGACCCGACGCTGATTTTCGGCAATCCGGCTCAAGCATCACAGGTAAACGACAAATCTATCAACCTGGATTATTTGAGTTATATTGAAGATACCAAGGTGCTGGGCGCTGCATTTACCAAGGTCTATAGCGTCAGGCACACCTTCGGTGCAACCGCCCAGTTGTTCAGCTACGGTTCGATGGACGAGACAGATGAAGCCGGCAACGTCATCGGCTCTTTTTCCGCCAAAGACATGGCGATATCTGCCTTGTACAGCTACACCATGGGCAAAGGGTGGTCAGGTGGCGCTACGTGCCGCTACATCTTCTCCAAGTATTCCGAATACAGTTCCACGGCCATCGGCGTTGACCTCGGCCTGCATTACACCAACGAGGAGAAGGATTTCTCTTTCGGTGTCGTAGCCAAAAACATTGGCACGCAATTGTCCTCGTTTCATGAAGACCACAAGGAACACCTGCCTTTCGACCTGCAGATGGGTGTCAGCACAAAGTTGGAACATGCGCCTTTCCGTTTCTCTTTCACCATGCGCGACATCACCCGATGGAGCAACGACTATTATTATAACCCTGAAAAGAAAAACAGTTTCGGAAGAAAGCTGTTCAACCATTTTGTCATCGGCGTAGACTTTTTGCCGACAAAGAATCTGTATGTCGCCGCAGGCTACAATTTCCGCCGTGCCAACGAGCTGAAAGCTGCCGGGGCTGCCCACGGCGCAGGTCTGTCGGTCGGATGCGGCATAAATGTCAAGAAGTTCAAGGCCGGCGTAGCATACGCCAAATATCATGTCAGCGCATCTTCGCTGCTGTTCAACGTTTCATATAGTTTGTAATATCGTGAAAAAAATCATCATTGCCATCGACGGCACGTCCTCAACAGGAAAAAGTTCTATCGCAAAAAAACTGGCGAACAAGATCGGATACACATATATTGACACCGGCGCCATGTATCGTGCCGTAACCTTTCTGGCACTCAAGAACGGTGTCTTCCGACCCGACGGCTCCATCGACGAGAATACTCTCGACAGCCTCCTCGGCAAGGCAAAGATAGAATTCCGTCGCAACGAGGCCACCAGCCATAGCGACATGTACCTGAACGGGGAAAACATAGAGCGCGACATCCGCGGCATGGAGGTTTCCTCCCATGTCAGCCCCATCGCCGCAATACCGTTCGTGCGCCGCCAACTCGTCTTACAGCAACAGATCATGGGCAAGGCGGGCGGCATCGTCATGGACGGCAGGGACATCGGCACCGTTGTCTTCCCACAAGCCGAAATGAAAATCTTCATGACGGCATCGCCCGAAGTCCGCGCCCAACGCCGCTACAAGGAACTCCAGGAAAAAGGCATGCCCGCCTCTTACGATGAGATTCTCAAGAACATACACGACAGGGACTACATCGACTCCCACCGCTCCGTGTCACCGCTGAAACAGGCCGACGACGCATATCTCATGGACAACAGCGACATGACCTTCGACGAAGAAATGGACGTCCTCCTGAAAATATTCAACGACAAAGCCCGCTGAGCCTGCCCCCATGAGAATAGATATTGACGACAACTCCGGGTTTTGCTTTGGCGTCACCACCGCCATCCGCAAGGCAGAGGAAGAACTGCACAAAGGCACCCGGCTCTACTGCCTGGGCGACATCGTACATAACGGCAAGGAGTGTGACCGCCTCTACAGACTGGGACTGAACACCATCAACCACGAAGAATACAGCCGGCTGCGCAACGCCACAGTGCTCCTCCGCGCCCATGGTGAACCGCCGCAGACCTACGAGATTGCCCGGCGCAACAACATCGAGATTATCGACGCAACCTGCCCCGTCGTCCTCCAGCTGCAGAAACGCATCAAAAAGGAATTTTCGCAAAACAGCAAAGACTGTCAGATTGCCATTTTTGGTAAGTTTGGCCATGCGGAAGTGTTAGGTCTCGTCGGACAAACCGAAGGTACGGCGATTGTTCTTGACTCTTTTGAGGATGTTAAGCAGTTGGACTTTACGCGCGACATCCGCCTGTTCTCCCAGACCACAAAACCCCTCGACGACTTCCGCGACATCGTCAGATACATACAAGAGCACATCCACGCCCCCGCCACGTTCAAATATTACGACACCATCTGCCGCCAGGTCGCCAACCGCATGCCCTCCCTGCTGAACTTCTGCGCCAGCCACGATGCCATCCTCTTCGTCTGCGGCCAGAAAAGCTCCAACGGACGCACCCTCTTCAAAGCATGCAAGACAGTCAATGAGCATATTTACATGGTGGAAGGACCAGACAACATTGATTTCCATTGGTTTGACGGATTCTCCACTTTAGGCATATGTGGTGCGACTTCCACACCCAAATGGCTCATGGAAGCCTGTCGTGACACTATATTGAAAGCTGAAATATGATTTTCCCATTTTTTATATAAACACTACACCGCAAGCAAAATGAAACATCGTATTCTCTCATTCTTTTTCTGTATCGGTGCTTTTTTGCCCATTAACGTTTTTGCTGCAAGATATCAAAGCATAAGCATTGAAAACGCTGACAGAGGCCTGCCGGCAAAAGCCGCGAGCATATTCCAGCGCATAGTCAAGGACAAAGCCGGATATGATTTATGCAACGCCAAAGGAAAGTCTTTGCGCATAACCTTATCTTACGACCGCCACCTCAAGGCAGAATCTTTCCGCATCAGCAAGACAACCAACCACGCCATCAATATTGCAGGAGGTGACGATTACGGCATCATGTATGGATTAGGCAAGGTGCTTCACTGTTCCTACATCTCACCACAAGGATTTGAGTTGGGAAAATGTGAAGGTATCTCTGTACCCGATAAGCCTGTCAGAGGCATATATCTGGCCACACATTTTCATAATTTCTACAACGATGCGCCCATACAAGATGTCGCCGACTACATAGAGGAATTGGCGATGTGGGGATACAATGCTTTGCAGGTTTGGTTTGACATGCACCATTATACTGGCATCAATGACCCTGAAGCACAGAAGATGATTTCACGACTGAAACAACTGCTTGAGGCAGGGCGCGACGTGGGAATGAAAAGCGGTCTGACAATGCTGGCTAACGAAAGTTACAACAATACACCCAAAGAACTGCGGTCAGAGCGCATCAAGTGGACGGGGTTCTATGGATGCGAAATCTGTCCGTCAAAGCCTGGAGGCACTGAACTCATACTGAAACAACGCCGTGAAATGCTTGAGGTGTTCGCTAATATCGGGCTGGAGATTGACAACATCTGGTTGTGGCCATATGACCAAGGGGGCTGCAGTTGTGAGGATTGCAGTCCGTGGGGTGCGAACGGATATCTGAAATTGACTAAAAAACTGGCTCAACTCATCCATGAGCAGATGCCCAAAACGAAAGTTGTATTGTCCACATGGCTGTTTGACTTTGAGGAGCATGACAAAGGTGAATGGAAAGGACTCGCCGAGGCGTTAGCCAAAGAAAAACCATGGGTGGATTACCTTATGGCGGACTCTCACACCAAATATCCGCGCTATCTGCTCAGCCATCCCGTACCAGGCAATCTGCCTTTGCTGAATTTCCCCGAAATCAGCATGTGGGAAAACTATCCGTGGGGTGGTTATGGCGCCAACCCCCTGCCTATGCGCTTTGAGGGTTTGTGGCGCGAGATTGCACATCTGACCTCCGGCGGATATCCCTATTCAGAAGGCAAGTTTGAGGACTTCAACAAAGTGTTGTACAGCCAGTTTTACTGGAGTGCCGGCCGTGACGCCAAAGACATTTTAAAGGAATATGTCACCCACGAATTCTCAAAGAAATATGCCGACGATATCATTGATGCCATATTGATTTTGGAGAAGAATATGGGTATGAAGACCGTCAACTGGTTCACCCACAAGGATGCCAAGAAAGAGATTCATGTACCCGACACAGACTTCGGCGCTCAAAAAGCCTACGCTATCCTGTCTGCCGTCAATAAAAAACTCTCGCCAAGTGTGCGGCAATCATGGCGCTGGCGCATTATCTATCTGCGAGGATACCTTGACTATGCTTTGCGTGAGTCCAAAGGACAGATTATGCCCGACATCAACTCAGCTTTCAAGGAACTTAATGACATCAGCAAACTGAGCAAAGACGCCAACTTTGTTGTCCGGCCGCCATTCCTTCCCGGAGCATAAAATATGAAACAAAAGCCATAAAAAACGCCGAAAGTAGTTATCTTTGCTTTAACAACCATACACACCTCATGCACATCGCCGTCGCCGGAAATATTGGAAGCGGAAAGACAACATTGACTCAGATGCTGGCAGACCATTACGGATGGGAAGCCCGCTTTGAGTCAGTGGACTATAATCCATACCTGAGCGACTACTACGATGACATTCCCAGATGGTCGTTCAATATGGAAGTGTATTTCCTCAAAGAGCGATTCAAGGACATCCTTGCCATTGCGAAATCCGACAAACCCGTTATCCAGGACCGCACCATCTATGAGGGCGTATACGTTTTTACGACAAGCAACAAGGAGATGGGCAATATGTCCGAGCGCGACTACGCCACCTACATGAGCCTCTTCGAGCAGATGGTGGGTCAGGTTAAGTATCCCGACCTCATGATATATCTGCGCGCCTCTGTGTCGCATCTCGTGCAAAACATCCAGAAGCGTGGCAGAGACTATGAGCAGCGCATGCAACTGGATTATCTGGAGAGGCTGAACGACCGCTACGAAGATTTTATAAATAACAAATATAAGGGTAAGGTCATGATTGTCGATGTCGACAACAAGGACTACCAGCACAACCCCGAAGATTTCGGTGAGATTATCAAGCGCGTTGATGAGCACCTCTTCGGCTTGTTTGAAGCTGACAATAATTAAACACAAATAACTATGCACATAGCCATCGCAGGCAACATAGGTTGCGGAAAAACGACTTTGACCAAGATGCTCGCCAAGCGTTACAACTGGACGCCACGTTTTGAGCCTGTTGACAATAATCCTTATCTGGAAGACTACTATGCGGACATGAACCGCTGGTCATTCAATCTGCAAATCTATTTTTTAGCCAAGCGCTTCAAAGAAGTGGTGGAGATTTCACAGTCTGAGGAAGCCATTATCCAAGACCGCACCATCTTTGAGGACGCGCGCATTTTCGCACCCAACCTGCACGACATGGGGTTGATGAGCGACCGCGATTTCAACAACTACTCCGATTTGTTTGACACCATGATTTCCCTGGTCAAACTCCCCGACTTGATGATATACATCCGCTCAAGCATCCCCAACCTTGTACAGCAGATTCAGAAGCGCGGGCGCGACTTTGAGCAGTCCATGCGCATGGACTATCTGAAAGGGCTGAACGACCGCTACGAGGCGTGGATTAAGGATTACAAGGGACATCTCATCATTGTGGACGGCGACGAGTGCAAGTTCCAGCAAAACCCCGAAGATTTCAAGAAGATTACCGACCAGATTGACGCGCGCCTGTTTGGCCTGTTTCCCGAGTGGGAATAGGCTTTTTCGGTCAGGCTCCGCTATTTGGCTATTTTTATGTCAAAGATTACTTTCGACTGATTCGGGTCGTTTGTAATCATCAGTATGCGCAACCTGCCTCGCGAGATGCCTATCATTTCTTTGTTGACCGTGACTTTCAGCGTGGACTCTTCGCCCGGGGCAATCTTTGTCTTTGACAGACTGACACTTACGGCAGGGTTGAAGACTTGAAGATTGCTTACCTCCAGGCTGCTTTTGCCCGAATTTGACAGGAGGATTTTGCCCTTGACTTTCTTTTTCTTTCCAAACGCCGGCAGCTGTATCGTTGTGGATGCGATGTTCAACCGGGGAGACAACTCACGCTGGACGACAGACGTGGAGTCGTATGACGGCACCAGCACCGCCGAGACGGAAATCTCGTTCTCCTTCCCGACATTGTCACCCTGGAAGCGGCTGACATATACCGACGTCTGTGTCAGTCCCATCGTGGACAGTTTACGGCTGTCCAATGTCAGTATCATCTTGCCCACACGCCCGGGGAGCACCCGTGTCGGTATGGCCTCCACCGTGAGATACTTGGGCAGGTGCATCAGCTCCGGCATGTACACATCGCTGCCGGCATTGTACACCGATATGACCTGCTGGGGATACTGGCCGTGGATGACCTCGTCAAACTCAACATTGTCGGTGTTGAGGTAGATTTTGCCCACATGGTTAGGAAAGGCGTCGGTGTTCCTTTCCTCCTGTTCTTTCATCAGCACATTACCCTTCAGGTGCATCCTGTCCTGCATCTCACTGGAGCCTTCGGCATACAGAGAGAGTGTCTTGTCAAAGAAGCCCACCAGGGGTGTCCTGAGCGTCACCTTAATCTCAACGTAAGCCCCGGGCAATATCGGGGAGCGGGGCCATTCCACCAGAATGGCGCTGTTGGACGTGCGTATCTCGCTGATTGAGGTCGCCTTCGCGCCTTTGTTCATCACCGAGAACGTGGCGTGTGCCTCTGAATACCACAGCAACTTGCCGAAGTCGTGTTCTTTCTGCACGAATTTCAGTTGCGCGCCGGAGGGGCAAACGGCAAAACAGACAAATACCAAAAGGGATATGATATATTTATTTCGCAGTTTCATGTTTCAAGCATTTATGCAAAAGTACGTTTTTTTTTGCTCTTATTTTCATTTATCCTTTACTTTTCTGTCCTGACGGGGAAATAAAGAAACCGGGCGACTTTTTGCCCGAAACAGATAATGTTTTCCGACAGTCCGATTTCATGGTTTTCTGATGCCGGAAAAAGCCTGTCCCCGATACAGACTTTTTTTCTACCTCGATACAACACTTTTTCTATCGCGATGAAAAAAATTTTTCATCGCGATAAAAAAATCAGCACCATCTGGATATACCGGAAGGCACCTCCCGCGGGTAAGCATTTTCATTGCGGTATATTCAAAAAAAAATTACCCGCCTTCGGATATGGAAGCGGGTAAACTCATAAAAAAACATTGTCTTTTCCTTCAGGAGAGTCCGTCGGCACTGTCGCAGATGTGTACAGAGAATTTTCCCTTCAGCTGGGGAAATTCATCCAGATAGTTTTCCGTCACCTGCAATGTGATGCTCTCCTCAAACGACGGGTCTATCAGCGCCATGCAGCAGCCCTTGAAGCCGGCGCCGCTGAAACGGCCGCCATAGATACCGTCGGTGTGGGTCATTATCTCATACAGCTTCTTCAGTTCGGGCGAGCCCGTCTCCCAGTTGTAGATGGAGGACCACCCGCTCTCAAAACTCAGCCTGCCATAGGTCTCTATGTCGCCCATGCGCCATGCCTCGGCAGCCTCTTGCACACGTTCAAACTCTGTCATCCAATGTTCCGCACGGAGCTGCCAGTTGTGAGGCAACATCTGTTTATACTTCTCGTAAACCTCCGCAGGAATCTCACGCATGTTGGTCTCCTGGAATTTCCCGTACTCCATACCGGCGAAGGCCTTCAGGGCATAGGCGGCACTACGCAACTCGTCCACACGCATGTTGAACTTACTGCCGGCAAGAGTGCGCTCAACACCTGAGAAGAATATGGCAATCTTAAACGGCAGTCCCCCGCCGGCATTTTCCCCGAAGGGAATCAATTCGTATTCGTCATTCAGTGTGTCAAGATACAGCAATTTATCCTTTCTGGAATACACCTCGCAACTCTGGTCCAGTTTGCCGCTGCTCACGCCCACATACTTGTTCTCCACGGCGACGGAGGTCATTATCATCTCCAGAGGCGTGAGCTGTAAATTGTTGACGTCACACAACGCCTTGAGAAACACCAGCGCCACAGCCGCCGACGAAGACAGGCCGCCAATGGGCAGCGTACCCTCTATCACACCACTCAGGCCCCGGCTAAGCGGATATTTCTCACTCAGAATAAGCGTGCACCCACGCAAATAGTCCGCCCAGTCGTTCTGCTTGACCACCGGCACCTCATGGATATGCCACTGAGCGCGTTTCTCAAACTGCAACGAACTCAACTCTATCACACCGTTCATCTTCGGACTGTAGGCGAGGTAGATACCCTTGTTGATAGCCAGTCCTGTGATTTTTCCCATATTATGGTCCGAGTGGGCACCGACAGGGCATACCCTGTAAGGACAGAAAGCCAGCCTCTCCGGCAACTTCTTATATACTTCCGTAAATTTGTCTTGACACAACATCTCT
>CACXEH010000100.1 GCA_902766625.1 uncultured Bacteroidales bacterium | reverse complement strand
GACAACCTGAGCGTAGAAAATCTGCGATTTATTGACCGGAACAACAACCACATTATTGATGCCGGCGAACATGGTAAAATACAGTTTGAGGTCAAGAACAACGGTCCCAAGACACTCTACAACATTACTCCTGTCATCGGTGTCACAGACAACAAGCGTATCTTGATTTCTCCAACAGCAATCATCGCCTCTCTGGCTCCCGGCAAGGGAGTAAAATATACTGCTGAAGTCTATGGCAAGCCCAATCTGAAAACAGGCATAGCTAATTTTACATTAGGGTTTGTCAAAGGCGAATATATATACACTTCAGATACTTTTCAGTTAGAGACACAGGCAAGATCATGACGGTTTTTATGCGGTCAAATCATTAAAGTACCATCACTCCAAGATTTAGCGTAATCTGAAAAAATAATGCCAAATACATGAAGCATTTGGTACATTAACCGACACGTAAAAACAACGCTATTTCATAAGTTTTTTAAAAAGACTTCTGCCTACAAACCATGCTGTCAAAACGCCTGCACTATTAGCAAGAAAGTCTGCCCAATCACCGCTGCGGCGTCCGTCAGTGCAATATTCCTGCATTATTTCTATAATGCCACTCATCAAAACGGGGCAAAGTATCGCTATCAGGAAGCACTTCATCGCGCTCCACGACAAATGCTTACGGGTATAACGCCAATATTCCCACCAGAAAAGTGACAAAGTGCCGAAATACATCAGGAAATGAAACAGTTTGTCAATATCATCCACATCGTCCAAACGAGTCTGAGGCGGCGTAAAGAAACAGAGGTAGAAAATCAAGGCGACACAAAATGATGTGAGCGGGAAAAAACGGAGAACCTTCATAGCGAAAAAAATAAAAAAGGGCGTAAGATAAAACCTCACGCCCCTTTATTGTTAGTAATCAACTGTTTTCATTATTCTGCCTTAGGAGCTTCTTCTGCAGGGGTTTCCTCCACCGAAGTTTCTGGAGTAGCCTCCTCTGCGGGGGCTTCTTCAACTTTAGCTTCCTCTGCCTGAGCCTCTTCTACAACCGGAGCAGCCTCTTCTGCTTTAGGAGCAGCTTTCTTGCCGCCACGGCGTGTACGAGCTTTTTTCTTAGTTGACTTGAGCATGTTCTCATCGAAGTCCACCAACTCAATAAAGCACATATCTGCACCGTCATCGGTACGAGAACCCAGTTTAATGATTCTTGTATAACCACCCGGACGATCAGCAATCTTAGCTGAAATAACGCCGAACAACTCCTGTATAGCATACTTGTCCTGCAAGTAGCTGAAGACAACACGACGGGAGTGAGTGGTGTCGTCTTTTGACTTTGTAATCAATGGCTCAACATACTTTCTCAAAGCTTTTGCCTTAGCCACAGTTGTGATAATTCTCTTATGTTTAATAAGCGAAATCGACATATTGGCGAGCATAGACGCTCTATGAGAAGATGTACGTGAAAGATGATTGAATTTTTTGTTATGTCTCATTGTTTATTCTTCTTTATCAAGTTTATACCTGCTGATATCCATTCCGAAAGAGAGATTCAAACTAGTAAGTAAATTCTCTAATTCTGAAAGCGATTTCTTTCCAAAATTACGGAACGTCAGAAGGTCATTTTTGTTGTACTGCACTAAATCACCGAGAGTATCCACATTGGCAGCAGCCAAGCAATTGAGGGCACGAACGGAAAGCTTCATTTCCGTAAGCTTAGACTTCAACAGCTTGCGCATTCTCAAGTCAACTTCGTCAATTGAATTCTCATCATCAGCGGAGTTCTCCAGCGTCATCTTGTCGTCAGAGAATAGACTGAAATGATAAATCAAAATACGAGCAGCCTCTTTCAATGCATCCTTTGGATGAATGGATCCATCTGTAGTGACTTCGATCGTCAGACGTTCGTAGTCCGTCTTCTGCTCAACGCGGTAATCATCAACAGAATATTTGACGTTACGAATTGGCGTATAGATAGAGTCTATTGGTAATGTATTGATTTCCGTGCAAAACTCACGATTCTCATCAGAAACAACATAGCCACGTCCTTTATTGACCGTCAATTCAATCTGCATTTTAGCCTTAGGATCAAGATGGCAAATTACCAAGTCTGGATTTAACACTTCAAAGCCGGTCAAGCCTTTATTGATGTCACCTGCCATGAACTCGGTGGTATTCTCAATAGTGAGGTTAACCTTTGCGGTGTTGTATTCATTAATCAATTGCTTGAAGCGTACCTGCTTCAAGTTAAGAATAATATTGGTTACATCCTCGCGCACGCCAGGTACAGTGGAAAACTCATGTTCAACACCACTTATACGAATGGTATTGATGGCAAAGCCTTCCAAAGAAGACAGCAGGATACGACGCAACGCATTGCCCACTGTTGTACCAAAGCCTGGCTCCAACGGACGGAATTCGAAAGTTCCGTGGGTCGGGGACGCTTCCAACATTATTACTTTGTCTGGTTTTTGAAATGCTAATATCGCCATTATTTAATTTTTTATTTTGAATACAATTCGACAATCAACTGCTCGTTGATGTTCTCAGGAATATCTGCGCGCTCTGGTTTGTGGAGGAATTTGCCAGCCTTAGCATTATCATCCCACTCCATCCAAGGATATTTGCTGTGGTTGAAACCAGCGAGAGCATTTTCTATAACCTCAAGAGATTTAGACTTCTCTCTTACAGCAACAATCTGACCAGGTGCAACTGAATAAGAAGCGATATTGACAATCTTACCATCAACCGTGATATGACGATGGCTGACCAACTGACGTGCAGCAGCACGTGTCGGTGCGATACCTAAACGATATACAACATTGTCCAAACGGCATTCCAACTCCTGCAATAATGCTTCACCTGTTACGGCGTTAGAACGAGCTGCCTTCTCAAACAAATTGCGGAACTGTCTCTCCAAAACGCCATAAGTATACTTTGCTTTCTGCTTTTCAGCGAGCATGGTACCATATTCAGAAGTTTTTCTGCGACGTGTGTTGCCATGCTGACCTGGAGGAAAGTTTCGATTACTTAACACTTTATCTGGTCCAAAAATGGGCTCTCCGAATCTACGTGCGATACGTGATTTTGGTCCTATATATCTTGCCATTATAATAACAAATTACAGATTAATAAAATTAAACTCTTCTTCTCTTTGGAGGACGGCAACCATTATGCGGTAATGGGGTAACGTCAATAATCTCTGTCACTTCAATGCCTGCACCATAGACCGCACGAATAGCAGACTCACGACCATTACCTGGACCTTTAACGAAAGCCTTAACTTTGCGGAGACCTAAATCATAAGCTACCTTAGCACAATCCTCAGCGGCCATCTGAGCGGCATATGGTGTGTTCTTCTTTGAACCTCTAAAACCCATCTTGCCAGCAGAGGACCAAGATATCATTTCACCATCGTCATTTGTCAATGCGACAATAACGTTATTGAAGGAACTGTGGACATGTAATTGTCCTGCAGCACCCACCTTTACTACTCTTTTCTTTGCTGAAACAGTCTTCTTTGCCATAATTATCTGTTATTTAGTAGCTTTTTTCTTATTAGCAACAGTCTTCTTCTTGCCCTTACGAGTACGAGCATTATTTTTGGTGCTTTGCCCGCGTACCGGCAGGCCAATACGATGACGAACACCGCGATAGCAACCGATATCCATCAGTCGTTTGATGTTCATCTGAATCTCAGAACGAAGATCACCTTCCACTTTGAAATTACTACCGATAATCTCACGGATCTTTGCCGTCTGATCATCTGTCCAATCTTTTACTTTTATGCTACGATCTATTCCGGCTGTATCCAGAATTTTAGCAGCACTGCTGCGACCTATACCGAAAATATAGGTTAACGCAATCTCACCTCTCTTATTTTGAGGTAAATCTACACCAACAATTCTTATTGCCATATATTATTATATTTTATTTCTTGTTGATTAACCCTGACGTAACTTAAACTTAGGGTTCTTCTTGTTAATTACGAACAAACGTCCCTTGCGACGTACAATCTTACAATCCGGGGTGCGTTTCTTGATTGATACTTTAGTTTTCATATCTAAAATTATTATTTATATCTAAAAACAATTCTTCCTTTAGACAAATCGTACGGACTCATCTCAACCTTTACTTTATCTCCTGGCAGAATGCGAATGTAATGCAATCGCATCTTACCAGATAAATGACATGTAATTACATGACCATTCTCCAACTCTACACGAAACATAGCATTGGAAAGGGCTTCCATGATTACGCCATCTTGTTCTATAACCAGTTGTTTGGACATATATTAATACAATTTTTCTTCAATTGCTTCAACCTCTTCGAATGAGGATAAAATATCCGGAGCTCCATTGTGGATAGCAATAGTATGTTCGAAATGTGCAGCGGGCTTACCATCCTTAGTGATGACAGTCCACCCGTCGTTATCTATATATACATCATGCTTACCCATTGTTATCATAGGTTCAATGGCAATACATAATCCATTGACTATCTTCATGCCATTGCCACGTCTTCCATAATTAGGCACCATTGGTTCTTCATGCATCTCGCGGCCAATTCCATGACCTACCAACTCACGAACAACGCCATAGCCTTGAGCCTCACAATGACTCTGAACAGCATAGCCAATATCACCTAAACGATGACCAGGAACTGCAGTCTGTATTGCTAAATACAAACTCTCCTTTGTCGTTTTCAGCAATGCCTTGACATCATCGGAAACCTCACCTACACAGAACGTGTAGCATGAGTCTCCATTAAAGCCGTTGAGTAATGTGCCACAATCTACGGATACTATATCTCCATCCTCTAAAACGCGGTCATTCGGTATACCATGAACTACCTGCTCGTTTACCGAACAGCAAACTGCAGAGGGGAACGGACCACCATAAGGATTCGGCACTCCTTTGAAGGTAGGAACAGCGCCATTGTCCCTTATAAATGTGTCCGCTAAATCACTAATTTGCTTGGTTGTGACACCAGGCTTAATGATTTTAGCTATTTCGCCAAGCGTTTTACCTACAAGAAGGTTCGCTTGTCTCAACAACTCAATTTCCTCTTCAGTTTTCAAGTATACCATATCAAAACCTTAATATGCGTTCATAGCTGAATGACGAGTCCTACCAGCACTCAGCAAGCCATCGTAATGACGTACCAAGAGATAGCTCTCTATCTGCTGTAATGTATCCAAAACAACCCCGACGAGAATCAAGAGGGATGTTCCACCGAAGAATTGTGCAAAGGATTGATTCACATTGAACAAATTAGCAACCGTTGGAAGTATTGCTATCAATGCAATGAACAACGAACCAGGAAGAGTAATCAAAGACATAATTCTATCCAGATAGTCGGCAGTTTTCTTACCCGGCTTAACACCTGGAATAAAGCCATTATTCCTCTTCATATCCTCTGACATCTGAACTGGATTCAAAGTAATAGCTGTATAGAAGTATGTGAATGCAACAATTAAAAGAACAAACACAACATTATACAACAAACTATTTTGATTTAAAAAGCTACGCAATACCCAGCCCTGGTTTTCTTGTCCTGCGAAACCTGCCAAAGTAAGAGGTACGAACATGATAGCCTGAGCAAAAATAATCGGCATCACATTTGCTGCAAACAATTTTACAGGTATATACTGACGTGCACCTCCAACCTGCTGACCACCCATAACTCTCTTGGCATATTGTACAGGTATCCTTCTTGTTGCTTTCACCAATATTATGGCAATAGCAATTACAGCCAGCAAAGCGAATATTTCTATTAGGAATTTCACTAAACCGCCTGCACCCGGAGAAGTCAATGCTGTTACGAACTCCTGGCCTAATGCTTGTGGCAGACGGGCGATAATACCAATCATAATGATAATTGATATACCATTGCCAACGCCTTTGTCTGTGATTCTCTCACCTAACCATAATATAAACATGGCGCCACCAGCCAAAATAAACGTGCAGCTAATCAGGAACCAACTCCAAGGAATTGCCGTAGTAATAGCAGGACCTGCTTGTGCTCTAAGATTAATCAAATACATAGGAGCTTGGAATAACAAGATTGCTATTGTCAAATAACGTGTATATTGATTAATCTTACGACGACCGCTCTCACCTTCACGCTGCATCTTCTGGAATGCCGGTACAGCCACAGCAAGCAATTGCATCACAATAGATGCAGAGATGTATGGCATAATACCTAACGCAAAGATAGAAGCATTGGAGAATGCACCTCCTGAGAACATATTCAGCAAGGACATCAAACCTGTGCTAGTTTGTTCATGCAGCTTCGTCAATTGAGCAGGATCGATACCAGGAATAACCACAAAAGAGCCCAACCTATATATAGCCACAAACAGAAGGGTAATTAGAAGACGTTTCCTCAAGTCTTCTATTCTCCAAATATTCTTTAAAGTCTCAATGAGTTTTTTCATTGTTACAATTTAGTTGCAGTACCGCCTAATTTAGTTATAGCCTCTTCTGCTGTTTTTGAAAAAGCATTAGCTTCTACATCGACCTTAGCCGTCAATGTACCTTTTGCCAAAACTTTTACCAATTGGTTATCGGAAACATATCCAGCAGCGATTAAATCAGCTACAGTAACCTTCGTCAATTGTTTAGCATCAACAAGAGTTTGGATTACAGTCAAATTAATCGGTTTATATTCAATTCTGTTGATATTCTTAAATCCTGATTTCGGCAGGCGTCTCTGCAAGGGCATCTGACCACCTTCAAAACCAACCTTTTTCTTATATCCAGAACGGGCCTTAGCACCTTTTGTTCCGCGAGTTGAAGTACCACCCAAACCAGAACCAGGACCACGACCTAATCTTCTACGAGAATGTACAGAACCTTCTGCGGGTTTTAAATTATTTAATTTCATGATTTCAATAGTTTTTATTATTCTTCAACACGAACCAAATGATGAACTCTACGCACCATTCCTCGAATTGCAGGATTGTCCTCATGTTCAACAACCTTATTCATCTTTTTCAAACCGAGAGCATCAAGTGTTCTAGTTTCAACTTTGCTTGCACCTATACGGCTTTTTACTTGTTTAATTTTAATTGTTGCCATAATTCTTATCCTTTAAATACTTTTTCAAGACTAATATTACGATCTTTGGCTACTTGAATGGGATCACGCAATTGTCGCAATGCAACAACAGTTGCTTTTACTAAATTATGAGGATTCGAAGATCCTTTAGACTTAGCCAAAACGTCTGTGATTCCCACACTTTCCAATACAGCACGCATCGCACCACCAGCAACAACTCCTGTACCAGGAGCAGCAGGGAACAAAACTACATTAGCGCCGCCAAATCTTGCAGACACCTCATGAGGTATAGTGCCTTTAAGCACTGACACCTTGACTAAATTTTTCTTGGCAGCCTCAGTTCCTTTAGCAATTGCAGCTGCGACCTCTCCAGCTTTACCCAAGCCGTAACCTATAACTCCCTTACCGTCGCCGACAACAACTATCGCAGCGAATGTAAAGGTTCTACCACCTTTAGTAACTTTAACTACACGATTAAGAGCAACCAGTTTTTCAGTAAACTCTTCAACACTTGCACTAATTCTGTTTGCCATAATCAATTAAAATTTAAGACCGCCCTTACGAGCGCCGTTAGCCAATTCTTGAACACGACCATGGTACAAATAACCATTGCGATCAAACACAACCTTAGTAATACCAGCAGCAAGAGCTATTTCTGCAATTTTCTCGCCAACTTTAGCGGCCTGCTCAGTTTTATTCATTTTTTCAAATCCAAGAGAAGAAGTAGCTGCAAGAGTCTTGCCCGTTTCATCATTAATAATTTGAACGTATATTTGCTTATTACTTCTAAAAACACTCATTCTTGGCATTTCAGCTGTACCAGAAATCTTATTTCTAACACGATGCTTAATTCTAAGCCTTCTTTTTTCTTTTAATGTTGTCATAATTTAAATATTAAAAGGTTATTTAGCTGAAGCTGATTTTCCTGATTTACGGCGAATAACTTCACCTACATAAAGAATACCTTTTCCTTTATAAGGTTCAGGTTTTCTAAATGAACGGATTTTAGCACATACCAATCCTAACAATTGCTTATCGCATGACTCTAAGCAAATATACGGGCGTTTATTTCTCTCTGATTTTGTCTCCACCTTCATTTGTGGTGGTAACTGGAGGTATATCGGATGAGTATAACCTAAAGTAAATTCTATGAGATTCCCTTGATTTGAAACTCTGTAACCAACACCAACCAACTCTAACTCAGCTTTAAAGCCTGTAGAAACTCCTACAACCAGATTGTTAATTAATGATCGGTACAGACCATGAAAAGCTTGTTTCTGCTTTTCAGCAACTCCGTCAAACTTCTCGTCAACCTCAAAAGTTACTTGAGCATCTTCAATCTTTACCTTGATTGAAGGATGCACTTCTTGGCTTAATTCACCCTTTGGTCCTTTTACAGACACTACATTATCCTTCATAGTGATTGTCACACCTGCAGGAATGTTAATCGGCAATTTACCTATTCTTGACATATTTTACAGTAACTTAAATTAATATACATAACATAATACCTCTCCACCTATTTTTTCTGCGCGAGCTTCTTTATCCGTCATCACGCCTTTAGATGTAGAGATAATTGCAATACCCAAGCCGTTTATAACTCTTGGCATATCTTTGTAACCTGTATAACAACGCAAACCCGGAGTTGAAACTCGCTTCAGTGATTTAATTGCACTGGTTTTGTCTGCTGTGTACTTCAAGGCTATTTTTATCAAGCCTTGACGGTCATCATCTATAAATTTATAATTCAAGATGTAACCTTTCTCGAAAAGGATCTTTGTAATATCCTTTTTTACATTTGACGCAGGAATTGTAACAACACGATGATTCGCGCGTATTGCATTCCTTACTCTTGTCAAATAATCTGCTATTGGATCTGTCATTTTTTATAAAATTTAATTGATCGGGAAAGCCCGACAATATTAAACACTCTTTTTACCAGCTTGCCTTTTTTACTCCTGGAATCAAACCGTTTGAAGCCATCTCACGAAATTCAATACGAGAAAGGCCGAATTGGCGGATATATCCCTTTGGTCTACCCGAAATCTTGCAACGATTATGGAGACGTATTGGATTGGCATTACGAGGAATACTCTGTAATTTACGAGCAGCTTCATAGGCCTCTGCCGGGTCTTGTGACTTATTCACGATTTCTTTCAGAGTAGCACGCTTCTCTGCATATCTGGCTACTAACTTGGCTCTTTTGACTTCACGAGCCTTCATAGATTCTTTTGCCATGTCTATAATTTTATTTAGCGTTATTAAACGGTAAGCCAAATGCCTTTAACAAAGCATAACCTTCTTCATCTGTCTGAGCAGAAGTAACGAACGTTATATTCATTCCCTGAATTCTTTCCACTGAATCAATGTTGATTTCTGGGAAAATAATTTGCTCTTCTATTCCGAGAGTATAGTTTCCGTGACCGTCAAAATTGCCACCGATACCCTTAAAGTCACGGATACGAGGCAAAGCTACACGTACCAATTTCTCAAGAAATTCATACATTCTTTCACGACGAAGAGTAACACGTACACCTATCGGCATTTTTTTACGTAACTTAAAATTCGCGATATCCTTACGGGAAATAGTTGCGACAGCTTTCTGACCTGCAATCGCAGTTATTTCGTTAATAGCAACATCAATTAATTTCTTATCTTGAGTCGCTGCACCTATACCTTGATTAATAACTATTTTCTTTAACACAGGTATTTGCATAGGAGAAGTATAATTGAACTTCTTCATAAGTTCAGGAGCAATCTGATCCTTGTAAACCTGCTTTAATTGAGCTGTATTTGCCATCACTTAATCACCTCCCCTGATTTCTTTGAATAACGAACTAACTTTCCATTTTCATCTCTCTTGCGCCCAATTCGAGTAGGTTTACCTGTCTTCGGATCTACAAGATTTAAATTCGAAATATGAATAGGAGCCTCTTTCTTCTCTATTCCGCCTTGTGGGTGCTTAGCGTCAGGTTTCGTACTCTTGCTTACCATGTTGACACCTTCAACGATTGCACGCTGTTTTTCAACAAAGACCTTAAGTACTTTACCTGTCGCTCCCCTATTTTCCCCGGTGTTTACATAAACTGTATCACCTTTCTTAATATGTAATTTATTCATTGTAGGTTTATTCTTAAAAATTAAAGAACCTCTGGAGCAAGAGAAACCACCTTCATGTTAACTGCACGCAATTCACGCGCTACAGGACCAAAAATACGGCTTCCTCTCAACTCATTATCACCATTAAGGAGAACACATGCATTATCATCAAAACGAATATATGATCCATCTGCACGACGAATCTCCTTTTTTGTACGAACTATCAGTGCTTTAGAAACTGCACCTTTCTTTATATCACTTGATGCAAGTACGTTCTGAACAGAAACAACAATAATGTCGCCTACAGAAGCGTAACGCCTTCTTGTACCGCCCAAAACGCGAATGCAAAGTGCCTCGCGAGCGCCACTGTTATCAGCAACGGTCAATTTTGTTAATGCTTGTATCATAATTACTTCGCTCTTTCTATGATTTCAACAACTCTCCATCTTTTAGTTTTACTCAATGGACGTGTCTCCATCAATAATACAGTATCACCAATATTACACTCATTTTTCTCATCATGAGCATGGTACTTCTTTGTCTTTAAAACAAATTTACCATATATAGGGTGCATATCCTTAAAACGTGCAGCAACAACAACAGTTTTATCCATCTTGTTGCTGATTACAACACCCTGTCTTGTCTTACGTAAATTTCTTTCTGCCATTTGAATTCAAATTATTTATTAAGTTCTCTTTGACGCAATATGGTTTTTATTCTTGCGATATCACGACGAGAAGCCTTAATTTTAGAAGTATCTGCAAGTGGAGAAACCGCATGATTCAACAGCATTTGGCTGTACTCAGCCTCTACACTTTTCAACTTTTCTGTCAACTCATTAGTTGGCATATTTTTAATGTCTTCTATCTTCATAATCAGGCATTTTTATCATAATCACGTCTTACAACAAACTTCGTAAGCACCGGAAGTTTTTGCGCTGCCAAGCGAAGAGCTTCCTTTGCTATTTCATAAGAGACACCGTCTACCTCAAAAAGCATACGGCCGGGAGTAACAGGCACTACAAATCCTACAGGATCACCTTTACCTTTACCCATACGTACATCAGCAGGTTTCTTTGTAATAGGCTTGTCTGGAAAAACCCTACACCATACTTGACCTTGACGTTGCATATATCTTGTTACAGCTACACGGGCAGCCTCCAATTGATTACTATGAATCCATTCTGTATCGAGGCTTTTTATTCCAAAGCTGCCAAAAGACAATTGATTACCACGCTGGGCGTTACCTTTGCTACGTCCTTTTTGTGGTCTTCTATATTTTGTTCTTTTTGGTTGTAACATAATTAAATACTTTCAATTAACGGTTTGTGTTCCTTTTCCTGCGTCCGTTTCTGTCACCGCGTCCACGGGTGTTTCCACCGAAGTTTCTTCCTTTCTCGTTTTGCTGTACAAAATTAGGAGCAAGATCTTTCTTACCATAAATCTCACCGCGGCAAATCCAAACTTTAATTCCTAACAGGCCTACCTTTGTCAAGGCTTCTGTCTGGCAATAATCGATATCTGCTCTAAAGGTATGAAGAGGTGTTCTTCCCTCTTTATACATCTCTTTCCGAGCCATTTCTGCGCCGTTCAAACGACCTGATATTTGGATTTTAATACCTTCAGCACCCATGCGCATTGTATTAGCTATCGCCATTTTGATTGCACGACGGTAAGCTACCATTCCTTCAATCTGATGAGCAATGCTTTTTCCTACGATTTGAGCATCCAGTTCCGGTTTTCTTACTTCAAAAATATTGATTTGGACTTCCTTGTCGGTTATCTTCTTCAATTCTTCCTTCAACTTATCTACTTCTTGTCCACCCTTACCGATGATAACACCAGGATGAGAAGAACAAATAGTAATAGTTATCAGTTTCAATGTTCTTTCAATAACAATACGAGAAACGCTTGCTTTTACCAAACGTGCGTTTAGATACTTACGAATTTTAGTATCTTCAAGCAAGGTGTCACCGAAATTCTTGCCACCATACCAATTGGAATCCCAACCACGGATAATTCCTAAACGATTACTAATTGGATTAATTTTTTGTCCCATAATTCTTATTTAGTTTCTTCTTCCGCCTCGGTTGGTTGAGTCTCGGAAACGTTGTTATTATTAGAACCAACATACAATGTTACATGGTTTGAACGCTTGCGTATTCTGTAACCTCTTCCTTGAGGAGCAGGTCTCATACGCTTAAGAGTTGCACCAGCATCTACAAATACCTTTTGTACAAAAAGTTCTCCATCTTCTGCCTTACGATCATTTTTTTGTTCCCAATTGGAGATTGCGGAACGAAGCAATTTCTCTACATCTGCAGAAGCAGCTTTTTTGGAAAATCTAAGTGTACTGAGGGCACGACCTACTTCCATACCACGAATCATGTCTACTACATAGCGCATTTTACGTGGAGAAGAAGGAACATTTCTCAAAATTGCAAAATATTGACCTTTTAAGGCTTCTTTTCTTGCATTAGCTGAGTTTCTTTTTCTAGCTCCCATTATAATTTTTCTTTTTTATTCAAAACAATTATCACTTAGACTTATTACCGGCATGTCCACCAAACTTACGCGTAGGTGCAAATTCTCCCAACTTGTGTCCTACCATATTTTCAGTAACATAAACAGGAATGAACTTGTTTCCATTGTGCACTGCTATTGTATGTCCTACAAAATCAGGAGATATCATACAAGCTCTAGCCCAAGTTTTTACTACATTTTTCTTACCGCTCTCATTCATAGCAAGAATTTTCTTTTCAAGAGAAACAGTAATATATGGACCTTTTTTTAATGAACGACTCATAATTTACTCAATTTACTGATTATTATTTATGATTGGCTCTCTCAATTATATATTGGTCTGACTGTTTCTTTGGACGTCTTGTCTTGAGTCCCTTAGCGTAGAGACCTGTACGAGAACGTGGATGTCCACCAGACTGACGGCCTTCGCCACCACCCATCGGGTGATCCACAGGATTCATTACAACACCTCTATTGTGAGGACGACGACCTAACCAACGAGAACGTCCTGCCTTACCAGAGCTTTCCAATGCATGATCAGAGTTGCCAACACTGCCAACAGTTGCCTTACATGCACTTAGGACTTGACGTATTTCACCTGAAGGTAATTTCACTACACAGTATTTTCCTTCACGTGATGTTAACTGAGCAAAATTTCCTGCTGAACGAACCATAATGGCACCTTGTCCAGGACGTAACTCCAAATTGTGGATAATAGTACCAACAGGGATTTTTGCCAAAGGAAGAGCATTTCCAACCTCTGGAGCCGCATCTGGGCCCGAAAGTAAAGTAGCACCAACTGACAAGCCGTTAGGAGCGATGATGTAACGCTTCTCACCGTCTACATAATAAAGTAGAGCGATACGAGCTGATCGGTTAGGATCATATTCTATTGATTTTACAACTGCTGGGATACCATCTTTATCCCTCTTGAAATCAATAAAACGGAACTTTCTCTTGTGGCCGCCACCTATAAAACGCATTGTGCGATGACCTTGATTATTGCGGCCACCTGTGGCTCTTTTGCCATAGACAAGAGATTTTTCTGGTACTGATGCAGTAATTTCTTCAAACGTACCAATAATTTTGTGTCTTTGACCAGGTGTTACTGGTCTTAATTTCCGTACTGCCATTTTTTATTAAATATTGCTATAAAAATCTATAGTTTCTCCGTCCGCCAAGGTAACAATTGCTTTCTTGAAAGCATTTGTTCTGCCTCTTACTAAACCAGTTTTAGTATAACGGCTCTTAGCCTTACCAGCATAACGCATAGTGGACACAGATTTTACATTCACGTTATAACGGCTCTCAACTTCAGCTTTAATCTGAATTTTATTAGCCTCAGGACGTACTACAAAGCCGAATTTATTATTCTGCTTCTCTGTAATATTGGTCATCTTTTCAGTAACCAATGGTTTTATTATAAAATTCATACCTTTCTATGCTTTACTTTGTTAATACTTCGTTAACCTGAGCAAGAGCACTTTCTGTCAACACCATGACACCTGCGTCCATTACACTATATGTATTGAGTTTTGATGCAGTTATCAACGTTGTTGCTTGCAGGTTACGAGCAGACAAATAGATATTCTTATCCATACTTGGCAAAACCAAAAGGAGTTTTTTACCTGCTACCTTAAGATTTTCCGTCAGTGAGATAAATTCCTTTGTTTTAGGAGCTTCAAACGTAAAGTCTTCAACAACTACAATTGCTTCTTCCTGTGCTTTATATGTCAGCGCAGATTTACGTGCAAGAAGTTTTACTTTTTTATTCAATTTGAAACTGTAATCACGAGGTTTAGGACCGAACACGCGAGCACCTCCCACAAGTACTGGAGAGTTTATATCACCACGACGTGCGCCGCCACCACCTTTTTGACGACCTAACTTACGGGTTGAACCGCTTAATTCACTTCTTTCTTTTGCCTTAGCAGTTCCTTGACGTTGATTTGCCAAATACTGCTTGACATCAAGATAGATGGCGTGATCATTAGGTTCTATGCTGAAAATAGTCTCATTTAATGTGACCTTTCTGCCGGTATCTTCACCTTTTTTATTTAAAACACTAATTTCCATCACTCTTTAACTAAAACGATTGAACCTTTACAACCAGCTACAGATCCTTTGATGAGTATCAAATTGTGCTCTGGTATAACTTTTAATACTTCGAGATTCTGCGTAGTAACGCGATCTCCACCCATCTGGCCTCCCATACGGGTGCCTTTAAATACTTTTGCAGGATAAGAACATGCGCCTATAGAACCCGGTTTACGAAGACGGTCGTCCTGACCATGGGTTACCTGGCCTACACCGGCAAAACCATGGCGCTTAACAACGCCTTGGAAACCGCGACCTTTAGATGTACCAACAACATCCACATATTTAACGTCTGTGAAGATGTCTACAGTAACAGTATCACCCAATTTCAAATCTTCTTTAAAACCATTGAACTCGGCCAAGTGTCTCTTCGGTGTTGTCCCAGCTTTCTTAAAGTGACCTTTCATGGCATTTGAAGTATTCTTCTCTTTTGCCTCTTGAAAGCCGAGCTGAACAGCTGCATAGCCGTCAGTCTCCTCACTTTTAATCTGAGTAACAACGCAAGGACCTGCTTCAATAACAGTGCATGGAACATTTTTTCCATCAGCACTGAAAACGGATGTCATTCCGATTTTCTTTCCAATTAATCCTGGCATTTCAGATAATTTTAAAAATAATTTAACTAAACTTTAATCTCTACCTCTACACCGCAAGGCAATTCCAACTTCATCAAAGAATCTACAGTTTTAGCTGTAGAACTATAGATATCAATCAAGCGTTTGTAGGTGCTGACCTCAAATTGCTCACGAGATTTTTTGTTGACGAATGTACTGCGGTTAACCGTAATAATACGTTTGTGCGTAGGCAATGGAATCGGTCCGCTGACAATAGCACCCGTTGCCTTTACTGCCTTTACAATCTTATCTGAAGATTTCTCTACAAGAGTGTGATCGTAAGACTTCAATTTAATTCTGATTTTCTGACTCATTGTTTATTATTTTACAGAGGAGGTAACATTCTTAAGAGTCATTCGTTAAGGCGTTCCTTTCCTCATTTATTATTTTTAAACTAAATCTATTCTTCCTTTTATTTCTTCAAGAACGGATCTTGCTATTGAACTTGATACAGGTGCGTGGTGATCATACTGCATTGACGATGTGGCACGACCTGATGTTATTGTACGCAATGCTGTAACATAACCGAACATCTCTGCCAAGGGTACAGTAGCTTTTACAATACGTGCACCTGAACGGCTTGATTCCATACCTTCCACATTACCGCGGCGTTTATTCAAGTCACCAATGACATCACCCATGTTCTCTTCCGGTGTAACCACCTCGAGTTTCATCATAGGCTCCATCAATACAGGTTTAGCCTTTGCACATGCATTTTTGTAAGCATTCAATGCGCAAATTTCAAATGACAACTGATCTGAATCCACCGGATGGAAGGAACCGTCCAACAGCTCTACTTTCAAACTATCCATCGGATATCCACCAAGTATACCACTCTTCATGGCATTCTCAAAGCCTTTCTGTACTGCAGGGATAAATTCTTTTGGAATATTACCACCAGTCACCTTATTGATAAACTGCAGACCACCTTCTTTGAAATCCTCGTCTACTGGTCCTACATTCACGATAATATCAGCGAACTTACCGCGACCACCAGACTGTTTCTTGTAAACTTCGCGCAAGTTGACTGTTTGAGTGATAGCCTCTTTATAATTCACCTGAGGTTTACCTTGATTACATTCAACTTTGAACTCACGTTTCAAACGATCAATAATAATGTCAAGGTGAAGCTCACCCATACCAGATATCACTGTCTGACCGCTTTGTTCATCGGTTTTTACTGTGAACGTCGGGTCTTCCTCTGCCAATTTAGCCAAGCCGTTAGACAATTTATCCAAATCTTTTTGGGTCTTTGGTTCTACAGCAATACCTATCACAGGATCGGGGAAGTCCATTGACTCCAATACGATTGGAGCATCCTCATCACTGAGGGTATCTCCCGTACGGATATCCTTAAATCCAACACCTGCACCGATGTCACCGGCACATATTTCCTCTACAGGATTTTGATGATTAGAGTGCATCTGGAACAAACGGGAAATACGTTCTTTCTTTCCGGAACGTACATTGTAGATGTATGAGCCTGCAACAACCTTACCTGAATAAACACGGAAGAAAGTCAGACGACCTACATATGGATCTGTTGCAATCTTAAATGCAAGTGCGGAAGTCTTTTCTTCTTCTGAAGGTTTGCGGTCTTCTTCTTTTCCCGTCTCCGGATTTTTACCTACGATATTAGGTGTATCCAATGGAGAAGGAAGAAACATACAAACATAATCCAACAATGTCTGCACACCCTTGTTCTTGAAAGATGAGCCACAACACATAGGTGTGATTTCCAAAGCAATCGTACCTTTACGGATAGCAGCAACAATCTCTTCTTCTGTGATGGTGCTTGGATCATCAAAGAATTTCTCCATCAATGCTTCATCACATTCTGCTGCTGTCTCCAGCATTTTTGTACGCCACTCTTCAGCTTCAGCCTGAAGTTCTGCCGGAATCTCATCAACCTCATAGTCTGCACCCAATGTCTCATCGTGCCAAAGGATAGCTTTCATCTTTATCAGGTCTATAACACCTTTGAACTTCTCCTCCGCACCGATAGGAATATTAATAGGACATGGATTTGCGCCAAGTATCTCCTTCATCTGACGTATTACGTCATAGTAATTCGCACCTGAGCGGTCCATCTTATTCACATAGCCCATACGAGGCACATTGTACTTGTCAGCCTGACGCCATACTGTTTCTGACTGAGGCTCAACACCTCCCACAGCACAATATGTTGCGACAGCACCGTCAAGAACGCGTAATGAGCGCTCTACCTCGGCAGTGAAATCTACGTGTCCCGGAGTATCTATTAAGTTAATCTTGTATTGTTTATTATTCCAATTCCAATACGTTGTTGTGGCAGCAGAGGTAATAGTGATACCCCTCTCCTGCTCTTGTTCCATCCAGTCCATTGTGGCAGCGCCTTCGTGAACCTCACCAAGTTTGTGAGTTTTACCTGTATAGAACAATATACGCTCTGAAGTCG
This sequence comes from uncultured Bacteroidales bacterium, assembly GCA_902766625.1. Lineage (GTDB taxonomy): Bacteria > Bacteroidota > Bacteroidia > Bacteroidales > Bacteroidaceae > UBA6382. Next base: position 15,934 of record CACXEH010000100.1, on the reverse strand, counting down.
TTGTTTTACCGGCATCAATATGAGCCATGATACCGATATTTCGAGTCAAATGCAAATCGTGTTTAGCCATGCTCTTTTCTTCGATATTTATTAGAGTTAGAATCTAAAGTGAGCAAATGCACGGTTTGCTTCTGCCATACGGTGCATGTCTTCTTTACGCTTAAATGCTCCACCTTGCTCATTGTAAGCGTCCATAATCTCAGCAGCGAGTTTGTCTGACATACTCTTGCCTGAACGCTTGCGGGCGAAGTTAATCATATTCTTCATTGCTACAGACTCCTTACGATCAGGACGGATTTCTGTAGGAACTTGGAAAGTAGCACCACCTATACGGCGTGACTTAACTTCAACTTGAGGAGTAATTTTGTCAAGAGCCTCTTTCCAAATATCTAACGGCTCTTTCTCTACTGAAGACATTTTTTCTTTTACAACATTAAGTGCGTTGTAGAAGATTTCAAACGAGATGCTTTTCTTACCATCATACATCAAGTGATTTACGAACTTGGTAACTTTTGCATCATTAAACACGGGATCCGGCAGGATCACATGCTTTCTGGGTTTAGCTTTTCTCATTTTCTTTGGTTTAACGGTCAGGGCTGCATCTCTGTCTTCAAGTCTCTCACGAGGGCTTTACTCAACCTTCTGCTGCCGAACCAATTTGATTAATTGTTATTTACCAGCCTTTGGACGCTTTGCTCCATATTTAGAGCGACGCTGTGTTCTATTGGCTACACCGGCTGTATCGAGTGTGCCACGTACAATGTGATAACGTACACCTGGAAGGTCTTTAACACGACCACCTCTTACCATCACGATAGAGTGCTCTTGAAGATTATGACCTTCTCCTGGGATGTAGGAGTTTACCTCCTTGGAATTTGTCAAACGCACACGCGCCACTTTGCGCATGGCTGAATTAGGCTTCTTAGGCGTTGTTGTATAGACACGAACACATACACCACGACGTTGAGGACATCCGTCCAGCGCTGGCGATTTACTCTTGTCTAAAATCGTCTTTCTGCCCTTTCTTACTAATTGTTGAATAGTAGGCATTTGTTTAATTTTTAATATATTATGTTATAATTTTATTCTAATATCCTTATTCATAACAAGGCACAATTCGCCTTTTGGGATGCAAAGGTACAATTTTTATTTTATAAAACAACACTCTCCAATGCATTATTTAAAAAAAAATTAACACCTTCTTTATGAAACTCCGCTAAAGTGGTGTATTTAAATATGGTATGAATAAACGAAAAGATGTATTAGATAAACTGAATATTATTAACGGATATCGGGTGAAAACACCTGCTCCTAAACGTAGAACTGCGAAAGGATTATACCTTAATTATATATATAATACACAAAAAGCTCCAATATCCGACTGGATATTGGAGCTTTGTATTTTTAAAGACTTTCTACAGCGCTCTTGAGTTGCTGTAAGGCTTTTTGAAGGACTGAACGCGGCAGCGCTACATTCATACGCATAAATCCGCGTCCTTCTTCTCCAAACATTTCGCCGTTATTTAGCGCCAGTTTAGCCTTATTAACAAATAAATCTACCAATTGTTCTTGCGTAAGTCTGAGTTCCTGACAATTCAGCCACACCAGGAAAGAGGCTTCCGGACGCAAAGGTTTGACAGCTGGAATGTTTTCTTTACAGTATTGTTCCACTAGTCTTACATTTCCCTCAATGTATTTCAACATCTCTTGCCGCCACTCCTCACAATATTTAAATGCGGCTATTGTTGCTATTGGTGCGAAGAGAGGTGCGTCATTGAGTTCATTGGCAGATAACCAACTAAAAAACTTTTCCCTGATTTGAGGATTAGGCACAACGGCAAACGAACTGACAATGCCCGCTATGTTAAATGTTTTAGACGGCGCACCGAATGTGATGCTGCATTGGGCAGCCTTCTCTGATACCGTTGCAAAAGGAATGTGTTTCTTTCCCCAAAGCGCCATATCGCAATGTATCTCATCTGAGATAACCAATATGTGATGGTCATAACAAAATTCCGCCAGCCTTTTCAGGGTTTCTTTGTCCCATAATATTCCTCCTGGATTATGCGGGTTGCACAATATCAGCATCTTACATTTTTCGTCACATACCTCTTTCAGATTATCAAAATCCATTGTATAACCGCCATCTTCACGCCTTATCAACGGGTTGCGAACCACCTCGCGCCTGTTGCCCTGAGGTACCAAACGGAATGGATGATAAACCGGTGGCTGGATAATAACTTTTTCATCTGGTTTTACAAAGACATTGACGGCAAGGCCGATACCTGTCACTATGCCCGGAATAAAGGTATACCATTCTTTCTGTGTCTTCCAACCGTGATGGCTCTCCACCCATTCCATGACAGTCGGCCACCAGTCTTCAGGGTCACAGGTATATCCATATACTTGATGTTCCAATCTATGTCTGATTACATCTGTAACAACCTGTGGTGCCTCAAAGTCCATATCTGCCACCCACATAGGTATCAGGTCCTCTCTGCCAAACAGCTGTTTGAGACGATCGTATTTATATGATCCACTATGAAAACGGTCAACTACTTTGTCAAAATCGTATTTTCCCATCGTTATGTGCTTTTATGCTTCTCCCTGAGGAAGCTTGAATGCTGACGCCATCGGCATCTGATTATTTGACAAATTTATCGTTCCATACATAGACTCATATTTCTTTATATTGTCGCTCAAAGCCATAGCGAGACGCTTAGCATTTTCCGGAGACATTATCACACGGCTTCTCACTTGCGGACGGGGCATACCAGGAAGCATACTGAGGAAGTCTGCGACAAAATCTGTTGGCGAATGAGATATCACCGCCAAGTTTGAATATATTCCTCCTATGACGTCAGGTGAAACATCAAAGCGCTGTTGCTGTTGATCTTGATTCTTGTTATCTTCCATAATTAATCAGTTTAATATCTTTATACAAAGATACACAATTTTACAATAACAAAAGAGAGCCTTTATAAAAATAAAGACTCTCCTTTTATATTTGCGATGACTACTATTATTCTGTCAAAGTGGATATAGCAACGCGGTTCCAATCCGGCTCTGAGAACATGTTGCCTACACCTTGTCCTTCAGCCTGAATGCGACTTGACTTAATGCCATATTTCTTTTGCAACAAAGTCTTGACAGCTTCAGCACGTGCCTTAGCCAGCTTCTGGTTGATTTCAATGCTGCCTTCTGGCGAAGCATATCCTTTAATGACAACTTTAGCGTCTTTGTGATTCTTCAAATAAGTAGCTATACGCTCAACATTCGGATATTGTGAAGCAGCTATAACAGACTTGCCCTGAGCGAATGTGACAACAGACTCAAGGTTGTTGGTTGTACTCTCTTTGGTTTCTCTGATTACCTGAGGAGCACGGTTACGACAGTCATTTAACTGATTTTGAAGATCCTTGATAGTTGTATTTGCTTTCTGCAGATCTGCATCTTTAGTCTTTAAGCCGGCGCGCAAATCATTAATTTTTGCATTCAAGCCGTCTACCTCTGCCTGATCATATAATTTTGCCTTTACGAAATTATGAGACCCGTTACTGTTGCTGAATTTGTATGTCACACCTGCTGTGAGTTCCAATAAGGCACAAGACAAATCATAGTGTGTGTTATGGCAGATACGCTTGTAGCCTACCGCAGCCGTATTTCCTGATAATGCCCATACAATAGCTGGCTTCACATTAATCTGCCATGCCTTAGCAGCACCTAAATTGAAATTGATATTCAACCCAGCCTTTGAAGTCAAAGCATTTACGTCAGGTGATTGGCTTTCAGGATAAAAATTATGAGCCCAACCAAAACCATAAAGAGCCACAAACTCTACTGCGCGCGGTTCACCTTTATAACCACACAGGAAGTTGCCGAGATTCACATTAGCCAACAGGCTTACTTGGGTAGCATCAATTGCGCATGCGCCCTTTACGCCTTGTATATCTATGTGTGAGCCGACATTAAATGCCATGTTGCCTTCTACTGCGAGTCCGAAAGCCGGTGTAATCATTTTTGTCAATGTCAAGCCTGCTATAGGACGAGCGTCGCCAATAACAGCATGATGAGCGGCTGGAGAAATCAAGCCTCCCTGCACGCCAATAGACCAATTGTCTGTAAACTTACTGCCTTTGACTGTTGTCTGGGCATTTACTGCTGCTGCACCTAATACCAGTGCAAAACATAAAGTAATTATTTTCTTCATATCTTAAAAATTAATGATTCTGTGATGCAAAGTTATATAAAATTCCGTTGCCGTATACCTTTGCACTATGTTTTTCTATTCTTATCTGCTGATATACAGGCACGTGTTGTTTTTATGGGCATTATGGAAACGGAATATCTAAAATGGTATGCGGTAACCGAGTGTCAACATTACTGAAAAGTTCTTTCTGCCGTATGTCGTAACGTCCGTTAGTCCGAAATTGCCTTCAATGCCGGCATTAATAAGTCTGTTGAATTCATAACCTACACCTACACTGACACCTGCGTCAAAACGATGCACGGTGCTTTGGTCAAAGGTATCATTATCATAATAAAACCTCGCTGCTCCATACTGACTTGTATCACCGCTTACACGCACCTTGCCTCCTATCCCATAAGCCACATAAGGCCCTGCGGATAAATAAATATAATGAGGCAAAGTCAAAGGTATGTAATAGTTAAACATAACAGGCAATACGATATAGGTCGTCTTACTGGTGACATTCATCTGAGCCGTACGCACATTGCCATTATTATCCAATACCTCGTTGCCGTTGTCATCATAGAGCGTCACCGTCTTGTCGTGGTCTTTCCATCCTTTGGAGAAATAAAGCAGTCCCGGCTCTATTGTCAGTTTCTGACTCATTTCAAATTCCACACTCGCCCCTATCTTGAAAGCGCCGACACTTTTGGAGGAACCTCCATAGTGGGAAGCCCAACCGCCACCGGCATGGAACACCAGCCGTTGGGAAGACACAACGACGGGAACCAATACAAATATTAATATAGCGACAAGCTGTTTCATCAAGTAATATTGTTTCATTTCTTCCGTGAGGGCTTATGATGGCTCTTACTGACTTCGTCATACCACTTTTTTGCCGGACGGTCTTTGTCTTTACGCTTTTTCTTACCTTCGCCTTGTTTCATAGATACGCCTGCATCCTTAGCATTGGCACGCTCAATCTTGACTGTCCTCCCCTTGTATGAAGCACCTTCCATAGACTTTTCAAGCCTTGACGCCTGCTCTTCGGGAACCTCAAAGAAAGCAAAGCCTTTCATCAAATCAATACGTCCCACATCTATTGGTTTCTTGGAATGTTTATTGATCAGTCCCAACAATTCTTTAGGATATATGTTGTCTTTCTTTCCTAACGGGATAAAATAGCGTGCGTAACCTTCTTCGGCTATACCATTTCTTGAACCCGATTTTCCTCTGCGGGTTTTGGTATCCTTGTCCTTGCCTTTTCCCTTGCTCTTGCCACGGCCCTGAGGCTCTTCTATCTGAGGTGCGTTGGCATAATATCTCAGGAATCGTCCAAACTCAAGAGCAACAAAACGCTTGATGATATCCTCCTTGTCCAGCCAGTCTAATTTGTGAAAAACCTCTGGAAGGAACGGTGCTATTCCGTCTTCGTCAACATCAGTTTTCTCTAAGATATCTATGGCATTAAACAATTGTTTGGTACATATTTCCTTCGGGGTCGGCAATGTCTTCTTGACAAAACCCTTTCCGATGGTTTTCTCTATATTACGTATTTTTCCTTGCTCTCTCAAATGAACAATGGAGATACTGGTGCCTTTTTTACCTGCCCTGCCGGTACGCCCGCTACGATGGGTGTAATTCTCAATATCCTCAGGCAGTCCATAGTTAATAACATGGGTCAGGTCATCCACGTCCAACCCCCTTGCAGCCACATCTGTGGCAACAAGAAGCTGGGTATTATGCAGACGGAACTTAGACATTGTCAAGTCTCTCTGGGATTGCGACAGGTCGCCGTGCAGGGGTTCCGCATTGTAGCCATCTCGGATAAGTTTGTCAGCAACATCCTGAGTCTCCAGTTTCGTGCGGCAAAAAATAATCGCATAAATCCGCGGATAATAGTCCACAATACGTTTGAGCGCAGCATATTTGTCGCTGGCCTGTACCAGATAATACTCATGGTTAACCATTTCGGCACCCTCATTACGAGAACCGATAACGATTTCTTTGGCATCGTGAAGATATGTACGGGCTATTTTCTCTATTTCCTTACTCATGGTAGCAGAAAACAAGAGCGTAGTATGCTCTTCCGGTATGGCAGAGAATATCTGGGCGATGTCTTCCGAGAAACCCATGTTCAGCATCTCGTCTGCCTCATCAAGCACAATGCTCCTCACATGGTCCAGTTTGGCAACTCCCCTCTTCCACAGGTCTATAAGGCGGCCCGGAGTGGCAATGATAATCTGTGTGCCTCTCTTCAGCGCATGTATCTGCCGCTCTATGCTGGTACCGCCATAAACCGGCAAAATATGTATGCCCGATACGTATTTTGAAAAATCTGTCAAATCACCGGCAATCTGCAGGCACAACTCACGTGTGGGACAAACCACCAAAGCCTGTGTGTATGATTGCGACGTGTCTATATTTTGAATGAGAGGTATACCGTATGCTCCGGTTTTACCTGTACCTGTTTGGGCCAGACCCACGAGATCGCCCGTTTGGGATAACAAACTGGGAATAACGGCTTCTTGTATCGGCATAGGAGACGCAAATCCCATGTCGTCGATGGCATGGAGTATAGGCTCTGATATGCCAAGTTCTTGAAATGTCATAAAATAATGTTGTTTTTTAGAAATTGAGTGCAAAGATAATTCATTTTTACAACTTGCGGGGCCGTACCGCAAATAAACTTCCTCATTATTTTACTCTTAGGGCATAATATCCATCATTGCGCATTACACGTGAACACTCTTTACGGTAAAATAGTTCCCGATTTCATAGGATATTTAGTATATTACCGATTAGACTAATTTTATTAATTTTGTTAGGAGAAATGTTAATTATCAAATAAACAAGTATGAAGCGACTATCCAAAATTTCTTCTCAAACATTAGAGAAAGTTTTACTTATTACCATCATTTGTCTCCTGCTTCTGCCTATTGCGCTGATAGTGATTGGGATGATGTCCTTTACGATAGAGGAATTTTTGCGTGGGATTTAGCAGGTTACATTGTCTTTTATCGCGATCGTGAAGTTTCAAATATTATTGGTTCTTTTTTATTATATATTGTTGTCTGCTGAAAGCTTTTGGACAGAATAAGATTCGGCCGCAAGATTTCCATTATACGCCATATGATTTTCGTTCCATCGGGAAGAACCTACATTCCTTCGGATAGAACTTAGGTTCCATTAGCCGGAACGAAAATTCCATCCTTTGGAACAGAAAAGACATAAGGCAGACGTGATTCCATCGTCGCGGATTCTACGATGTATTGTCTTCAATCAACGGCGAAGAGTCACACAGATTTACCTCTTGTTCCTGTAGAAAAATTTCTTCCTCCGCTTGTCTGATTTTGCGCCTGCTGCTTTTTCTTCTTTTGTCTGTAGCGTCGGATAGCTGATACGTGTATGATATATCGTTTTCAGACTTGACACCAAGACCTCCTTTACCTGCTGAATATCACGGAAAGTAATCGGACATTCCTTGAAATAGCCCTCTGTCATCTTGGCATCAACAATATTGTCTACAAGTGTTTTGATTGAAGCGTCATCGATAACCTTCAAGCTCTTGGACGCAGCCTCTACGGAATCCGCAATCATCAGGATAGCCTGTTCCTTGGTAAAAGGATTGGGACCGGGGTAACAGAACATAGCCTCATCAATTTCCTCATCAGGATGCTGATTGCGGTATTTAATATAAAAATAAGTCGTCTTGCTCAAACCATGATGCGTCATGATAAACTCTTTGATTGTACGCGGCAGGCCATATTTTTCTGCCAGTTCCAAACCATCGTTCACATGTTGTATGATAATCTGCGCACTACGCTCTTCGGGCAAATTGTCATGCGGATTGGTGCCACTCTGATTTTCCGTAAAATATGTAGGATTCTTTATTTTACCGACATCATGATACAGCGCCGCTGTCCTGACGAGCAATGCGTCACCTCCTATTTTAGAGGCTATCTCACTGGCGATATTAGCCACTTGTATAGAGTGGTTGAACGTGCCCGGAGCCTCTTTGGATAATTCGTGAAGCAACGGATGGCCCACATTGGAAAGTTCTATCAACGTGATAGGAGAAGTGAAACCAAACAGTTTCTCAACGAGGAACAGGAACGGATAAGTACAAAGCAACAGGACACCGCTAACGCTAACAAAAATATACCAGTTGGTATCCAACATCTCAAATGTATGCCCCTGTCGGAATTCTGTGCAAAGCATAATAATTTCTGTCAACGCCGTGATAATAAACACACTTCTTATAAGTTGTGAACGAGAAGCCAGCTGCTTGAGAGAGAATATCGCAATTAGCCCGGCAAACAACTGGGTAAGAACAAACAAATACGGCTCCTGAATGGCGAGAGAAGAAATGATTATCGTTATAAGATCAGCAAAAAATGCCGTCCGGGAATCCATAAACACGCTCACGAAAATAGCGACTGTTGTTATGGGCACATAATACACATGCTGAATGTTATTCTGCGAAATCAGAGATATAGCAATTGGGAATATCGTCATCAGGAAATAGAGCAGACAAACACTGCGTAAGTCTTGAAGATAATCCTTGCGGTAAAGATAAAGATATATTAAAAATGAGGCAAGGAAAGCCAAGACAATCAAGAAAGTACCTCCTACCTGCATAAACATATTACTATGTTTCTGGTCGCGGTTAAGAGCCGCTTTCGTCAGTGATTCAATGATGTTGGCCGTCTGGGAAGTTACAATGTCGCCTCTGTCAATAATTTTCTCACCCTGCTGGATATATCCCCTAAAATATGAAATGGAATTCAGTACATCGGTATATTGGCCTTCTGTTTTTTTCTCATCATAAATAAGGTTTGTACTCAGGTAATTGTTCAGCTTTGCACGTTTGAACACTTCCCTGTTAAAGCGGGTGGAATCTGCCAGTGTCAAGATATTGACATAGGCTGCCTGTGCAGTATATATTTTCTTTATCGGCCGGACGACAGCATTTTTACCCTTTTCGACACGTATGGCAGAATAACCGCTGTCTACTACTGTAGTATAGTCATGGCTGTCCATAATGCCAGACTCATACACCTTTGATATCTCTGAATAGATGTAGTTTTTGTATTCCTTAGGCAACTCTTTTAGTGTTCCTGATTGCAAATCCCGGGATAAGTTCTTTAACTGAACCTCAGCGACAGACTGATCCAACTTGTAGTATGGTTGGAAATGATGCAAGGCACTGTCTTTTTCTGCCTGGACAACCTGTTCGCTCTTATAAACAGGGAAATCGAATTCTGCGATAAGCTGACCATATTTCCATGGTTTGCCAACAGTGTAATCATATGACACCGTACGCTCATGCGGGAAAAACACAACGATAAGCACGGCTGAAAGAAGAACCAACAAGGCTCTAACTATATTTTTGACAATAGTGTTATGAGTGTTAAGCATAAGAATGATTTGTACAAAGGTAAACATTTTCTTTGAAAGAACATCACGGCCTCGCTTATTTCAAGCATATTCTGAGATTCATTCCCCAACCAACAATCGCAAAGACACATTGCTACAGCCATAATTGAGCGGGGAAACTGACACTTTGCAAAATAGAACGGGTATTTAGCCTGCAAATAGAGAAAAAAGATGTAAATTTGCATGCTTAAATTTTTACATAAAATCATGTCAGAGACAAAAGTTCGTGTGCGCTTCGCTCCCAGCCCTACAGGACCATTGCACATAGGCGGCGTACGTACAGCCTTATATAATTATTTATTTGCCCGAAAAAACAACGGAGAATTCATTCTCCGCATAGAAGACACAGACTCCTCCCGTTTCGTCCCAGGGGCAGAAGAGTATATCATTGAGTCTTTCAAATGGCTGGGTCTCCAATTTGACGAAGGTGTGGGCATCGGCGGACAATATGGTCCCTACCGCCAGTCGGAGCGTCGCGACATCTATAAAGAATATGTCAAACAACTGTTAGACGCAGGCAAAGCATATATTGCTTTTGATACTCCAGAGGAACTTGATGCCAAGCGTAAAGAAACAGAGAATTTTCAATATGACGCCACGACCCGGGAAAAGATGCGCAACTCACTGGTCTTGAGTAAAGAGGAAACAGATTCCCTACTTGCCGAAGGCAAACAATATGTTGTGCGTTTCAAGATAGAACCGGGACGCGAAATTCATGTCAAAGATATCATTCGCGGCGATATCAGCGTCAACTCTTCAATCTTAGACGACAAAGTTTTGTATAAAAGCGCCGACGAACTGCCGACCTACCACTTGGCAAATATCGTTGACGACCATCTCATGAAAATCACTCACGTCATCCGTGGTGAAGAATGGTTGCCCTCCGCTCCATTGCATGTCTTGCTTTACGAAGCCTTCGGGTGGACAGACTCCATGCCTCAATTTGCTCATTTGCCTTTACTGCTAAAACCTGTAGGCAATGGGAAATTGTCTAAACGCGATGGAGACAAATTAGGTTTCCCTGTATTCCCGCTTGAATGGCATAATCCCGAAAATGGAGATATTTCATCGGGCTATAGAGAGAAAGGCTATTTACCACAAGCCGTTATAAACTTCCTGGCATTGTTGGGATGGAATCCCGGCAACGACCAAGAACTGATGTCTATGGAAGAACTTATCAACCTGTTTGACTTGACCAAATGCAGCAAGAGCGGCGCACGTTTTGACTATCAAAAAGGAATATGGTTCAACCAACAGTATTTGCTGATGCAAGACAATATGGCATGGGTGCCGACATTTGACAAAATATTAAGAGACAACGGCATTGTTTCCACACCTGAGCAAGAGGCAAAGGTTGTTGAAATGATGAAGACAAAAGTTATAGAGTATTTTGACAATGACGGCAACAAGAAAAAACGCAATATCAGCTTCGTCAGCGACTTATGGCCTTTAACAAAATTCTTCTTCGTAGCTCCGGAGTATAACAAAGAAGATAAGTTCGTTGCCAAAAACTGGAAAGAAAACTCAGCGGCAGATATGCAACAGTTGGCGAAATTGCTCGGCACTTTAGACGATTTCTCCGTTGAGAATCAAAAAAAGCATATTGACGCTTGGGTTGAGAATACAGGTATACGTCCTTGGAATGCTTGGCGTGTCGCACTTGTAGGCACAGGACAAGGACCTGACATGTATGATTTATCTGCTTTTCTGGGCAAAGAAGAAACACTGAACAGAATACATTCAGCCATTAAACATTTGGGATAATGTATACTATCGGCATACTCCTCTACGAAATAGGCATCTATATTGCTTCTTTCTTCAATAAAAAAGCTAAACTTTTTATGGACGGCCAGCGCAAGGCTTTCAAAACTCTTCGAGAGAAAGTGGTGCCTGATGCTGAATACATATGGTTTCACGCTGCTTCCTTAGGCGAATTTGAACAAGGAAGAGTGTTGATAGAACGGGTGCGGAAACAATATCCGCAGTATAAAATCCTCCTCACGTTCTTCTCTCCTTCCGGCTATGAGGTACGTAAGGATTACGACGGGGCGGATATTGTATGTTATCTGCCAATGGACACTTTTTATAACTCAGCCCGTTTCCTGAAACTCGTACATCCCAAGATTGTCTTCTTTATTAAATATGAGTACTGGGGAAACTATCTGTACTCCATGAAACACCGTCATATCCCTGTGTACAGTGTCTCCAGTATCTTTCGGAGGAATCAGACTTTTTTCAAGCCTTATGGCTGGCAGTATGCCAACATGTTGAAATGTTTTACGCATTTGTTTGTGCAAAACAAGGAATCGCAGGATTTGCTCGCCCAGAAAGGTATAACACGAGTTTCAGTCGTTGGTGACACACGTTTTGACCGTGTTTTGGAGGTAAGCCAATCTGCTCAGGAAGTACCCTTAGCAGCCCTGTTTGCCAATAACAAAAAAGAAAATGAGTACGTTCTGGTAGCAGGAAGCACATGGCCACCTGACGAGGATATCATCCTTGCATATTTCAACACACATCCCCAACAGCGCCTAATTATTGCGCCTCATGTGATTTCGGAAGACCACCTTAAAGAAATAGAAAGAAAACTTCAGCGCGATCACGTTCGCTTGAGTCAGGCTACAGAAACATCCGTCCTTGATGCCGAATGTCTGATTATTGACTCCTACGGCAAACTCTCTTCTATTTACCGTTATGGTCAGATAGGTTATATCGGCGGTGGCTTTGGCGTAGGCATTCACAACGTACCGGAGGCAGCTGTTTATGGCATACCTACTATCGTCGGTCCAAACAACAAAAAATTCCTTGAGGTACAATCATTGATTGCTGACGGCGCGACATTTGAAATTCAGTCAGCGCAAGACTATGAAACCCTCATGCACCGCTTGGAAGGTGATAAGCACTTCCGCGACGAAGCGGGCAGAAAAGCGCATGACTTCATCCGCAATGGAGCAGGCGCAGTGGACAAAATAATGAATTTTGTTAAGTTCTAATAATAGTTACCATGAATCTTTTTGAACAATTTAACTTTCAAGATTTTCTAACCTGCTTTTTTGCGTTATTGGCCGTCATCGATGCTTTGGGTGCGACACCTATAATTATTGATTTAAAACATAAAGGGCGAGAAATCAATGTGGGAAAAGCCACTTGGATTTCTTTTGCGCTGATGATTATTTTCCTTTTTTGCGGCGAATGGATATTGCATCTTTTTAGTGTAGATATCAAATCTTTCGCTATCGGCGGTGCCATTATCCTTTTCTTGGTTTCATTGGAGATGTTGATGGACGTAAACTTATTTAACAACACGGCTGACGCTACTGACACTGCGACACTGATACCTGTTGTCTTTCCCCTGCTGGCTGGCGCAGCTACTTTTACTACACTTTTGGCCTTCCGCTCACAATTCTCTATCATTACCATCGTCGCAGCAGTTGTTGCAAACATGATTTGGGTTTATATTGTCTTCACTATAGCCCTAAAAGCTGAAAAAGCTTTTTCTGGCACTTTTATATATGTGTTGCGCCGATTTTTCGGAATCATCCTTCTGGCAATTTCCATCCGTTTGTTTACATCAAATCTCTTTCCACTTATAGAGAGCATTCAGCGCACATTAGACAATTAGTTGTATGGATGACGGCTACAAAATACTACGTCATTTATTGGAGTTATTCTCGGAGAAAACAAATATTGACGAAACCGTTTCCCTGCTTGTCCTGACAGGTGTTATAATTCCACTATTTCTCTTATGTTACGCTGCCATCTCCCACTCGGCATTATTTACGCCACAGAAACAATTGTACAAGCGATTAGGAATGTTGCAGACAATCTATGTATTACTATCTGTAGCCCTTCTGGCAAGTGCGGGAGGATGGATTATTTATATATGTGTATAATCTGAAACGGTATGGATAAGACCAAACAACGGCTGAGCAATATAGAACTACTGAGACTGGTTGCCATGTTTCTCATTGTACTTACCCATGCCAATTTCTTTTCTTTGGGCAGACCGAAGATTGACGCATATAATGCCGAACCTATTTGGATTACTTTCCGTTTCGGCTTGCAGAGTTTCTCTTACATCGGTGTTAATTTGTTTATCTTGATTTCGGGATATTTCTCCATCAAGCCCAAATTCCGTTCCATTAGTACATTTCTGTTTCAAATATTATTCTTTTCGCTCGCCGTTTTAGGCATACTCTTCATTGTTGGTGAAATCATCGGGCAACCGCTGGTTAAGTGGAGTTACCTCTGTAATGCCTTTATGATTTTGACACGATACAATTGGTTCATTCCTGCATATCTTTTGCTCATGCTATTCGCACCCATGATTAACGCTTTCTGCGACAGTTCTTCGCGTCAGCAACTGGCATTATTTATTTTTCTGCTTTTTGGGGCATCATCATATCTTGGATGGGGATTACACTATAGTAAAGAATTTAATGACGGATATTCTTTTGTATCATTGATTTTGTTATATGCCATCGGACGCTATCTGCGTTTACACCAACACTGGATGGTCAACCGCAGCTATAAAATAGACGCATTGCATTTTATATTATACGTTATCCTCAATACAGCCATCGCCCTTTGGCGCATACAAAATCCCTATAAAATGAGTTTGTTCGCCCTGAACAATCCCATACAGTTATATGGAGCCGTATGTTTCTTCCTGTTTTTTACAAAATTGCATTTCCAAAGTACAGTCATCAACAAATTGGCCTTAGGGACATTTGGCATTTTCCTTTTACAAATGCATCCTCACGTTATTCCGCATTTCAGAAAACTCTTTCAATATCTTAATGCCCATCTCGGTCACAGCACTTTTGTACTTACCATGTTGGGAATCGTTTTCTTGTTCTGTGTCATAGGCATCCTCTTAGACCAGCCTCGACAATGGCTTTGGAAAAAAGTAGAGACACAGCTTTTATCGTTATACGAAAAACTTAAACTGAACTTTTCCGGTAGGTTTAACCGCTGATTTGACATAACTTTGCACTATGATTTTGGAATATCACAATTGTGTATTAGATAATGGTCTGAGAATTATTCAAGAATCCTCTCCCACAGATATTGTATATTGTGGTTTATTTGTTGATGCCGGTACGCGGGACGAAGACGGGAAAGACTCCGGTTTGGCTCACTTCTGTGAGCACACGTCTTTTAAAGGTACTATGACACGCAAATCCTGGCAAATAAGGAACTGTCTTGAAAGTGTGGGCGGTGACTTGAACGCGTATACGAATAAAGAAGAGACCGTCTATTACGCCACTGTCAGAAAAGACGACTTTGACCGTGCCGCCCAACTGCTCTTTGATATTGTTTTCCATAGCATTTACCCTTCAAAAGAGTTGGAAAAAGAAACAGAGGTCATTATTGATGAAATAGACAGTTACAATGACTCTCCTGCGGAGCTGATATATGACGAGTTTGAAGAAATGCTATTTAAGGGACATGGGTTGGGACGCAACATTTTAGGCAATGCGGCGCGTTTGCGGAGTTATTCCACTTCAGACGCATTACGCTTTACCCAAAAATATTATGTCCCTTCAAACGTCACTTTCTTTATCTATGGCAATGTAAAATTTGACCATATCTGCAAACTCGCAGATAAATCAACCCGTGACTTAAGTATGAAAAAAGTCGATAAGACTGTTCAACAACTACCAACTTATATCCCGGAAAAACGCATTTGCGAACACCATACACATCAGGCACATGTCCTTATCGGTAATCGAGTTTACAGCAACCATGATCCCCGTCACATAGCATTAAGTCTGCTTAGTAATCTCTTGGGAGGCCCAGGAATGAACTCCCTCCTTAATGTCGCCTTGCGGGAAAATCACGGTCTTGTTTATACTGCGGAGAGCACTGTCTTTTACTATACCGATGCCGGAGTGTGGTCTATCTATTTTGGTTGCGATGAAGAGAATGTCCCGCTATGTACGCGGCTTATCATGCACATTTTGAAGAGACTCACCGATAAACCTTTGTCTGAAAGACAATTATCAAAAGCTAAGAAACAATTCATTGGCCAGTTGCAAATCGCCAACGATAATTTTGAGAATTACGCTTTAGCTCTCGGCAAAACCTATGCACGCACAGGCAAGCATAGAAACATCGATGATCTTTGCTTGAAGATACAATCCCTGACACCACAAACCATATATGACGTTACTTGCGATATTTTTCAAGATGACAAACTGACAACATTGCAATATAAATAAGCACTTGTCACAATGCATCCCGAAACAAAACGTAAATTTGTAACATCATTTATGAAACAAATCGTAAATTTGTAACATCATT
>CACXEH010000099.1 GCA_902766625.1 uncultured Bacteroidales bacterium | reverse complement strand
GTGTGATAAAAAAATAAAGCCCTGAAAGGCCTCATGGCCTTCAGGACTTTATTGCACATGGATGTGCGTTGTGATATAAACTTATTTAACAAACACTTTTGTTGTCTGTCCATTGGCTGTCACAATATAGACTCCGCCTTGTGGCAGGTTTATGGTGTTGTGACCTGCGGAGAGATTTCTGCTTAACACCTTTCCGTCTACGCCTACGATTTTTGCCACACCAGAGTTTGTCGCCTCGATACAGATGGCACCGTCCTTAACATATACGCTGGCTTTTTCTCCTGCCTTGAATGCTTTGTCAGCGCCGGTCAAGATGGTTTCATTGTGTCCCATAATGGTGGCATCCCAAACCATCGGGCGGTGGATAGTTTCCTTATAGACGTTGCCGAAGGGGTCAGTGACCTTGATATCCACGTCAGCGTCAGGTGTTGCACATTGGATTTTGAAAATATGTGTAGTCAGTCCGCTACGTGAATCCCTGCTGATGGTCTTGTTCTTCTTGTATTGTGGATAATCGTAGCACATATAGTGTACAGGGTCTTCGTATGAGCCGCGCACAGCCGGCAGTTTCTTGCCGTTCTCGGTCACCTCAATCTTCCAGTCAATGTCATAGTTGTAGACATTCAGCAACAGGCAGTTGTCCTCAATGGTAGAATAGTCCTTACGTGTGGCACTCCAGTCGGCAGAGCCGTTCTTGCAGTATTCGGTGATACCAGCAATAATTGGATCGGTCTTGTATGCCTCTTTCACAGGGTTCATGTCCACAGCGTGGAACTGAGAGTTGTTGTCTGCTTCCAGTGAATGGTATTGCCATGAGATGTCTGTGCCTTTGACGGTGAAGAGTTCATATCCGCCAGGAGCACCGTCGCGGGTGTTGTGACGACCGGACAGAGGCTCAGAGGCCCACCAGATGGCACAAACGGCTGCGACGTTGTTCTCATGGATGTTCGGGTATGCGGTAGGATGCACATGGTAGTTGTAGTGTGTGTGTCCTGTTACGATATGTACGGTCTTAAAGTCTTTGACGATTTCACTTAATGCTACCGTACAGTTGTTGCCGCCATTGGTCAGGTTGTTTGTAGCCTGGAATGTGCTTTGGCTGATACCATATACGGGGATATGTGCTCCGATAATGATAGGTGTATTCTTGTCCACATACTGCAGGTCTTTCTTCAGCCACTCCAGCTGATAGTCATCGACGTAGTTATAGTAGTCTTGTTCACCTGTAGCGTAGGAGTAAGTCTTGCCGGGAGTATGGGTGTTGAGGAAATAAGTGTCGTCAAGCACGACATAATGCACCTTACCCAAGTTATAAGAGTAGTAATTCGGTCCGAAAGTATTCCTGTATTGGGCAGATGCATCAAAGTCTGAGTTCAGTCCGTCATCCACTTTACTGTCGTGGTCATGATTACCCATTACAGGGAACAGCTTGAACGGATATCCGTCAGTCTCCATCAAGCTGTAGAATGTAGACGGATAGAAATCATATCTGTACCAGTGATAGTTACAGGTAAGGTCACCCAAGATGGTAGAGTATATCGGTGTGGCTCCGGCATCTTCAGCTTCTTTCTGTACTGCAGAGATGAAGTATTTGTAGAATTGTGTCTTGGATGCCTCCGTGGAGATGTGTGTATCCGCTCCGACCAGCATATAGTGATTGTCAGTATTCTTAACTCTCAGTTTGAAGTTGTGTTCCTCGGTCTTACTCTTGCTATATTTGAGAGGCTGCCAGAATGGTGTGAAAATCTTCTCTCCGGCAGTGGTCTTGTAGTTTTCGTATATCTCGTAGCCGGAAGGCAGGGTGATGAATACGTAGCCATTCTTCTTCTCGGAGTAGAAAGCGTATTTTCCGTCTTCATCTGTTGTCGTGACAACAAATCCGTCGCTGACAACAACGTCTTTGACACCTACTCCGCTGCATGTCACCTTACCGGTAATGTTGGTTGAAAGTTGGGTGTAAGTTGTGGAAGCTGCGGTTCCTTCAATTTTGAGGGTTCTCGTACCGGTGCCGCTTGTCGGGAGGTATGCGCCCGTAGCTTTTACGTTAGCGGCTTCCGCTGTCAGAGTGCCGTTGCTTGCCAACGTGAATGCATCGCCTGCGGCTATGTTCATGTCAATAAATGTTCCTTCAAGCAAATTATTAGTGGCAGTAATGACTTTCACTGCACGAGTGTCCTTGGCAGAGAGGGTGTAAGTACCGGCCTCACCGGCAAGGATAACGGGAGTTCCGTAAGCTATGACATTGCCTGGGCTGGCAAGAAGCGCAAGTGTCACCTCAGTGTCGGATATTGCGGATACGGTGTATGCCTTAAGTCCGGCAGGTATTTCGGTCGGGAAGGGCATGCATACTGCAGCGTAGCCTGATGCTCCGATAGTCACGGTGCGTGAAGTGGATTTGGCCTGATTGCACAGCTCTGCTGCATCGGTTGCGGTCAGTCCTTTGTCCCACACGCGGGCAATGGAGATGTTGCCGTCAAACGGATAGTCGCATGTCACATCGCTTGAGCGCGTATCACCTGCAACGGCAAACCATTGGTAAGGTGCGTAGCAGAATGTCAGCATATCCTCGTCGGTCAGGTTCTTAGAGGCGGCTAACGCACCATTGATATATATGCTTGACTTGCCGGCTTTGCGGTCAAAGGATACGACATAGTGCGTCCAGTTTGTCGTCAGTGTGCCGCTTGCAGTTGCGACATGGGCAGGGTTGCTAACAAGCGACGATGTTGATGCGTGGTATGCATATACATTTGGATTGAATTTGACTGCACCGTCGGTTGTAATCTCAAATCCTAAACCGCCAGATTGCTGGGCACTCAACGGCGAGAGGTATGCTGAAGGTTCTGCGGAATTACTCTTCGCATAAACTTCATATGCAAAACTTTCACTTAATTCTGAAGTGATGAGAGGGTCATACCAGTAGTCGCGGCGGAAGTAGTTGCCTACGGTTTTGTCAGATACTGTTTGATAGCGTTTCTGCGTCTCGTTATATTCTGTCATCACACTTCCCATTTCGGTCAGGCATTGTGTTGTACCTTTGCTGAAGTTGGATACATCTTCTGCGCCATCGGCGTTGAAGAGTGCGTCAAGAATAATCTGGTTTTTATTGGTAACCACAGGTTCAGTGTAGTATTTCACGTCATCTGTGTTATACAGTTCCTTTACCTTGTCTTCTGTCAGTGCGGTGCCATAGATTCGGGCATTGACAAATGAGGTCTGCGTGGAGTTGGCAGCGCGTGTAGGTTCGTCGGAACTACTCGGGTCTCCGCCCAAGCACCACCACATATTGGTTTGGCGGCGTGATGTTCCAATGTTTGGCGCTTTGTATTCGCTGTCATCAAGGGCGAGGTCTGTGACAAGTCTTTCGCCATTAATGTACATGTTCAGATGTTTAGAAGCCCAGTCTACAGTGACAACGACATGATAGAACTTGCCGGTCTCTAATTTGAAATTAGGCTGTGCGGTTATTGTGTGATTGTTTGTCACGTATTGGAAACGGATACCGTAGCCTGGATGTGCATACATACTCCATCCTCCGCTCTCCTGGCAGGAGAAAATTTTACCAGTACCGTTTGAGGTGTCTGAACCGCTTGAATAGGTGTTGCATATCTGGGCGTCCAGACGGAACAGAAGTTCCCAAGTCGCAGCAGTGGAGAAAGCCTGACCCAGTGCGTCATCAGCGTTATAAAACATGTAGTAGAAGCCGCGGCTGTCTCTTGAAGTGCATCCCATGTAAGTCCTTTTGACAGGATTATAACGTGAAGATGTGTAACTTGCATCAAAAGCTGTCATCGGCTGGTCAAACTGTCCGTTATTTACAGGACCGCCAGCATCAAATGTGATGTCTACCAATGGCGTCTGTGCATAACTTAGCATGCACATAATTAGAAGACTGAATAAAATGAAACATTTTTTCATAATGAAATAGTTGTAGATATGTTTGTTACAAAATTATATGATTTCTTTTAAATTAGGAAAAATAGCGTCGAAAATTTCGTATTATGAACGTCTTTTATTGTGCGGAGACAAGAGTGTCCAAAAGTCCGTGGCAGGCATCTTCAATCAAATCCAGCACAAGTTCAAAGTGGTCGGCACCGCCGTAATAGGGGTCGGGTATTATCCGATATTGCGGATGGTGGCAAAGGTATTCCGCAAGATAACGGACTTTTTGTCGCTCTTGCGCATTGTGTGCCTGATGGATGATGTTTGTGTAATTCTCCTCATCCATGACGAGGATGAGGTCAAAGTTATCGAAGTCTGTATGGGGGTTAAATAGACGCGCTTTATGCAGGAGGTCGTATCCTCTGTCGGCGGCATGTGCGCGCATTCTGCTGTCAGGAAGTTTTCCGATATGCCAACTGCCTATACCGGCAGAATCTATGTGGATTGTTTCACTGAGTCCGGCACGTTTTACGAACTCTTCCATAATACCATGTGCGGCCGGTGAACGGCAGATATTGCCTAAACAGATAAAGAGTATTCGTGTTTCTTTCATATAAAATAAGGGTTCTTAAATAGTCAAATATTTAAGAACCCTTTATTAAAGATTAATTATTTAGCGAAGTTCATAACCTTGTCATAAGCATCTTTGATTTCAGCTACGACGGGGTCGCTGTCTTTAAGACCAGTTAGCTTGATGATAGTAGCCTCCAATCCATTTGTGGCGATGCTCTCTTTGATTTCAACGCTCTGTGGGTCTTCGGGGTTGTCATAGCGTAAGGCTCCACCGCAGGCGAGCAGCAGTTTGTCGTAAGGCAGACCGAAATTCTTCGCGGTCATCATAGGCAATATAATGCGGTCATTAGCGGAAAGTTTGCGGCCAGGCTCGCGCCCAACACGGTCGCATTCGTCTTTGAGGAAAGGATTCTGGAAACGTTTCAGGATTTTCTCTATATAGGCGAAATGCGCATCGTGGTCAAAACCGAATTTTTTTATCAAGCCTTCGCCGCTTTGTTGCATGGCGGCCTTGACGGTGGCAAAAATCTCCGGGTCAGCAATACTCTCATTGATGGTTTGATATCCGCGGATTTTGCCGAGATAGGCTGCTGTCGCATGACCTGTGTTCAAAGTAAATAACTTGCGTTCAAGGTATGCTTCAAGGTTTTCAACGACTGACATGCCTTTGATAGTCGGAATATCGCCTACGAATGACGATTTTTCCACATCCCATTCAAAATATTCCTCTACAGCCACATCAAGTGGTACGTCACAATGTACCGGAGGTACTATACGGTCTACAGCTGCGTCAGGGAAACCGACGTGTGTTTTGGCCCATGCCACAGTGTCGGGGTCGAGTTGGGAAAATACCAGTTCTTTGAGTTGTGAGGTAGCTCTGATGCCGTTCTCGCATGCAATAATATTGAGATTCTTCTCCACACCGGCATCTTTGCGCGCCTTGAGTCCTTTGGCAATCGTAGGTGCTACAAACTTTAAGATACGCAAACCTACGGCAGTGGTGATGATGTCTGCCTGTGCCACTTCACAAACAGCTTCTTCGCTGCCTGAATTGATTGCTGAAATGCCTTTGATGCAGATATCATACTTATTGGTGTCTGTAACGTGTACGGTATATTGTTTGCGTGTGTTGATTTGGTTTAATAAATCTTCGACCACGTCAGCGAAAACCACTTGATATCCTGCTTCCGCAAGTACGGCTCCGATGAAACCACGGCCGATGTTTCCTGCTCCAAATTGTATAGCTTTCATTACTTGCCGATTAATATATTACTTTAATCCAAGGTGCGTTTTTCTGCATCCAGTCTTTAACAGTGAGGGGTACGTCTGTGCACATGCGGTCACAACCCAGATAAGCACCCAGCATGAAATCTTCAACGCTTTGTCCAGGCCACAAACTTACAGTGATGCCTTCCTTGTGGGCTTTTTCCACCATTTGACGGCTTGTTCCTTCCATCTTGCATCCAAGAGTCTTGATGCCTACGGTTTTTGCCATGGCGATGGTTTCGTCATTAATCGGTTTGCTGATGATGAGAAGCAGTTCAGCCTCGGGATGATGTGTCTGCATGTAACGCAGTCCACGATAGTCGGAAGAAGTGAATACAAATTGAGAGTTTTTGGTCTTAACGCTTTTGACGGCATTGTACACTTTCTCGCAATAGTCTTCCAGACGTTCCTGCGGATAAAGTTCCTCGGGTTTTGTCTTGAACTCCCATTCTACATAAAGATTATCTTTCCCGTCAAGGAAGCGTGCAAATTCGTCCAAACGCATGATTTTGTTGCCTTTTTTGGTGCGGAGGGCATCAATTTCAGCGGCGGTCTTAGTTTCAAATACTCCTGTGCCGTTGGTTGTGCGATCCAGCGTGTGGTCGTGTGTCATATAGCATACGCCGTCTTTGGTCATGCGGATGTCGGTCTCAAATCCAGTGTAACCGGCATCCCAGCTCTCCTGGAATGCTTTCAGCGTGTTTTCGTCGCGCTCCATACGGCCACCTCTGTGGGAAAAAGCGCGGATAGTTTGTGTCTGAGCCAGAATACTTCCGGCGGGAATAAGTGTTGCGGCAAAAAGAACCGCTTTAAATAATGAGTGTTTCATATGCTGTTATTTTTTTAGTAATTCGTCTCTATATGCCTTGATTCTCTCCGGATGGTCAGAGGAAATAAAGTCCAGACCGTTTGCTACGGCCCAGTCCCATTGCTCTTTTGTGTTGACTATCCATATGGTTGTCTCTATGCCAAGGCGTTTGCAGTCTTTGATGAGCTGAGGGTTGTGCATGAAAGATTTGTTTTCATACGACATACCGTTATAGTTGTGGTCTTTTAGGTATTGTGCATCATGTACGTTGTCGCCACTGCTGATATACAAAACTTTGGCTGCTGGATCGATGCGATGTATTTCCTGGCATATCCATTCACTGAAAGAAGTGTATTCCAGTTGGTCTTGCATCTTCATCTTTTTTGCCAGTGCCATAGACTTCTCCACGGCTTCGGTCTCAAGTTCCTTAGTGGGATGTTTCTTGATTTCCATAATGATTTTTGTTTCAGGATGCTTCTTGGCCTGTTTGAACCATTCTTTCAGGGTTGGTATTTTATGACCGCCAGGCAAGACTACCTTGCGTGTCTCTTTGAAGGTCATTTCCTGTATTTTTTTGTCATATCCGGGAACATTCGGGCCGTGGTATACAACAAGTTTGCCGTCAGAAGTGAGGTTGATGTCAAACTCTGCACCGTAGATGCCCAGCGACTGTGCAAATTTCAATGCCGAGATAGTGTTTTCGTAATTTGGGGTGACAGGGTTTTCTTTGGTGTTGAAGCGGCAACCGCGGTGTCCTACAATTCTTGGCTGTGCAGCGATGCCCAGTACACAGCAAAGTAGGAGTGTTGATAAAATAAATTGTCTTTTCATGATTTTATTGATTTTCATCGTCTTTAACTACTGATTTTGGTTTAAGATTCCATGTGGTTGCGATAATCAGTGTGCCGATAACGGCTATAACGGCCATAAGGATGAAGATAGGGTGCCAACCGTAGGTGTCGGCAAATTTACCGAGAGGATAGCCGGTTATAAGTGTGCTGAAGTAGCTCATGAAACCGATGATGCCGACAGCACTTGATGCTGCTTTCTTGGAAACTTCGTTGGAAGCTACAACGCCCAGCAGGGCCTGAGGTCCGTAAAGGAAGAAACCTGCCAGAGCCAGTACAAACAGGAAGAGCACCGGAGTATTCATGTCTTGGATGTAGTGTAATGCGACGAGGCATATGGCAACGAGGGCCATTTCAATGACGCACACACGTTGTGACCTGCTCTTGAAGAATTTGTCGGAAATGTAGCCTGCGGCAATCATGCCGAGACAGCCGGCAACCTCGAAGATGGCTACCGTCCATCCTGACAATGCCTGGCTCAATCCCATTTCCTGTAACATGGACGGTCCCCAGTCCAGAATGGCGAAACGTACGACATAGACAAAGAGGTCGGTTATGGCCAAGACCCAAACTACAGGGTTCTTGAACACTTTATCGATAAGGAATTTAGTAAACTCTTTGTTATTCTTTTTGCCTTCCACCTCTTCAAATTCTCCTTCCACCTTCGGCAGTTCGGGCAGGCCTACCGATTTGGGCGTGTTTCTCAGGGTGACGATGATAAAGAAGACGCCTACGAGCGAGATGCAAGCCGGCACCCAGAAGCAGAGTTGCCAGTTTGTCAGGTAACCGCAAATTACGGCTGCGACAAATGCACCTATACTATGGGAGGTGTTCCAAAGGCTCATCTTTGTCGCCAATTCATGAGGCGGCACCCAGCTTACCATGAGGTGGTTGCACGGCGCAAAGCCGCATCCCTGGAAAATCTGGTTGATGATGTATAGAATAGACATTATGGTAATAAATCCGCCGATAAAGTCAGGGCCGTCGGTCGTGCCTGTCAACATTGTGGAAAGGCTTGCGCTCAGTCCAAAGAGGAAGTTTACGGCCACACACACGCTGAGTCCCAATACAAGGTGCCAGCGCGCATTGGTACGGTCGCCGATGATACCGTTGATGAGTTTAGAGATACCGTAGATGATGCCGCCGGCAGACATGATGGCGCCAAAATGTGCCTTGGTGATTTCCGGGTATTCTGCCTGCAAAAGTGGAATGGCGAAGGAGAAATTCTTACGTACGAAGTAGAACATGGCGTAGCCTATCATGGAGCATATGATGACCCTCCATTGCCAATACTTGAATGAATGTTTTGTTTGCATGTTATGTTATTTTATATGTATGGCTTTGTCCGCATTATTCGCAAAGTTAAAAAATATTATTGTTTTGTGGTTATTTGTAGAGCCGATATTTTTTAGACAGTTTTCTAAAAGCGTCCACGTCTTTGTACCAATAGTCCTTAATGTCATTCCATAGGTGGCGTTTAGCAAGGCGCAGGCGGATTTGTTTTGAACCGGTCACTTTGTCAAACATGTCAAAGCGCTTTGGGTCCTGCACTTTGAATACGGCCTTGTCGGGATACATGCTCGCTGTTTCCTGCATGATGAGAAACTGGATGTCGGTCAGATGTGCCTTGCGGTAGTCGGTAAAGTGTACCTGGACGCCCTCCACCTGTTCGCCTTTCATTGTGGCATAAAACGGTTTTAGATAGATAGGGCGGAAGATGACTCCGGGCAGGTGCTGCGCATTCATGCGCATGGCCAGTGTGTCGGCATTGAGCCACGGCGCGCCGAACATCTGGAAGGGGATAGTGTAGCCCACGCCGATGTTCATGTAGGAAAACTCACCCAGGATGCCGCTTACGGGATAGCATATTGCTGATATGGGTTGCGGTATGTGAGGGGAGGAGGGAATCCATTGCAGGCCGGTGTCGGCATAGGTCATCTTGCGTTTCCAGCCTTTCATCTTGATGACGGTCAGTTTGCACTGTTTCCCGCCTGTGAGCATCCTTTCCCCGTTGAGCATGAGGGCCAGTTCCCCACAGGTCAAACCGTAGATGTATGGAATCTTGAACTGGCTTACAAAGGATATGCAGTCGTCTTCAGTGAGGCATCCTTCAATCTTTTCTCCTCCCAGCGGGTTGGGGCGGTCCAGCACGACAAACTCTTTGCCACATTCCGCCGCAGTCTCCATGGCCAGTCCCATACTGCTGATGTAGGTGAAGGAACGGCTCCCGATGTCTTGAATGTCATAAACAAGCACGTCAATGTCTTTCAGCATCTCGGGTGTCGCCTTGCGTGTCTTGCCGTAGAGTGAATAGATGGGCAACCCAGTCCTTTTATCTGTCTTGTCCTCAACGGAGGAGCCTGCATGCTGGTTGCCGCGCACCCCGTGTTCCGGACCGAAGAGAGCTGTCAGTCTGACTCCCGGAGCATTGTAGAGCAAGTCTACCGTAGAGCGCAACTCGTTGTCTACCCCGGTGGGGTTTGTGATAAGCCCAACGCGCTTGCCTTGCAATATCTTGAAGCGACTGTCCTTCAGCACCTCGATGCCAGTCTTGATCTTGATTTTGTCAGCCTGTGCCGCCATACATCCGCACAGGGCAAACGTGATGGCCAGCAATAATGTTCTTCTCATATGCTTTGGTATGTTATTGTTTTGTTTACAAAGTTAATGAGTTTTATGTAATTCCATGTCATTATAACGGGTGAAACCTTCGCGGCGGTCATTCGTCGGTTACATCGATGATGGCGGGAGCATGATGTTATTCCCGATTTTTCTGCGTGTTACGACGCATAAGGGTTTGAGGAAGACCTGAAAGCTTTATCCCGAAGAAATAATCAACCCTTTTCACTGTTGCCTGCAAAGCCTTCTCGTTTTTGTGGACATCTGTTTCAAAAATACAGTGTTTGTGACAAAAAAGTTTTTGTATAATCCCCCGTCGGATATATTAAGCGCATCTGCTGTGTCCTGCTCGGCTACAGGAAGCATAACGGTGTCACTTCAGCCCGACAAACTCTCCATTCCATAGGCTGGAACATACATTCCATCGGGAGGAACTTAAGTTCCAAACCATAGGACTTACATTCCAGCCTATGGAACGGAGCATATATCGGCAGAAACTGCACAAACCTGTCAGTGGCAACGACGCAAGGATGGCGCAAGGGCCGGAATGTGCTGGTGAAATAATCATGGCATCATCTTGGTTATGCAGGTATATTTGCTTGGTGTTAAAAAAAGTGGTTAAAAAATTTGGGATGTATTTTTTTTCGTATATTTGTCGCAGTTAATATAAAATAAAAGTTAAATTTGTGGGAAAAATAAGATTCTTTGCATACACTATAGTAAAGTAATGCGTGTATTAGGATTTTTATTTCTCGTTTCTCGCTTAATCGTTTTCTATGTCCAGATTTTTGTTGAGGTCGTTCTTTCCGCTTTTCTTGTTTTGTATATCAATACAAGTTGTCAGACCAGAATCAATAACATACGACGAAATTCGTTATTCTCATGTTGGTCGAGATCCGGGTTATGCCGTAGTGGTGGGATGTGGCAAGTATGTCACTGAGGCGAATGTTCGTGAAATGGCCTTTGGTACATATGTCACTGAGATATATACTACAGCATTTGAACAACATACGTTCCTGAAGACAGTCACATTACCCAGCAAGCTCAAGGTTATTCAGGCTTCTGCTTTTCACGGATGCAGCAATCTCCGCTCGATAGTTTTACCTGATAAAGTAGTGTCTATCGGAAGCATGGCTTTCAGGGACTGCAACAGACTGACGTCCGTTCATTTGCCTCTCTTCCTAAAACAAATAGGTGATCATGCATTCTCCAATTGCGGAAACTTGAAAACTCTCATCATTAGGGATTCTGTGTATGCCATCGGTGATTATGCTTTTTTCAGATGTATTGGACTGACGTCTTTGCATATAAATGCCAATGTGACATCTTTCGGGAATAATGTCTTTGAGTACTGTTACAATTTGGAAACCGTCACTATGGCCCCCGTCGTTTCGACTATCGGCGACTATGCTTTTAATGGTTGCGTCAAAATAGACTCACTGGACTTACCTACAAACTTGAAAACCATAGGAAAATATGCTTTCAATGAATGCTCCGGACTAAGGCACCTGAAATTTTCTTACTCGCTGGGGGCCATCAAAGCCCATGCGTTTGAGAAATGCACAAGCCTGACATCTGTGGAGATGCCGCCATATATGTATAGTTTCGGCGAGTATGTTTTTGCCGGATGTACAAATCTGGACACCGTGATTTTTCCCGAAAGTTCGGTGAATGTCAGTATCGGAGCCCATGCGTTTGACGGTTGCACGAGTCTGAGATCCGTCACGTTGCACGACAATAATTTCCGCATTTATGAAGGTGCCTTCAAAGGCTGCGTCAGTCTGCCGAAATTTACCATTCCTTCCACTGTGGAAAG
>CACXEH010000098.1 GCA_902766625.1 uncultured Bacteroidales bacterium | reverse complement strand
GGAACATCGGCTCCCAGTAATTAGGGTCGCTGAGGTCGGCGGCGGTGAACTGCGCAGGCTTGGATGCGTCAAGCGGTTCAATAGTGATTTGGAATTGCGGACCACGGTCGGCCCACTCATAGGTGTCAAGCGTAAAGCGGTAGTTGTTCGTCTCATTTTCGCCCACAAATTTTATGTACGAATCTGTGATGACGGGGTCTTGCAGCGTAATCTGCGCCGGTGCGTTCTGTACTATCGCAAAGAGCACAGCCAAAAATACAATCAGTTTAGTTTTCATTTTTTTGAATTATAAGTGAGGTAATAAAAATTATAAATATTGCAGGGCGGCGCACCCAGTCCTTCGTTTTGGACTGAAGCGTGCCGTATAGGTTACTCCGCGCATCGGAACTGCTCTTGAATATCGCCCGGAGACAGGAAATGGGGGGGGTAGTGAGAGTCAATGCTGTGACTTCAGTCGTCCGAGAACGACCAAGATAATAGGTCGCTCTTAAAGCTCGCTTAACGTCAGTTGTTTTACTCTCTCTGTAAGGCATAGTCTATCAAATTATATTTTTAACAGATTACGATTCAAAGGTATAACTTTTTAATTAAATATGAGCAACTTACCATCTTTTTTTTCTGGCATATTTAACAATGCGCTCCGATGTATTCCGGACTGGCTGAGACGGGAAAAAAGATATTTTAATCTGATAAGTTTCAGGTTCCAGCCTATGGAATATACATTCCAAAGCCTGGAACGTGTGTTCTATCCCATGGAATTTATATTCTATACTGTCTATACTGTGGAACGGAAAGCATATCGGTGTTTTGTTTTTCAAAGAATGCCTGGAAAAATGCCTATGTCAGGAAAAATAACGAACTTTGTATAAAGGTTGTTTATTATGCGTCTGTTCAAAAGCATATTTAAAATAATGTCTATACTGCCGTTCATGCTCGTGTCATGTCAAAGACAAATGACATATGAGGTGAGTGGTGCGACAGATACAATACAATTTAAATATGCGAGGTTGATAAGTATCGTACGAAACAATGACATCTATGTGGCTACAATAAAAAATCCGTGGGATACGACACAGATACTTCACCGTTACTGTTTGCGGCAGCGCGGCGACACCGTTGCAAGTCCGTTGCAAGTCCGTTCTAACTCCGTTCCAACTCCGCTACCGCAAGCTACGCAAATAACGATACCTCTCAGGAATGTCGTCATATCAAGTGCCGTATATTGTGCCTTGTGGAAAGAACTGGGTGCCGAGGCCAGTGTCAAGGGTATCTGCGATACGCAATATCTGATGTCCAAGTACTGGCGCGATGCGCTGTCAGGCAAGAGTGTGAGAGACATGGGCTCTTCCTTGAATGTGGACGTCGAAAGGCTCATGTCTGTTCATTGTGATGCCATATTGATGTCTCCGTTTAACAAGGCCACCTATGGCGCGATAGAAAAGACGGAAATTCCTATTATAGAATGTGCCGATTATATGGAGACCTCTCCTCTGGCACGTGCGGAGTGGATGCGTTTTTATGGATTATTATCCGGCAGGCAAAGGGAGGCAGACTCGTTGTTCAGATGTACGGAGGCGGCATATATGGCATTAAAAAACAAGGTGGCTCAAACCTCTGTCCGGCCTACGGTGTTTATGGACCTGATGTATTCCGGCACATGGTATCAGCCGGGGGCCAACAGTACAACGGGCAGGATGATTGCTGATGCCGGAGGGCAGTATGTCTTTGCCGACTATGCGCAGAGCGGCTCTGTGCCTTTGTCCTTTGAGTCTGTCTTTAAGAAAGCTCATGATGCTCAGTTCTGGTTCGTAAGGAGCAACGAGCCGGAGGGCATGACTTATTCACTGATGAAAAGGCTGAATGAAAAATACAGTTTTTTTGACGCGTGGAAAAAACGGCGCATATGGTTGTGCAACCTTTCCAGAGAGGCTTTCTTTGAGGAAGTGCCGTTTCATCCGGAGCGTCTGCTGCGGGATTATATAACGATTTTACATCCGGAGTTGATTCAAGGACAACGGAGCACGACATATTACAAGGCAATGCAATGAGTCAGCGTACAAAATATATACTTTTGGCTATCTTGCTGATAGCGATGTTTTTCGCAAACATCTTCTTCGGTGCGGTCCGTATAGCACCGGGTGAGATTATAGACATTTTTACGGGTTATGGTACACAAGGGGAGTCGGCGGTAATCGTGCTGTATTCACGTCTGCCCCAGAGTTGCGTGGCACTGCTTGCAGGTGCGGCGTTGGCAGTATCCGGACTGATGCTGCAGACCTTTTTTGCCAACCCCTTGGCGGATGCCTCAATCATGGGAATACATTCCGGGGCAGGCCTGGGTGCCGCCATCGTTCTGATGGCGTTGGGAAGCGTAAGCGCTTGGGGCATATCGGGATATCTCTTGGTTATCTTGGCATCGTTGTCAGGAGCGGTAGCGGTGATATTGTTGCTGCTTGCCATTTATCAAAAAATCAGGAATAATGTCCTCTTGCTGATAATGGGACTGATGATGAGCTATATCATTTCCTCTGTCATATCACTGTTGAGCTATATAGCTACGGCAGACAATCTGCAGGCGTTTTTCATGTGGGGTATGGGTTCTTTCGGCAATGTGTCATTGTCGCAGTTGCCCTTCTTCACAGGGAGCATAGTAGTCTGTCTGCTTGCCTCGCTGACATTGGTGAAGCCGCTCAATGCGATGCTCATGGGAGAGCACTATGCACAGAATGCCGGAATGTCGTTGAAATGGATAAGAACTGCAATTTTGCTGACGGTGGGTATGCTCTCTGCCATAGTGGTGTCTTTTTGCGGGCCGATAACTTTTATAGGTTTAGCTGTTCCGCATATTACCAGGATGTTTTTCAAGACCAACAATCACCTGACACTCATGCCGGCAACCATGCTGACGGGAGCCGTGATGGCATTGGTGTGCAATTTTTTGACTACCTTTGTGTCGTCTGCGATGTTGATACCGATAAATGTCGTGACACCTTTTGTAGGCGTGCCGGTGATATTTTACGTTTTATGGAAGAAACCATTATATCGTCAATAACATTTAATAATGATACAGATGAAAAAGATTTTGTTGTTGTCAGCTGTCATGCTGATGAGTACGGCGTTGGCCAGTGCGGTATCTAAGTACAAGATTGCAGGGAGTGCTCCTGCGAAGTATACTATTGTATATGATGCCAAAGCCGAGCCTGAAGTAGGTAAAGAAATGGCAATGTTTTTCCAGAACCGCCTGAAGGAGGTAACCGGTGTGACAATACCTGTGGTTACGACCGATCAGATGAAAAAAGGCAAAGCCATCAGTTTCTCCAACATGGGAAACAAAAAAGCTTTTGATTATGGTATAAAGGCTGACAAGAAAGGACTGACCATTAGTGGTGGTGGTTGCTGGGCTATGCAGAAAGCCTGCAATATCGTTGCTGATGAACTGGCGAAAAAGGACATTCCCGTCAATTACAGCAAGTCGGGTAGCGTTCAGGGCGAATACCTTTTCCCTCGCCGTTCAGACGTAAATTTGCGTATATTGGATGACAATATTTGGGACTACAGCCAGGAAGTAATTCCTGAGCCTTGGGTAAAATTGGGCGTGGACCCTCGTGATGATTATCGTGCACCCAGATTTGCCCAGCTGGTAAGGGCATACATGCCTGATGTTGTTACCATTCAGGAATACAACAAGCATATGCACGATCGTTTCTATCCGTTGATACAGAAGTACGGCTACGAAATATCTTACGAAAGCGGTGCCGACTGGAACAATACTCCGATATTCTATAAGAAAGATGCAGTTGAATTGGTAGAGGTCAACTACAATCTCTATACCCCGAAACAATGGAGCAATTCCGGCTCGAAGTCTTTCCAGTCAGCCGTATTCAAGCATAAGGACACAGGCAAGACGTTTGCAGTCCTGAACACTCACCTGTGGTGGAAGAGCGATGGCGCGCAGCCAGGAAGTATGCAGGCACGTGCCGCTCAGGTAAGACTTATGCTTGCTGAGGCTGAGATACTGAAAGCCAAATATGACTGTGTGATATTTGTCACAGGCGACATGAACTGCTATGAGAACGATATTCCTATCCGTCAGTTCCTTGACGAGGGTTTTGTTCCTTGCTACAAGGCTGCCACTGTTTACGGAAACAAAGACAATGGCCATCATATTTGTGGTCCTAAGGATGGTTTTTCACGCACAAGCCGTCGGCCCTCACCGGAACGAGCTGAAGGTGCTCTGGATCACTGCTTTATCTTCAATCATCAGAAACACAATGCCGAAGTCAAGATTTTCGAGTGCATCCAGGCTTATTTCACGGTGGAATTGACAGACCACTATCCTAATCTGATTGATGTGCGATTGTAAATGTCACCGATAAGTGGTCGCCCCGAAGGGAGTCGTCCTTCCTGTGAGGCGGCCGTCCTTTATTTTCAGATAAAGTTATGAGAAGGGAAATATTATTCTTTCTGTTGCTCTCCGCATCTGTATGGAGTAGTGTCGCGTCTGTTCGCAAGATAGCCGGCAGGAATGTGTCTGAATATGTGATTGTTTATGATGCTGGTGCAGAGGCAGAGGAAGGCAAGGACCTCGCAGAGTCTTTGTGCGTCAGCTTGTCAAAAGTTGCAGACAGACCGCTTCGTGTGCTCTCTTCCCGTGAGGCTGGCAATCAGCGGCGGACGATATCATTTACCCATTCACCCGGAATGAAAACGTTTGATTACGTTGTGCGTATGGCCAAAGGCAGTATTGTGATTGACGGTGGCGGGTGTTGGGCTATGCAGAAGGCTGCTGATCTGGTTGCCAGACACCTGTCCGAGGGAGATATCCCTTCTGGCTATCGTCTTAAGGGTAGTGTGGAAGGCGAAATCCTCTTTCCTCGTCGTCCGGATGTGAATCTGCGCATACTTGATGATAACGTGTGGAATTACCGCTATGACACTATTCCTGATGAATGGAAACAAGCTGGCGCGGATTGTCGTGATGACTTCCGCGTACCTCGGTATGTACAGTTGGTACGTGCATATATGCCCGATGTACTGGCCTTCCAAGAGTATAACAGCCACATGCACGAACGGTTATATCCCCGTCTGCAGCGGTATGGTTACGCTATGGTTACAGCCCCTGATGCCAAACCTTGGGTCTGGACACCGATACTCTATGACACCTGTCATGTCAGTCTCGTCGAGGCGTACAATATATTATATACACCGGCTAAGTGGAGTGACGCAGGTTCCAAGAGCGTCACTGTTGCCGTAATGAGACACAAGGCTACGGGAAAGACTTTTGCGGTGCTAAATACCCATTTATGGTGGCAGAGCGATGCCCGTACCCCGGGCAGTACTCAGGCGCGTGCGTCGCAGATTCGCCTGATGATGGCAGAAGCAGAGATAATTAAGGCGAAGTATAACTGCGCCATATTTGTCGTGGGGGATATGAATTGTGAAGAGACGACGCCTGGTGTGCAGCAGTTTATGCAGGCCGGTTATGTGCCTTGCTACAAAGCGGCCGCTGTGTATGGTAACAGGGACAATGGCCATCATATTTGTTCTCCCCGGGAGGTAGGCATTCGTGAGAGCCGCCGTAAGGGCGCGGACCGCGAGGTTGGGGCTATTGACCATTGCCTGATATATAATGCCCGTCAAGACGTTGAGATAAAGATTTTTGATTGTATTCAAGCTAACTTTACGGTGAGACTGACCGATCATTATCCTAATCTGATTGACGCACTATTGAAATAAAAAGGAACAATAAACCAGAAATCCCCCGAGAGGTTATCGCTCTCGGGGGATTTCTGGTTTATTGGAGAAAAACTCTCCGACAGGCTATTTAGCTTTTTGCCAAGATGATAACAGCAACACCGATAATGAATGCAACAAACATACCAACGAGCAGCGCTTTAACCACTCCTTGAGCTCCTTTGAATTCTTTCCAGATGAAGATGCCCCAAAGTGCCGCAATCATAGGTGAACCTTGTCCGAGCGCATAGGATATGGCCGGGCCGAGGTTGGCTTCTTTGCCAGAGCAAAGGTAGCTCAGCATTGTACCCAAGCCCCAGATACAGCCGCCGAGAACACCCACGAGGTGTGTTCCGAAACTGCCCTTGAAGTATTCTGCATAGCTTACAGGCTCGCCGCTGACAGGTTTCTTCATAGCGATTGTTCCAAAGACAAAGTTGCTCAGGAAAGCACCCAGTGCGCAGAGGAAGAATGCTGTGTAAGGCGTACCCATGCCAGGTGCAGGGTTAGTACAGCTCGTCAAGTCCATTGCATTGGCAACGAACGGATAGAAGATACCCATCAGGAAACCTGAGATAATGGTGAATGTCAAGCCTTTCTTGCTGATACCTGTGCCGGAGTTTTTGGAGTTCTTGCCGGATGCTACACCGTTGCAGATGACGGAGAGAAGTACCAGCGCAACACCGATGGCCAGTATAGCAGCGTTACCAGTTGGAGCACCTTGTGACAGGGCTACGAAGTAGTTTAGTACGACGCCCAGTACCAATGCGATGCCCAATCCGATGGGCCATGCGATAGCCAAGCCTGAGATAGATACTGCTGCTGTCAGCAGGATGTTGGCTGCGTTGAAGATGACACCGCCGAGCAGTGCGCTGGCGATTCGTCTGCCTTCCAGTTGGCACAAGTCCTCAAGGAAAGGACGGCCGGCTTCACCGTTGCTTCCTAATGTCAGGCCCATCAAGAGGGAGAACAAGAGAATACCTACGCAGTAATCCCAATAGAATAATTCATAGCGCCATGATTTGCTGGCCAATTTCTGGGTGTTGCCCCAGCTACCCCAACAGAGCATTGTGATGACACAAAGCACGATTGCCAGAGTTCCGTTTGTTACAATAAACATAGTTTCTTAGTTTTGTGTATTAATAATTTAGTTTTGTTTCCTTATTAAAGAGTTGTGAATACTTCTTCCGCTGTCGGAACAGAAGGCTGTGCTCCTTCGCGTGTGACGGCGATAGATGCTGCTTTGTTGCCGACTCTGATTGCGTCGGCGATGGAGTAGCCCTTTGCCAGTGCCACACAGAGTCCGCCGCAGAATGTGTCACCGGCAGCGACTGTGTCTACCGCTTTAACAGGAAAGGCGGGTACAAGAACTAAGTTGTCTTGCTCGTCAATGGTATAGGCTCCCAATTTGCCGACTGTGACAATGACGGTCTTGACACCTTTGGCCTGAATCTTGCGTATGACGGATAAGGCGCTGGCTTCATCGGTGATTTGCTCGCCGACCATATAGGCTGCCTCTGTCTCGTTGGGGATGATGATGTCAACATTCTCCAGAAGTTCTTCGGGTAGCGGTTCCTTGGGGAATGGTGCAGGGTTGAGGATGACCTTCACACCATTGGCGTGGGCAATTTTTGCGGCACATATCAATGCCGGAATCGGTGTCTCCAACTGCATCAGTAGGATGCCTGCATTTTTGATATCCTCTTCTGCCGCCTTGATGTCATCGACGGACAGCATTGCGTTGGCGCCGGATGCGACAATAATGGTGTTTTCGCCGTTTTTGTCTACGGGGATGAGGGCAACGCCAGATGACGCTCCTTTGATGAGGCGCACATGCTTGGTGTCCATGCCTTCTTTCTTCAACAGAGCCAATGACTGGTTGCCGAAGGCATCGTCACCCAGGCAGCATACAAATGTGGCGTCACCGCCTAAACGTGCCACGGCAACGGCTTGGTTGGCACCCTTACCTCCTTGGGCGGTCATAAAGTGATCACCGATAAGTGTCTCGCCGGGTAGGGGGAAGTGGTCAACTTTGACCATCATGTCAGTATTGCTGCTGCCGACAATTACTATTTTAGATTTCATATATTTTGGTTTTTTTATCTAAACAAAATTAGTTAAAATTTCATTAGACATCAGCTTTTTGCTTGTTTTTTTGCGATATAATCACAAGAAATAGTCGGATGGGCTGATGGCTATTTGAGCACTTCTGCTTTTATGATATGTATGTCGTCAAAAGGTCGGTCGTTTCTGTCTGTGCGCACTTGCTGGATTTTGTCCACGACTTTCAGACCGTCAATGATTTCGCCGAAAACAGTGTAGCTGCCGTCCAGATGAGGCGTGCCGCCATGTTTGAGATAAGCCTTTTTGACCTCATCGGTAAACTTTATCATACCGCGGCTGCGGCTTTCAATCATCTGGGTCATCTCGTTTAGTTCATCGGAAGAAAAATCTTGTCCCCATACGATATAAAACTGACTGCCGCTTGATTGTCGCTGCGGATTGACTTGGTCGCCTTTGCGTGCCGCGGCCAAAGCACCACGTTTATGAAAAAGTTGCGGAAATCTGATTTCGGCAGGAATAGTGTAGTCGGGACCTCCGTCTCCCAATCTTGTGTCGG
Organism: uncultured Bacteroidales bacterium; assembly: GCA_902766625.1. GTDB lineage: Bacteria > Bacteroidota > Bacteroidia > Bacteroidales > Bacteroidaceae > UBA6382. The sequence continues at coordinate 23,472 of CACXEH010000098.1, read as the reverse complement.
CATTAGCGTTGCGCGATTTGGGATCGCCAGTTTGCACCATGAAATTCTTGATGACGCGGTGAAAGAGCATTCCGTCAAAGTAATGTTCGTTGACAAGCTTGATGAAATTTTCTTTGTGGAGAGGTGTCTCGTCATAAAGGGCAAGTGTGATTTTACCCTTGTCTGTCTCTAAAAGCACTTTAGTGCGGTTGTCTGTAATGGTCTTGGCATTCATGATAAGCAGTGAGCAGAAAGCTCCAAGAAAAATGATTGTACGAAATTTCATGTGTCTCTTTTTGAAAACTTTCCACAAACTTACTATTTTTCTTTGATATATATGATGCTATCTTGACTGAAATCACGGCAAGTGTACTTGATGCGAGATTGTTTCTGTCAGAGTGATTGACAGAAATATCTGACTTTGCCGCGTCAGATTTTGTTCCTCTGTCTGTTTATGCTGTGAAAAGTCTTAATTATAGTGATTTGCTTTAGCCCGATATGTCTTTCGTTCCATAGGCTGGAATATACATTCTATCGGATGGAACTTAAGTTTCAAGCCATAGAACCTACATTCTATCCTTTGGAATGAAGAATATATCGGCAGAGACTGATTTTAAGTCAAGTGGAAGAAATAAGTAATTTATCCGGCAGGTAAGCATTATGAGTGCGTATATTCTTTCGTTTTCTTTCCTTCAAGGACTTTTTCTTTTCGCTTTCGCTTTTCTCTGGGAAAATGAAACATCGCCAACGTGTTAAGGGAAAAAATTTCACCAGATACAGAAACGACAAAAAGAACATTAATGTGCTGAAATAGAATATAATAAGAAATTTTTAGAAATGTTTACTCAAAAAAAATTTTGAAAAATATTTGCCATAGGTGGAGAATTGTGGAGAATTAATATTAATTTTGAATTTGCAAATAATCCGTCATGGGGAAAATACGTCTGATAGGAACAATCGAAGCGAAGGTTGACATGAAGGGAAGAGTATTTCTTCCCGCCGTGTTCCGTCGTCTATTGGGTGCAGGCGGGGACTATCATCTCATACTGCGCAAAGATGTCTTTGAGGACTGTTTGGTGTTGTACACAGAGGATGAATGGTATAAGCGTTTGGATGAACTGCATGCCAGATTGAACAGGTGGAATCGCAAGCATCAGGACATTTTCCGTCGCTTTGTAGCAGACGCGGAATGGATAACCTTGGATGCCGGCGGACGCTTCCTGATACCTAAGCGTTATTTGCGAATGGCTGCCATAGAGCAGGAGGTAGTGTTTGTCGGTATGGACGACACGATAGAAATTTGGGCCAAAGGGAAACTCTTGTCGGAGAACAGTGAGTCCATAGGCAATGAACTGGAAGATATAATGAGCCAATCTGCCGGAAGCGATGAGTGAGAGTTGCTATCATATACCTGTAATGCTCCAGCCTTGTCTTGAAGGATTAAGCATTAACCCCGACGGGACATACGTTGATGTCACCTTTGGCGGAGGAGGGCATAGTAAGGCTATTTTGGAGCGGCTGTCTGCAAACGGACATCTGTATGCTTTTGACCAAGATGCCGATGCCGAACAGAACATACCGGCCGATGACCGCTTTACATTTGTGAGAAGCAACTTCCGGTATTTGAGGAATTGGCTGCGATATTATGGCGCCATTCCTGTGGATGGTATTCTGGCAGATTTGGGTGTATCGAGTCATCATTTTGACACAATGGAGCGTGGTTTTTCTATTCGGGAAGATGGTCCGTTGGATATGAGGATGAACCAACAGGCAACGCGCACAGCGGCAGAGATAGTGAACGGGTATGATGCCGGACAACTCGCAGAGATATTTGACTGGTACGGAGAACTCCATAACGCCCGCGCAATAGCAAACGCCATTATCAGGGACCGTCAGGCCAATGGAGAAATTCGCACGACGGCACAGCTCCATAAGGCTGTCAGTAAGCAACTGAACCCTGCCCGTGAGAAAAAAGACCTGGCGAAGGTGTTTCAGGCGCTGCGCATAGAGGTCAACGATGAGCTTGTAGTGCTGAAAGAAATGCTGAGTGCGGCCATAGAAGTCCTCAAACCCGGAGGAAGATTGGTCGTGATGTCATATCATTCATTAGAGGACAGGCTTGTGAAGAACTTCATGCGTTCAGGTAATGCAAAAGGACTGATAGAAAAAGATTTTTATGGCAATCCTATATCCGTACTCAGACAATTGAAGGGCTACCCCATCAGTCCGTCAGAGCAAGAGCAGGAACAAAATCCGCGCAGCAGGAGTGCAAAACTCAGAGTGGCAGAAAAGACGAAAGAGCAATAAAAAATGGCAACAGAGGAGAAAGACCAGTTGGAAGAAATGCAAGAATTCTCTATAGAGGATGCGCAGCGTAATGCCGCGGAAGAGGCTGCGCTGGAGGCGGCACCGCCATTAGAGGGTGAGACGGAGGAAAATGACGAAGCCTCCGTCCGCAAAATAGTGGATGCATTCACCTCTGATGAAGGTGAGGAGGTGCGCATCAACTGGTCTCTGCCAAGTATATTGGGAGGAGATATCCTGAATGCACGGTGGTTTCGCAAACACGCCATGCTGATAATACTGATAATTATATTAACAATATTATATATCACCAATCGCTATGCATCTCAACAGGAGATGATTAAGATAGATGCTTTGAAAAAAGAACTGGAAGACAAGCGATATGATGCTCTGACCCGCTCTTCCCAGTTGTTGCAACGCTGTCGTCAGAGTCGTGTAGAAGAATACTTGAAGTCTATGGGCGACACGACTTTGGGAATGAACACAGAACCGCCATATGAGTTAAAAATCAGAGAAGAATGAAAAAGTTTCCGTATAAGCCTACACTGAAGCGTTATCGCATACTGGCATTGTTTTTTACATTGCTGGCTGTCGCTGTTATCGGGAAGGCGGCTTATACAATGTTTGTCAAGCGGAGTTTCTGGGTGCAATTAAGCGAGCGCAATGTTAAAGAGGGCATCAAACTCCCGTCTACCCGTGGAAACATCTTCAGTGCTGACGGACAACTGTTGGCGACATCTCTGCCTGAGTTTAAAGTCTATATTGATTTCATAGTTAAAGACAGAGACAGCCTGACTCAGGTTAAAGCCCAGCATTTCCGTGACTCTGTATTTAACAATGAAGTGGATAGCTTGGCGATAGGATTGAATCGCATCTTCCCGAAAAAGACGATATCGTGGTTTAAAAACCATCTTATGCAGGGGTATGCTAAAAAAAGCCGCCACTGGGTAGTGTATCCCTACAGGATGTCATACATGGATTACAAGGATGTTTGCAAACTGCCATTTTTGAACAGGGGCAAACTTAAGAGCGGCGTTCATTCGGAAGTGTTTAATGAAACAAAAAAGCCTTTCGGCTCATTGGCGTCGAGAACACTTGGTGACATGTACCCCGGGAAAGATTCCGCGCGCTCCGGACTTCAACTTGCATACGACAGTTTATTGCGCGGTACACCGGGTATATACCACAGACAAAAAATAAGAAACAAATATCTGAACATCATTGATGTGCCACCCGTAGAAGGTGCTGATGTGATGACGACGCTGGATGTCAAGATGCAGGATTTTGCTGAGAAAGCATTGATGGACAAAATGAAAGAGATAGACGGTATAGATGGCGTTGTCTTGCTGATGGAAGTGGCGACAGGTAACATTAAAGCTATTGTCAATTTGTCCAAATGTGGTGACGGAGAGTATCGTGAGCGCAAAAACATTGCCGTCAGTAACTTGATGGAGCCAGGCTCGGTGTTTAAGCCGATGTCTTTCCTGGTGGCATTAAACGATGGCAAATTGAAAATCACAGACAGAGTAGATTGTGTTGGCGGTCAGAAAATGATGTACGGACGTAAGATGAAAGATCACAACTGGCACAGAGGAGGCTATGGCGTACTGACGGTATCGGAGTGTCTGGAGTATTCTTCCAATATCGGCGTAAGTACATTTATTGATAAGATATATCACAATAATCCGGAAAAGTTTGTGGATGGGCTGTATAGACTGGGTATTGCAGAAGACTTGCATCTGGATATTCCCGGATATGCGCCGCCAGTCATCCGTCGTCCGCGTAAAGACAGAACGGGGAAGCACTGGGCAAACTGGTATAATACTGCTTTGCCTTGGATGAGTATTGGATACGAGACACAAGTTCCGCCAATAAGTGTGTTGTCTTTTTATAACGGCATAGCCAATAACGGCAAGATGATGCGTCCGAGATTTGTTACAGCGGCGATGCGTAAAAATGAGATTATCCAAGAGTTTCCGCCTCAGGTAGTGAGAGAACAAATGGCATCTCCTAAAGCAATAAAAGACTTGCAAATCTGTTTGAGGCGTGTTGTCGGGCAAGGTCTCGGGAAGAAGGCTGGCTCCAAATATTTTCATGTTTCAGGCAAGACGGGAACGGCTCAGGTATGGGCAGGTGGCGGTAAAACGGCTAACTTCCTGGTGTCATTTGCAGGATACTTCCCATCTGAAAAGCCACAATACAGTTGTATGGTTTGCATATTGAAACGTGGTCTGCCGGCTTCGGGCGGCGGACAATGCGGACCAGTGTTTAAGAAGGTGGCGGAAATGGTAATGAAGAGCAAAATGAGACCTGAAATAACTGCGGCATCAGATACTTTACACAATCATTTGCCCCTTGTAGGGTACGGGAAGATGGATTATGCCAATACCGTGCTGAAAGATTTAGGCTATAATTGCCATATGGAAAATAATGCGGATACTGCAAGTATCGGGAATGTTGTCACAGAAAGAGACGAGTTAGTGTTGAAACCGCGACAGATGCCGAGGTCTTCAGTGGTACCTGATTTAACGGGAATGGGCGCGCGCGATGCAGTTTATCTGGCGGAGCAACTGGGACTGAAGGTACAGATAGAAGGTACAGGCGTAGTTCAGCAGCAAAGTCTGCCTTTCGGGCATATTATAGTTAAGGGTGAGAAGATAAAGCTGCATTTAGGCTTGAAAGGAAGTAAAAACGTTATTGAAAAAGCGTCTGTTGAAAAGGTAGATAATCAGGAGATAAAGCCAGATACAACACAAAAGGCAGGGATATGAATTTGAAGGATATTTTACACGATGTGCAACTTGTTGAAGTTAAAGGCACAAAGAACAGAGAAGTGACAGGTATTCAGATAGATTCCCGTCAGATACAATCCGGTGATATCTTTGTCGCCATTCGTGGAACACAGTCGGATGGACATCAGTTCATACCGATGGCGATAGAGAAAGGCTCTGGCACCGTGATATGTGAACAGTTTCCCAAGACTTTTAATGAAGATGTCACATATGTCCGTGTGGAAAACACAGAAAAAATCGTCGGACTCCTTGCGACTCGGTTTTATGGGAATCCCACGAGGAAACTGAAACTGGTAGGAGTAACGGGTACAAATGGTAAAACGACGATTGCTACCCTACTGTACGAAATGTTCCGCAAACTGGGGTATAAGTGTGGCTTATGTTCAACTGTATGCAATTATGTTGACGGTGAGCCTTATCCTACATCGCAGACAACCCCCGACCCTATAACACTTAATAAACTCTTGGGCGAGATGGCTGATAAGGGTTGTGAATATGCTTTTATGGAAGTAAGTTCACATGCTATTTGCCAGCATCGTATCGGAGGACTCCATTTTACAGGTGGAATATTTACGAATTTGACACGAGACCATTTGGATTACCATAAAACTTTCGAGAACTATCGTGATGCAAAGAAAGCCTTTTTTGACCAATTGACCCCAGATGCATTTGCAATTACTAATGCTGATGATAAGAATGGTATGGTTATGGTTCAGAATTGCAAGGCAGAAATAAAAACTTATTCTCAGCAACGGTTGGCGGACTTTCATACTAACATACTGGATATGACGTTTCAGGGAATGGAACTTGTCGTAAATGGAACTGAAGTGCATATTCCTCTTGTTGGAAAATTTAATGTGTCCAATATTCTGGCGATATATGGTGCGGCAATGATGCTGGGGCAATCTTCGCAGGAAGTGTTGACAGTATTGAGCGCATTGCATTCGGTGTCAGGCCGTTTTGAGGCGTTGCAGTCCCCTAAAGGATATACCGCTATCGTGGACTATGCTCATACCCCAGACGCATTGGTAAATGTACTTTGTACAATTCATGATGTACTGAGAGGGAAAGGTCACATCTTGACAGTCTGTGGTTGCGGAGGAAACAGAGACAAAGGAAAACGTCCGCAGATGGCTTTTGAGGCAGCGAAATTGAGTGACCGTGTGATACTGACGAGTGATAATCCGCGTTTTGAAGAACCGGAAGACATTCTGAAAGATATGCTTGCAGGTATTCAGCCTGATCAGAAAAACAAAGTTGTGACTATTGTAGAGCGTGCGCAGGCTATCCAAACAGCATGCTTCATGGCTAGTGCTGGTGATGTGATTTTGGTTGCCGGAAAGGGTCATGAGAATTACCAAGATGTGAAAGGTGTAAAGCATCATTTTGATGACAAGGAAATCTTGTGTGAGATATTTAAAAAAGAATTGTCATAACGAAAAGAATAACAGATTATGCTATATTATCTTTTTAGATTTTTAGAGTCGTATGGCGTTCCAGGCTCAGGAATGTGGAGTTATATCTCTTTCCGTGCGTTGCTGACATTTATATTGGCACTTATTATTTCGGCAACGTTTGGAGAATATTTCATTAAACGGATGCGCCAACACCATATCAGTGAACAGCAACGTGACGCATCAATTGACCCGTATGGAGTCAAAAAGCAGGGTGTGCCGTCAATGGGTGGCATTATTATCATTGCTGCTTTGCTGATACCGTGTCTTCTTTTAGGCCGTTTGCGTAATATTTATTTACTCCTGATGCTGGCAACGACAATTTGGCTGGGAGCATTAGGCTTTTGGGATGATTATATTAAAATCTTCCGTCATAACAAAGATGGCTTGAATGGTTGGATAAAAATCTTAGGGCAGTTTGGCATAGGTCTGATTGTGGGATTAACTTTATATTTCAGCCCTGATGCTGTCATTCGGGAGAATGTTGAGGTAGTGGATAAAGGTCAAGTGACATGTATGCATAAGGTCCAAAACAAGAAGTCCACTAAGACGACGATACCTTTTTTCAAGAATAATAACTTAGACTATAGTTCGTTCTTCTCTTTCTGCGGTCCGTATAAGCAAGCTGCAGGATGGGTATTCTTTGTCTTTCTGACGGTCATTGTTGTGATGGCGGTGTCTAATGGCGCGAACCTGAATGACGGAATGGATGGCATGACGGCGGGTAATTCGGCGATAATAGGCGTGGCGTTAGGTTTGCTGGCTTATGTGTCGAGTCATATAGAGTTTGCCGGCTATTTGAATATAATGTATATTCCAGGAACCCAGGAGTTGGTGATATTTGCCAGTGCCTTTGTGGGTGCGTTGATAGGTTTCTTATGGTACAATGCATATCCTGCCCAGATTTTTATGGGTGACACGGGCAGTCTGGCCATAGGAGGAATAATAGGTGTGTTTGCGGTAATTATTCATAAGGAATTGTTGTTGCCTATATTGTGTGGCGTGTTCTTCGTCGAAAGTTTGAGTGTAATCCTTCAGACGACATATTTCAAAAAAGGAAAGCATCAAGGTCGTAAGCAACGCATTTTTAAGCGCACGCCGATTCATGATAATTTCAGAGTCCTCCCGGAACAGATGGATCCTGCATGTTCATATATGTTTCCGAATTGGCCGAAGAATAGTTTCCACGAGGCGAAGATTACGACACGTTTCTGGATAGCTACAATGATTTTGGCTGCGGCCACAATAATTACATTAAAAATACGATAAAGATGTCAAAGATAGTCATATTAGGCGGTGGAGAAAGTGGCTGGGGTGCTGCGGTATTGGCTCAGAAGAAAGGATTTGAAGTATTCCTTTCTGATTCGGGGAACATCAGCACCAAATACAAGAACCTTCTCAACCAATATAATATTAATTGGGAAGATGGCGGGCATAGTGAGCGCATGATTTTGGATGCCGATGAAGTTATTAAGAGTCCAGGTATCCCAAATGAAGCTCCAATTGTTGCCAAATTGCGGTCACTGGGAGTTCCAATTATCAGTGAGATAGAGTTTGCCGGCCGATATACAAACGCAAAAATGTTATGCATAACGGGAAGCAATGGTAAGACAACCACGACGTCGCTGATATATCATATATTGAAGACTGCCGGTTACAATGTAGGCTTGGCAGGTAATATTGGGCGTAGTCTTGCGTTTCAAGTCGCAGAAGAGCATTTTGACTATTATGTTATTGAGTTGAGTTCTTTTCAACTGGACAACATGTATGACTTCAAAGCCGATGTGGCTGTGTTGCTGAACATTACTCCAGATCATTTGGACAGATACGGCAATGAGATGCAGAACTACGTTGATGCCAAGATGCGTATCCTTCAAAATCAGACGGAGGATGATGCGTTTGTCTATTGGCAGGATGATCCTATAATAAGCCGGGAACTGAAGAAATATGGTGTCAAGAGTCATTTGTGTCCTTTTTCGGAGATAAAGAAAAATGGCACAATCGGTTACCTTGAAGATGGTCAGTTTGAGATAGAATACCCTGTCCAAATCAACATGGAGCAGGAAAGCCTTGCACTTCAGGGGAAACATAATTTGTACAATTCTCTTGCGGCAGGTATTTCTGCTAATTTAGTAGGTGTGAAGGGAAATATTATATGTCAGTGCCTTCATGACTTCAAAGGTGTAGAGCATCGTTTGGAAAAGGTTGCGACAGTGGACGATGTCCTGTATATAAACGATTCCAAGGCCACCAATGTTGATGCGTGTTATTATGCACTGGAGAGTGTTAAAACTCCTGTTGTCTTGATTCTGGGAGGCAAGGATAAAGGCAATGATTATAATGAAATCAAAGATTTGGTTCGGGAGAAATGCCGTGCGATAGTATTTCTCGGGGCAGACAATTCAAAACTTCACAATTTCTTTGATGACATGGGTATAACAATTTCAGACACTCACAGTATGCCAGATTGTGTGGCTGAGTGTCATCGTTTGGCCAAACCAGGTGATACTGTCTTGTTGAGTCCTTGTTGTGCAAGTTTTGACTTGTTTAATAATATGGCGGAGCGCGGCAGGATGTTTAAGGATTTAGTTCATCAGTTAGAAAAGCGGTAAGATAATTTTTGAATCATGGGTGCTACAGGATTAAATCAGAAGGAGCAAAATTTCCATAGTTTCTTTCACGGAGATGCTGTGATATGGATTGTGTTCTTTTTACTCTGTGCCATCTCTATCATTGAGGTGTATAGTGCGACAAGTAATTTGAGTTATGAGGATGGTCATTATTGGGCACCTGTAATAAAGCACTCGAGATATCTGTTTATTGGTTTTTTGATTGTGTGGTTAGTCCACAATATACCTTGCAGATGGTTTAAGTTGTATCCCTTGTTGTTTATTCCTGCATCATGGTTGTTGTTGATAATGGTGCCGTTTGTGGGTGAGATGGTTAATGGTGCGCGTCGCACTATACCTATTTTCGGAATTCCTATTCAACCGTCAGAGTTGGCAAAAGGTGCGATAGTTATTGCTGTGGCAGTGATATTGTCGGTTACGCAAACTCCCAAGGGGGCAGACAAACATGCCTTTAAGTATATCTTGTATCTGACCTTACCAACATGTCTGATAATAGCGCCAGAGAATTTTTCAACTGCAGCACTTTTGTTCGCGGTAGTGTTACTGATGATGTTTATAGGCCATGTCCCGATGGTTCAGATAGGTAAACTGATGGGCGTATTATCCATTCTCGGGGCATTTGCTGTGGCTGTAATGATGGTTGCTCCGGAGGATACGCTTGATAAGATTCCTATGGGACACCGCTTGAAGACATGGAAACATCGTTTCGGTAGTTATACCGGCAATATGGAAAAGACGAAGGAACTGACTCCGGAAGATTTCGATATGGCGAACAATGCCCAGGTAGCTAATTCCAATATCGCCATTGCGACAAGCAATATCATTGGAAAGATGCCTGGAAATTCTGTGCAGCGTGATTTCTTGAGTCAGGCATATTCTGACTTTATTTACTCCATTATCATTGAGGAATTGGGTCTCGTGGGTGGAGCAGGAGTTGCGCTGCTGTATATTATATTGTTCTTCCGCGCAGGAAAGATTGCGAGACAGTGTGAGCGTAATTTTCCGGCTTTCTTAATCATGGGATTGTCTTTGCTCATTGTCGGTCAGGCAATGGTCAATATGTGCGTGGCTGTCGGTTTGATGCCTGTGACAGGACAACCCTTACCATTGATAAGCCGAGGGGGAGCATCGACGATTGTCAACTGTGTGTATATAGGTATGATGCTGAGTGTGAGCAGATTTGCCAAACGTCGAGAAGATGCAGTTCCTGAAGAACCGAAAGACGCTGTTGTTAATGAAATAGAATTTCAAAAGACTGAAGGCATAAGTTGATGTCCTATGGCAAAAAATAAGTTGATGTATGTGTGTGACCAGTGTGGTTACGAATCTGTGCAGTGGATAGGGAAATGCCCTTCGTGCAACGCCTGGAATTCTTTCAAGGAAATCCGTGTAGCCCCTGTCTCCTCTAAAAAAAACACGGTAAGCATTGCTTCTTCTTTTCAAGGCAATACTTCATCAGTCAAACCTCTCCTCTCCGTTAAAGCAGCACAGCAACAGCGTATAGATACAGGTGATTCTGAATTGAATAGAGTCCTTGGTGGGGGCATCGTCCCCGGTTCGTTGGTTCTTCTGGGCGGCGACCCCGGTATAGGCAAGTCTACGTTGCTGCTTCAGTTGGTGTTGCGCTTAAAGCAAATGAAGGTCCTTTATGTCAGCGGGGAAGAAAGTGAGAATCAGATTAAACTGCGGGCCGACAGACTGCGCGAAACCAATCCAGACCTCAATTCAGAAAACTGCTATGTCCTTTGTGAGACTTCTTTGGAGAAGATATATGAGCATGCGCAACAGATGCAGCCTGAATTGGTTGTTGTGGATTCTGTTCAGGCTATCTCCTCGGAGGAAGGCGATGCCTTTCCCGGAAGTCCGTCGCAAGTAAGGGCCTGCACGGTTTCACTGTTGCGTTTTGCAAAGGATTCGGGTATTCCTGTTTTCTTGGTAGGACATATTACCAAGGACGGCTCATTGGCTGGTCCTAAAATATTGGAACATATTGTTGACACTGTCTTGCAGTTTGAAGGCGACCGTCAGCATTTTTACAGAGTCTTGCGCAGCTTGAAGAATCGTTTCGGCAGCACTGACGAGTTGGGTATTTATGAGATGCGTGAAGGTGGACTGACTGTTGTATCCAATCCTTCCGAAATGTTGCTGAACAGAGACAATGCCGGTATGAGCGGTGTTTCTGTTGCGTCTGCCATTGAGGGGGCCCGTTCGTTGCTGATAGAGACGCAGGCATTAGTGAGCACTGCGGCTTATGGTACCCCGCAACGCTCGGCGACAGGCTTTGATACCAGGCGCCTGAATATGCTTTTAGCTGTACTTGAAAAACGCGTTTTTTTCAAATTGGCCCAGAAAGATGTCTTTTTGAACATAGCCGGCGGTTTGCGGGTTTCGGATACTGCTATAGACTTGTCCGTCATCGCCGCCATATTGTCAAGTAATGCTGATTTTCCTGTGCCTGAATCTACCTGTATGGCCGGCGAAGTGGGCCTGAGCGGTGAGATAAGACCTGTGACCCATATTGCGCAACGCATCGCTGAGGCTGAACGCCAAGGATTCAAACGCTTCGTTCTGCCCAAAAATAATATGCGGACATTGGATACGAAGAGAGTAAAGATAGAATTGATACCAGTCTCCAATGTCAAAGAGGCATTAAAGAGCTTGTTCGGAGGAGAATAAGTATGCAAAAAGAAGTAGTTCTAAGAATCGACCCCCGTACAGCGTCTGATACGTCATTACTGAAAAAACAGGCGTCGGCAGAGGCTGGCGTAGATGTTAGTGAGATACAGGCGATGCAGGTGATTAAGAAAAGCATAGATGCCCGTCAGCGTCAGATTTACTTTAATATGACCGTCAGGCTGTATGTCAACGAGCCTGCCCCTGTCCTGGAATATCAGCAGACCGACTATCCCGATGTGAGCGGCAAGCCTGCGGTGATTGTTGTCGGGGCCGGACCGGCAGGACTGTTCGCAGCTTTGCGCTTGATAGAACTGCATCTCCGTCCTATTGTCCTTGAACGCGGGAAAAATGTTCACGAGCGCAGGAAGGATATCGCACTCATATCGCGTCAACATCAGGTTAACCCGGAGAGTAATTATGCTTTCGGTGAAGGTGGCGCGGGGGCTTATAGTGACGGCAAATTGTTTACGCGGAGTACTAAGCGTGGCAAAGTTGATAAAATACTGAATGTTTTTTGTCAGCATGGAGCGAGTACTTCTATTTTGTCTGACGCCCATCCGCATATCGGCACCGACAAACTCCCCGCTGTGATAGAATCCATGCGCAATACTATTATCTCGCGTGGCGGTGAAGTACATTTTGAGACTCATGTCAATGCTTTGATTCTGAGGGAAGCGTGTGTGACAGGTGTCTCGACCGACACGGGAGAGGAATTCATTGGTCCTGTAATTTTGGCAACAGGCCACTCGGCACGCGACGTTTACAGGTTCCTGTATAAACAACAGGTACTCCAGGAGGCCAAAGGCCTGGCGATAGGTACCCGTCTGGAACATGACTCTCACTTGATAGATGCCATTATGTATCACAATCCTAACGGGCGTGGTAAGTATCTCCCTGCTGCTGAATACAGGATGTCGGCTCAGGTTGACGGCAGGGGTGTCTATAGTTTCTGTATGTGTCCAGGAGGTTTTGTCATTCCTGCCGCATCCGGTGAACATCAGGTAGTTGTAAACGGCATGAGCCCCTCAGGGCGCAATTCTCGGTGGAGCAATTCGGGCATGGTCGTAGAGATACGACCGGAAGATATGCGGGAGGATTCACTCAAAAAATTTATGTCGCAAATACAACAGGACGATGTCTTTGCCGCAGACCATGAGAGGCTGGACGATACGGACCATCCGTTGCGAATGATGTTCCTGCAAGAGGCGTTGGAGTATGAGTGCTGGCGGCAAAGCAACGGCAGGCAAACAGCTCCGTCTCAGCGTATGACAGATTTCGTCAACAGCCGCCTGAGCGCAGAGGAGTTGCCTGTGAGCAGTTACAGCCCGGGGGTAGTGGCGAGTCCGCTGCATTTTTGGCTGCCGCGTTACTTCACCCGCCGCCTTCAGGAAGGACTGAAACTATTTGGGAAGCGTTATCACGGCTTCTTGACAAAAGAGGCGTTGATGCTGGCGATAGAGACCAGAACATCCTCGCCAGTCAGGATACCCAGAGACAAAGAGCACCTGACGCATGTCATGCTGTCGGGGCTTTACCCCTGTGGCGAGGGGGCAGGTTATGCCGGCGGCATCGTTTCTGCGGCTATCGACGGAGAACACTGTGCCGAAGCTGTGGCGGCATCAGCTTTCTGACAAAATTCCCTTTCCGGGAAGACAGCCAACACGTTTGTGAATTTATTTTTACGAGAAGGACAAAGTGACTTTGGCCCGCTGAGTCGTCGGTTCCAGCCTATGGAATGTAAGTCCTGCAAGATGGAATATAAGTTCCATTGCCTGGAATAATCGTTCCACCTGATGGAACGGAGAAAAAATCGGCAGATTGAGCCTGTTATTGAGCGATTTTGCTGTTTCCCGTTCACAAAAAAGCCGTCAATGTGCACCCTTTGAAAAAACATAGAAAAATAGTGCCATTTTTGCGACTGTATAAATGCCGTTATTCGCGAAAGATTTATTATTTTTGCATAATAAGGTATAATATAGTTTTCTCGTTAAGAATGAAAGAAGATTTAAGAGTAATAATTAGCGGTGGCGGCACAGGCGGACACATCTTTCCGGCAGTCTCTATAGCAAATGCCCTGAAGGCGGCGTATCCTAATGTGAAGATCCTGTTTGTGGGTGCACAGGGGCGCATGGAGATGAAGCGCGTGCCCGAAGCCGGCTATGAGATAAAGGGCTTGCCCGTCAGCGGTCTTGACCGCAAACACATACTGAAGAACATCAAGGTGATATATCAGGCATTGACAAGCAGGATGCTGGCAAAAAAAATCATCAGAGAATTCAAACCGATGGTTGTGGTCGGCGTGGGTGGCTATGCAAGCGGCCCCACGCTGAGTGCGGCCGGAGCAATGGGCATACCGACATTGTTGCAGGAACAGAACTCGTATGCAGGCGTGACCAATAAGATATTGGCAAAAAAAGCCGACCTGATATGTGTGGCCTATGACGGGATGGGACGTTTCTTCCCGGAAGACAAGATTATCTTTACAGGCAATCCTGTGCGTCAGGAGTTGAAGGAAGTGAATATCTCCCGGGAACTTGCCGTAAAGAGTTTCGGACTGGATGCCCAGCGCAAGACGGTCTTGATAATAGGCGGCAGCTTGGGCGCAAAGTCCATCAACCAGAGCGTCCTGTCTCAACTGTCGTTGATAAGACAAAGCGGTGTGCAGTTTATATGGCAGACAGGCAAGTATTACAACAGTCAAATCAATGCTGAACTGGACAAGGCTGGCAAACCTGAAAATCTGTACGTGTGCGACTTTATCCATGATATGGCTAAGGCCTACAAAGCTGCAGATCTTGTGATTTCGCGTGCCGGAGCCGGAAGCATCAGTGAGTTGTGCCTCTTGCAGAAGCCGTGCATACTGGTACCTTCACCCAATGTGGCTGAAGACCATCAGACTAAAAACGCAATGGCGTTGGCGGACAAAGACGCTGCGATATGCATAAGGGACGTTGAAGCGTCAATGTCATTGATTCCTAAGGCTATCGCTGTAGTGAATGACCCCGAGCGCCTTGTCGCGTTGAGTAAGAATGCTGCCAAACTGGCTCGTCCGGACGCTGCCAAAGATATTGCAGAGAAAGTGTACGAGTTGGCTGAAAAGTATTGTGCAAGATAATAACAGAATATCCAAGATGAAGGTAGAGGACATAAAATCAGTATACTTTATCGGAGCCGGCGGAATAGGTATGAGCGCATTGGTGCGCTACTTCCTGTTGAAGAAGATAGCTGTTGCAGGCTATGACCGTAAAGCTACGCCGCTGACAGACGCTATGCTCAAAGAAGGTGCAGACTTGCACTTTGAGGATAACCCCGACTTGATTTCTGAAGCATTCCGCGATAAGGAGACAACGCTGGTGGTTTATACTCCCGCCATTCCCAAAGACCATAAGGAGTTGAATTATTTCCGTGAGCGTGATTTTGAAATCAAAAAACGGGCTCAGGTTTTGGGTATATTGACGCAAAGCATGAAAGGACTTTGTGTGGCAGGCACACACGGCAAGACGACGACAACAACAATGATTGCCCATCTGCTGATGCAGACGCCAAAGAAGTGCAGCGCATTTATGGGAGGCATCTCCAAGAACTATGGCACAAACTATCTGTTCAGCGATGAAAGCGATTATGTGGTTGTTGAGGCTGATGAGTTTGACCGCTCGTTCCACTGGCTGAGTCCCTACATCAGCGTCGTGACGGCTACCGACCCGGATCATCTGGACATATATGGCACTTATGACGCTTATCTGGAGAGCTTCCGTGAATATTCGCATCTGATACAGCCGGGCGGAACATTGATTGTTCACACCGGACTGGCGTTCCGCCCGAATCTTCAGGCCGGCGTGAAGCAGTTGTCCTACAGTTTGACAACAGGCGATTTCCACGCAGACAACATTCGTATGGGCGGAGGCGAGATAACATTTGACTTTATTTCTATTTTCGGAAATATAGAAGGCATCCGTCTCGGTGTTCCCGTAGAGGTGAACATAGAGAATGGTATTGCGGCGATGGCTGTGGCACAGTTGTGCGGCGCGACCGATGATATGATTCGAAAGGGAATGGAGACCTTCAAGGGTGTTGACCGCAGGTTTGACATCAGGATAAAAAGCGACAAACTGGTCTTGTTGAGCGACTATGCACATCATCCCGAAGAGGTTAGGAGATGTGCAGAATCCTTGCGCGGCGTGTTCAACGGAAGGAAGATAACAGCCATTTTCCAGCCGCATCTGTACACCCGTACTCGTGATTTATACAAAGACTTCGCACGCAGCCTGTCTGTTTTCGATGAAGTCATCTTGACAGAAATCTACCCTGCAAGAGAAGAACCCATCCCGGGCGTGACGAGTGAAATCATATATGACAACATGCGCCCGGACATGGAGAAGCAGATAATAGACAGCGCAGATATATTAACCTTTGTCGAGAAGCATGATTTTGACGTTCTCGTCATCCTGGGTGCCGGTAATCTGGACGACAAAGTCCCCCAAATAGCCGAGATATTAAAACACAGAATGTAAGTAAGACGATGCCTGAACAGGAAACAAAAAAGAAGACCTCCGGCTGGATGGTATTAATGAAAATCATGGTGATGCTGGTGTTGATAGCATACCTTGTTTTCTCTTTTATCAAAGAGCACACTTGGAAGAATCATGCTCCTTGTCAGGACTTGATTATTTGTGTCAAGGATAAGAGTCAGGCATCCTTTGTTTCAGAAGAAGACTTGTTGGCGATACTGGAGAAGAAACACCTTAATCCCAAAGGTTCTCCGATTAATCAAATAAACTTGCAGTCGATAGAAAAAGAGATAAAAACGCATCAGTTTGTTTTGGATGCGCAATGCTACAAGACCGCTAACAACGTCGTGCACGTTGATGTCGAGCAAAGACTGCCGGTGATGAGGATAATGAGTTCGACGGGTGAAAACTATTTTATCGACGGAAATGGTGACAAAATGCTGAATGTGGAATATCCCGCTGACGTTGTCGTCTCTACGGGAAGCATCAGTCAGAAGTATGCGAAAAAATACCTGGCGCATATAGGAAAGACCTTGCAGGAAAATAGTTTTTGGAACAGTCAGGTGGAACAAGTCAATGTCTTGAAGGACGGAACGCTGGAGATGATACCACGCGTGGGCAATCATGTCATAAATCTGGGAAAGCCAACAGGAATTGCAGAGAAGCTGAAGAGAGTAAAAGTGTTTTATGATAAAGTGCTCTGCAATGTCGGCTGGAACAAATATAGCCGTATAAGCGTAGAATATAACAATCAGATTATTTGTACAAAAACAAAATAAATAACATATAATGGCAACAGAAGATTTATTTATTGTCGCAATAGAACTGGGGTCGTCCAATGTGACGGGTATTGCCGGCAAAAAAATGCCAGATGGGACTATAGCTATACAGGCGGTAGTTCAGGAACCCTCTTCGATGTTTGTAAGAAGAGGCGTGATTTTTAATTTGACCAAATCGGCGCAGTGTATTAATTCCATTAAAGAGCGTATTGAGGAACGGTTGAAGAGAAAAATCACTCAAGTGTACGTCGGCTATGGCGGACAGGGCATACACTCCGTATTCAACAATATCAGCAAACCGCTCGGAGGAGAAGTGCCTATCTCAAGAGAAACTGTCGAGGAACTGGAGGAAGAAAACCTGAAGCGTGATACAGGGAACCATACTATTCTGGACGTCATACCACAGTCTTACCTTGCCGGCAACGAGATAGTCTTGGATCCGGAGGGCGTTATTGCCGACAATATCGAGGCACGCTATATGAACATCATCGCCCGTCCGGCTTTGAAACTGAACATAGAAAACTGCTTCAATGAGGCAAGTTTGCATATAGCCGGCTGTATGCTGACACCCGTATCTGAGGCAAAGATGCTGATGACAGACTCAGAAAAGCGTTCTGGTTGCGTTCTTGTGGACTTCGGCGCAGATACGACAAGCGTGGTGATATTCAAGGAAAACATCCTCCGCTATATCGCGGTAATCCCATTGGGCAGTGCAAATGTTACCAAAGATATTGAGAGTTGCCAGCTGGATGAATTGGAGGCAGAATCGTTGAAGATAAAGTTTGGCAGTGCGACTAACGAAATAGCCACAATAGAAGAAGGCAAAGAGCCCGTCTATAACTTCCCCGACGGCACAAGCCTCAGTAAGCAGATATTCAGTGAGATTGTTGAGGCGCGCATGAAAGAGATATTGGTCAATGTGGCAAGTCAGATCAAAGTGTCAGGTATCCAAAAGAGTGCGCTGATAGGCGGTGCGGTATTGACGGGCGGCGGAAGTTCTATGAAGAATATTATCGCAGCCTTTACCAAGACCACGGGTATATCTCAGGTACGCATTGCTAAAAGCATATCTAACGCAGTGTTTGCCAAAACTTCCGGACCGAAGGAAATAGAAGAAAAATACATCGGAGCCATCAGTATCTTGGATGAAGGCACCCAGAATTGTTGCGGAACGGAATACTCTGACACAGACAAGGGTATTTTCAATCCGGAAACGACGGAAGGTGGACAAACTCCCGACAAAGAAAAGGAAGAGAAGCCCCAGAAGGAAGAGAAAAAGCCTAAAGGCCCGGGGTTCTTTAAGCGGTTGTCAGACAAACTCCAAAATATTGGAACGACGATTATAGGTGATGACGAGTAATTAATTTAGAAAACTATTTTGAAATGGCTCTTTTTGAACAAGTAAGTAAAGATATAATGAGTGCCATGAAGGCGAAAGACAAAATCCGCCTTGAGGCTCTCCGAAACATTAAGAAGTATTTTATAGAAGCCAAGACTGCTCCGGGAAATAATGATGAACTTAGCGATGATGAAGCGCTGAAGATTCTGGCAAAGTTGGCAAAGCAGGGTCGCGAATCTGCCGCCTTGTTCAAGGAAAAAGGACGTGAGGAACTGGCCTCTGAAGAGTTGGCTCAGGCAGAAGTGATAGAGAGTTATCTGCCGAAGGCGTTGACAGAAGAGGAGATTACGGCTCAGATAAAAAGCATAATTGCCCAGACAGGTGCCGCCTCAATGAAAGACATGGGTAAGGTGATGGGTATAGCTTCAAAGCAGATGGCAGGTAGGGCAGACGGTAAGACCATATCTGACATCGTTAAGAAACTCTTAGTTTAATCGTATAAATCTCTGATGGTTATGAGTATACAGAAACCTTTGGTAATTAGAGATGAAGTGCTGAACTTCAAAGTCGCTAAACAGAAGAAGTGCATTATTAAGGTTATCGGTGTCGGTGGCGGTGGCGGTAATGCCGTCAACCACATGTACGAACAAGGCATTCATGATGTGTCGTTCGCAGTATGCAATCTGGACAAGCAGGCATTGGATGATTCCCCTGTGCCCTACCGTCTGCAGTTAGGCCAGGAAGGTCTGGGTGCCGGCAATAAACCCGAGAAAGCGAAGGCCGCTGCGGAGGAATATGTCGAGGACATCCGTAAGATGCTGGATGACGGCACGCGTATGGCGTTCATTACGGCAGGAATGGGCGGTGGCACAGGAACAGGGGCTGCTCCGATTATTGCGCGTGAGGCGAAAGCGTTGGATATTTTGACTGTCGGCATTGTTACCATTCCGTTCAAATGGGAAGGCCGCAAGAAAATCAACCAGGCTTTGGACGGTGTGGAGAATATGGCGAAGAATGTGGACGCTTTGCTCGTCATCAACAATGAGCGTCTGCTTGAAATATATTCCGATCTGACCCTTACTGAGGCTTTCGCTAAGGCGGATGATACATTGGCTATAGCAGCGAAGAGTATTTCAGACATTATCACTTTCCACGGTACAATCAATCTGGACTTCAACGACGTCCGTACGGTGATGAAGGACGGCGGTGTGGCTATCATGAGTACAGCTTACGGAGAAGGCGAACACCGTATCACGCAGGCGTTGGAGAATGCGATCCACTCTCCGTTGCTCAATAATAACGACATCTTCAAGTCAAAGAAATTCTTGTTCAACATCACCTTCAGCGGCGAGACCGAGAATAGCTCTTTGAGGATGGATGAAATGAACGAAGTCAATGACTTCATGTCCAAGTTCAGCAGTGACATAGAAGTCAAATGGGGTCTTGCATCTGATGCCGCAATGGGGGAAAAGGTCAAGGTGACGATTCTTGCTACAGGATTCGGCGTAAAGGATATGGTTGACAAAGACATTCCTATTGATGCAGAAGCCATCGAACAGAAGAAAATTGAGGATGATCGCCTCACGACATGGTACGGAGAACAGGACAGCCAACCGAGGAAGAAGGAGTATTTCATTTATACCTTTACTCCAGAGACGCTGGACAATGATGACATTATCTCTATGGTGGAAACCAAACCGACATATATGCGTAAGTTGGAGACACTGAAAAGCATTCAGACCAAGGCCCATCCGGAGAAGACGGTGTCAGGATATGTTCCCTCTGAAAACGAGAGTGTGAAGTCAATAGATTTCACTGAAAATCAATAGGAGATGACAGAAACAATCAGAAAGAAGCTCAGTGACTCCGCGGCTATGCGCTGGACGGCGTTGCTCATCGTTGCCGTAACGATGATGTTCGGTTATTTCTTTACCGATGTCATGTCTCCGTTGGAGCCTTTGGTGACCGCCTCAAAAGAGGCGGGCGGATTAGGCTGGTCGTCCGATGACTACGGCTTTTTCTCAGGCTCATACGGCTTTTTCAATGTATTCTTGCTGCTGCTGTTCTTCGGCGGCATTATCCTGGATAAATTTGGTATCCGCTTCACGGGTATTCTCTCCACTTTGCTGATGCTTGCCGGCGCTTTGATTAAGTGGTGGGCGCTTGGGCATGAGTTTGACGGCACATTCATGGGTTATCAGATGCAGGTTATCTGGGCATGTTTGGGTTTTGCTGTCTATGGTGTCGGATGCGAGATCTGCGGTATAACAGTGTCGAAAGTAATCGTGAAGTGGTTTACGGGTCACGAATTGGCTTTTGCTATGGGCGTTCAGGTTGCTTTGGCGCGTCTGGGTACGGCATCCGCCTTCAGCTTCTCCCTGCCTTTTGCTAAAAGCATGGGTGCCGTCAGCGCTTCGGTAGGTCTTGGTGCATCTCTGCTGTGTGCCGGTGTCCTGATATATCTTGTTTATTGTGTGATGGACAGAAAAGAGGACAAGTCTGCCGCACTGATTGCAACGGAACCGGAGGAAGGATTCAAATTCAGCGATTTGCGCCTCTTGTTTGGCAATCGCGGATTTTGGTACATTACGTTGTTGTGCCTGATGTTCTATGGCGGTGTATTTCCGTTCTTGAAATTCGCAACAAAGCTAATGGTGATGAAATATGGCGTAGAGGAGAATTTGGCAGGTTATATACCTTCAATGTTGCCTTACGGAACAATCATCCTGACACCACTGTTCGGCTATATCTATGATAAAGTAGGCAAAGGCGCTACACTGATGTTGCTGGGCTCAATCCTCTTGACGGCAGTCCATGTGATATTTGCGTTGCCGTTCACATCTGTAGCCTTAGCCATTGTCGTAATGGTTGTGTTGGGCATAGCTTTCGGCCTGGTGCCGTCTGCCATGTGGCCTTCAGTTCCCAAAATCATTCCGATGCAGTTGTTGGGTACAGCTTATGCGCTGATTTTTTACATCCAGAACATAGGACTCTCGATGGTTCCAATCCTTATAGGTAAAGTTAACCAAGCCAATACGGATGCTAATGGCATCATAGACTACACGGCATCGATGGCAATATTTGCCTGCTTTGGTGTGACTGCCATCATTATTTCCGTTTTGCTCAAAGCCGAGGACAAGAGAAAAGGCTATGGCCTGGAACTTCCGAATGCAAAAGCTTGAACCAAAGTGGCTGTCAGATTGGAAGAAAATGAGTAACTTTGCAGTCGGAAACTGAATCAAAAGAAACTAAATCAATTTTATAAATTTTAGAGTTATGAAAATAGAGAAAATTCATGCAAGAGAAATCCTTGATTCAAGAGGCAATCCTACAGTCGAGGTCGAAGTAACACTTGAAAATGGTGTAATGGGTCGTGCTGCCGTTCCGTCAGGCGCATCTACAGGCGAGAACGAGGCACTTGAGCTTCGTGACGGTGACAAGGGCCGCTATCTTGGCAAAGGTGTTTTGAAGGCAGTTGAAAACGTGAATACTATCATTGCTCCGGCATTGAAGGGTGACTGTGTGTTTGAGCAGCGTGCTATTGACCAGAAGATGCTGGCACTTGACGGAACTCCTACTAAGAGTAAACTCGGTGCAAACGCTATCCTTGGCGTTTCTCTGGCTACGGCTCAGGCTGCCGCTAAGGCTCTGAATATGCCGTTGTATCGTTACATCGGCGGTTGCAACGCCTATGCCTTGCCGGTACCTATGATGAATATCATCAATGGTGGTGCTCACTCTGACGCTCCTATCGCATTCCAAGAGTTCATGATCCGTACCATCGGTGCTAAGTCTATTAAAGAAGCTGTCCGCATGGGTGCAGAGATTTTCCATAACCTGGCTAAATTGCTCAAGGCTCGCGGCCTTTCAACAGCTGTAGGTGATGAAGGTGGTTTCGCTCCTAACTTTAACGGCATCGAGGATGCTCTCGACAGTATCATTGAAGCTATCAAGAATGCAGGTTATGTTCCCGGTAAGGACGTAACTATCGCTATGGACTGCGCTGCTTCTGAATTTGCTGTTCAGGAGAATGGTGAGTGGTATTATGACTATCGCCAGCTGAAGAACGGTAAGAAGAAAGATCCTAACGGCAAGAAACTGAGTGCTGCAGAGCAGATTAAGTATCTTGAAGAGTTGATAACAAAATATCCTATCGACTCTATTGAGGATGGTCTTGACGAGAATGACTGGGACAACTGGGTACTGCTTACAAAAGCTATCGGCGACCGTTGCCAGCTTGTAGGTGACGACTTGTTCGTAACCAACGTCAAGTTCTTGCAGAAGGGTATCGAGATGGGCGCAGCCAACTCTATCCTTATCAAGGTTAACCAAATCGGTTCTCTGACAGAGACACTTGACGCTATCGAGATGGCTCACCGTGCAGGTTACACAACAGTAACTTCTCACCGCTCAGGTGAAACAGAAGACACCACTATTGCTGACATCGCAGTTGCAACCAATTCAGGTCAGATTAAGACTGGTTCTATGAGCCGTACAGACCGTATGGCTAAGTACAACCAGCTTATCCGCATAGAAGAAGAGCTCGGCGAGGCTGCAAGTTATGCTTTTGGCAAAAAGACAAAGAGAGCTTAAAAGCGAACTTTTAAGGTAAAACATAAAGAAGGCCGCGTCCTGTAAATGGGCGCGGTTTTTTTATGATTGACATACGTGGGGCGTCTTTTTGTCCCTCTGGCTTGAACAGATGTAACCGCGATAAGTGGATAGTGCTTGCGTTGCTGCCCGGACGGAGATTCTGCCGCTGCAAATATCCCCGGACTTTTGGGCCGCCTCCCTGCTGCATGGATGTCTGATGGTCATAGTTGTTTCTGTTTTCTTTAGTCGGTTAGTTAATCTTTATCTACTCTCTCACTTGCAAGTATCTCTGAAATCGGCCCCTTTGCCCTGCGGCTCCGGAAAAACTGCAGCGGCGCGCACGCTCAATCTTTCCTATGCCTTCGGCCCAATTCGCGCCTCTCTCATCGACGGTGCGAAGTTACGACAACTTCATTGC